>JAHJQT010000013.1 GCA_018819085.1 Patescibacteria group bacterium
ATAAATTTATTCAAGAATTTAAAATTAATTAATTAAAATTGCTTTTATTTTTTTTCTTTCAGACGACATTCTGATGAAAGATTAGAGCGACATTTTAACTGATTGACAACAATAAAAAGTGCGCCGTGAGGGAATCGAACCCCCGACCGTCTCCTTAAAAGGGAGCTGCTCTACCGGACTGAGCTAACGGCGCGTAAAATTAATCTAACCTAAATTTTAATAAAAATCAAGAAAATGGGAATAAGCTAAGATAGACAGGCATGGTAGGAATAGACGTGCCTTAGAAAGATGGACAGGCATGACCTTACAGAGCTACATCCTTGCAGAAGCAAGGTTGTGCGAATAAGGCCGTGCCTGGGATTTCTTAAAGACATTCATAGGACACGCCTTGACGAGTACACCCTTCCGCCCTCCGAGCGTAAGGGATGTAGCTCTCAAGGCAGCGTCCTATTCCTTATTTATCTTTTTTATCTTTCTATTTTTTCTCAAGATTCTTTTTTCTTCGGATTAAAACCATTGCCAAGACTGGTAAAACAAGCCAAACAAATTGAGCTTCTGGCCCAATAAATATTTTTTTAACTGAAGAATTTAAATTATTTGTAATTTTACTTGGTAAAAAAGAAAGAATAACCATTGCTAATAAGCCAACTTGAACAATACTTAAAATAAATAACTGAATCCAAGACGCATTTCCTCTTTTTTTTATTCTTAAAGTAGAACTAAGAACTGAACGCGGAACTAGAAAATAGAATAATAAAATAATGCCAAGAAAAATTAATATTCTCAAAGATGAAGATGGTTCTTCTCCAACACCAAGCCATCCCAAAGAACTCAATCTATCCCATGGTATTGCCTGAACAATAGTTAAGGAAAAATAACTACTCAAAAGCAAAACAATCATTCTATTTCTTCCAAGAAAAAATCCATAAATAAGAACAGCAATTAAAAAAATAAGGATAATAAATAAATCCCAACCAGAAGCTGATCCTAAATGAAAACTATTTAAAAAATCTCGAATAGCCATAATTTTAATTTTCCTTTAATTCTTCAATAATTTCTTTCTGTCTACGTGATATTTTTTTTGGAATAACTACTTGAATTTTAGCTATCAAATTACCTTTACTTTTGTTATATAATCGTGGCATTCCTTTCCCTTTTAATTTTATCATTTCTCCAGGTTGAATACCAGCTGGAACCTTCAATTTTATAATACTATCCTCTAATGTGGGTATTTCTATTTTATCTCCTAAAGTAGCTTGAGAAAAGCTAATATCTAAATTAATAATTAAATCATCTCCTTGACGCTGAAAATATTTATGCGGTTTAATATGAATATTAACATACAAATCACCTGATTCTCCGCCATAAAGAGCTGCATTGCCTTGTTCACTTAGTTTTAATGTTTGTCTATTGTCAATACCAGCAGGAATATCTACTTCAATTTTAGTAGGTTGTTTTATTCTACCTTGACCTCTGCATTCTGGACAATTTTCTTCAGAAATTTCACCACGTCCATCACATTTAGAGCAAAGTCTTTGTTGAATAAACATACCAAACAATCCCCCATTTCTTATTTGTTCATATCCGCTTCCGTTACAAACAGAACATTTTTTAATTTTCTTACCTCCCTTACCATTACACTTAAAACAAGTTACCATTTTCCTCAAATCAATATCTTTTTTAACACCATGAAAAGCATCCTTTAAATCTATTTCAACATCTACAACAAGATCTTGCCCTTGTTGTTTATTTCTTCCAGCTCTTGCCCTGTTACCAAATATTTCTTCAAAAATCCTACCAAAACCTAAATCTTCAAAATTATCTGCTCCTCCAAAGGCATCGTGAAAAGAATGAAAATCTTGTTGAGAAAAGCCCTGTCCTGCGGGACCCTGATCAAATGCTTCACCATATTGATCATACTGAGCTTTTTTTTCTTTATCAGAAAGAATACCGTATGCTCGGCTTATTTCTTTAAACTTTTCTTCGTATTCTTTTTTTTTGTCTTCAGGTGCTTTATCTGGATGATATTTTAAAGCTAATTTCCTATATGCTCTTTTAATCTCAGTTTCAGAAGCATTCTTAGAAATACCTAATAATTCATAGTAATCTTTATTCATTTTTTATATTTCAATAACTTCTTTTAAGACAGATTGTTCTTGTATTTTAATTGCATTTGAAGATCTTAAAAATTTAAAAATTATCCAAGTTATTATAAGAACAAACCACATAAAAACAATACTAATAACTTTTATAGCAAAGAATATTCCAAAAGCAAAACCTATTGATAAATAATCCTTATATGCTTCACTGCGTTTATTTATTTCCTGATTGATTGTGATATAAAGAATATCGGTAAATTCTTCATTGTTAGGCAGTTCTAAAGTATCCATAACTGGCTGAATAGTAATATCAAATAATTGGCGAGGAATTTCTATCCTATTCTCTCCTTTAATAGCTAATGGAGAAAAATAATAAGCAATTGCTATAATAATTGCAAACCCTGTTAAAATATGAGGAAGCCCGTATTTAAGAATTCTTATTACTTTAAATTTAATCCTTACTTCTTTTTCATTAATAATCCTAAATGATCCGAAAACAAAAAAGAGAAATGCTAATAATAAAGTAGCTGAATATTCTAATTTAAATCCAAAAGAAAATAAAAAAGAAACCAAAATAGTTGCTAATGTAATTAATAAAACAGATTTTGATTTAATTAATAATAAACTTAAACTTAA
>JAHJQT010000014.1 GCA_018819085.1 Patescibacteria group bacterium
CATCATCTGGATTGGCTTAATTGCTATTCCTTTTACTCCTCTAATTATTGATGGGAGTTATTTTTTTCCTTTTATTGTTCCTAAAACATTGATTTTTAAAATTATTATTGAAGTGATGCTTTTGGCTTTCTTAGGATTAGCTGTTATTAAAAAAGAATATAGACCTAAAATAAATTTAGTTCTTATTATATCTTTTCTATATATTATAGTAGTTTCTATTTCTTCGTTTTTAGCTGATAGCTTTTATTTTAGTTTCTGGAGTAATAATGAAAGAAGTGAAGGTATTATTCTATTATTACATCTATTTGCTTATTTATTCATTCTTTCTGGATTTTTACGTCAATTAAAAGATTGGCTGTTTCTTTTTGAAACCTCTTTTTTTAGCAGTTTGTTAGTTAGTTTAATAGGTTTAGGTCAATATTTGGGTTATAACTGGATTGTAGCGTCTTCTGGTGGTTCAAGAATAACAGCTACTATTGGAAATGCAGGTTATGTTGCGGGTTATTTAGTTTTTAATATTTTCTTTGGGATTCTTTTGATATTTTTAAGGAAAAATAAATATTTAAATTACTATTATATTATAGGAATCTTTTTGCAAATATTTATTGTATTTAACACTTTAACGCGTGGTGGAATTATATCTTTAGCTTTCTCATTGATGGTTTTTATTGGTTACCTTGTTTTTTTTAGATATAGAAGTAATAAATTAATTAGAAATTCTGGTATTATTGTATTGTTATTAGCAATCATTTTTACTGGTTTTGTATTTTTAAATAAAAAATCTGATTGGGTTTATAATAACAATGCTTTGAGGAGATTAACTAATATTTCTATTAGCGATACTACAGCTGAAAATCGTTTGGTAACTTGGAAAGGGGCCTATAATGGATTTAAAGAAAAACCTTTACTTGGTTATGGATATGAAAATTTCTATCAGGTATTTGATAAAAATTTTAATCCAGTAATTTATAGAAAAGCTGGTTCAGTAGTTTGGTTTGATAGGGCTCATAATATGATTTTTGATAGATTAATCACAGGTGGCTTAATTGGCTTATTATTATATTTAAGTTTACTACTTCTTCCTTTAATTCTACTCTGGAAATATTTTCATAAAAACAAAACATCTAGTGGGTATTTTATTCCAGTTATTTTTACTTTGATTATAATGGCGTATTTTATACAGAACATGTTTATTTTTGAAGCATTAGTTACATACATACCCTTATTTATAGTTCTGGCTTTTATGTCTCAATTTTGCCTTTCATATTTTGATGATTTTTCAAAATCAAAAAAACCGTATTTAATTTACTTAACATTGGGAATTATTTTATTTCTCCCTATAATATTTAGTTTTAATATAATACCGGCGTCAGCTAATAGGGAATTTATTAAGACTTTAATTGAAGCAAAGCAGGGAGATTACAAAATCGCTTATTCTCAATTTATTAATGTTTTAGATAGAGAAACAGCTAATAATCAGGAATATC
The DNA here is from genome assembly GCA_018819085.1 of Patescibacteria group bacterium. GTDB lineage: Bacteria > Patescibacteriota > Minisyncoccia > Portnoybacterales > UBA2143 > JAHJQT01. Next base: position 1,488 of record JAHJQT010000014.1, read on the forward strand.
GTCAGCATTTTGGAGAATTTGTAACTGGATTAGTTGGCAACCCTCAAATTACAGATGAAGGTTGGTTAAATCAAGCAGCTATAAAAGTAGAACAAGAATTTGATAAGCAAATAGAAGAAAAACCTCTTAATACACGTAATTATTTAATGTTTATGAGGTTTTTAAATAAGACATATCAATTTAATGTTGAGCGTTTAAATAAAGCGCTAGAATTGGGATATAAGGCGCTTGAGTTAAGTCCTACTAGGCCACAAATATATTATGAAATTGCTTATACACAAATTTATTTGGGTAAATATTACCAGTCATTAGGACAAACAGAAAAAACAATACAGCTTTTTAATCGATCAGTAGGCAATATGCAGAAAGCGATTGATTTACAAGATAAAGTAATTGAATCATATACTAACATGGCGATGGTTCTATTCACGGTTGGTCGAGGAGAAGAAGTTCAATCTTATTTAGATAAAATGGATGAAATGGGAATAGATTATCGTCGAGTTGAGGCATTAGAAAGAATGGCTAATTCAGCTATTCGTTCAGAGAATTATGAATTTACGTTAAAGTTTTATGAAGAATTAACTATTCTTGTTCCTAATAATCCAGAATATTGGATTAGTTTAGCTTTGTCTTATGCTAATTTAGGAGAAAAAGAAAAAGCTATAGAAATAGCTGGAAAAGTTAAAGAATTCGGTGGAAATTATGCTGAGCAGTCAGAATTATTTATTCAAGATATTTTAGATGGAAAATACGACTGATTAATAAAAAATAAGGTTTGTGGATAATATGCTCTTGACAAGCTCATAATATCTGATAATATGAGCTTAGGAATTAAATAATTATTTTTTTATGAGCATTATAAGAGATCTGACTATTAAAATTAAAAAAGAAATTAATAATGATGAAATAATATTAGTTGTTGGTCCAAGGCAAGCAGGTAAAACAACTATTTTACATCAAATAGAAGATTTTATTAAAGAAAAAAACGATACGGTTCATTTTTTAAATTTAGAAGACTATGAATATCTTGCTTTATTAAAAGAATCACCTAAGAATCTTTTTAAAATATTTCCTTTTGATTTAAAGAAAAAAACATACGTTTTGATTGATGAGGTTCAATATCTTGATAATCCTACCAATTTTTTAAAATATTTTTATGATGAATATAGAGGAAGAATAAAAATTATTACGACTGGTTCTTCTGCTTTTTATCTTGATCGTAGATTTAAAGATTCTTTAGTGGGGCGTAAAAAGATTTTTAGATTATTAACTTTATCTTTCAAGGAGTTTTTAAGATTCAAGAATGAAGAAGACTTAATTAAGCAAAATTTTAATAAAATTAGTTTGTCCGAAAAAAAGAAAATTAATTCATATTATCGTGAGTATTTAATTTATGGAGGATATCCAAAGGTTGTTTTGTCAGATTTATCTCAGAAAAAAGAAGTTTTAGAGGATTTGGCGTATTCTTATATAAAAAAGGATATTTTTGAAGCTAATATTAAACAAGAAGAAGTATTTTATAATCTAATGAGAATTCTATCTTCTCAAATTGGCAATTTAGTTAATAGTTCTGAAATTGCTTCAACTTTAAGAGTATCTCGTTCAACAATAGAAGATTATTTATCTCTTATGGAAAGGTCTTTTCATATTAGATTAATTCATCCTTTTTATAAAAATTTAAGGAAAGAAATTACTAAAATGCCAAAAGTCTATTTTTTAGATTTAGGATTAAGAAATTTTTTATTGAAAAATTTAGATCAATTTGATTTGCGTGAAGATAAAGGACAAATATTAGAAAATGTTTTGTACAGAGAATTATTAGAAAAATATAATTTTTCAGAAATAAAATTTTGGCGAACTATTCAAAAACATGAAGTTGATTTTATAATTAGAGAAGAGATAGCTTATGAAGTTAAGGTGAATTCAGGAAAATTTAATAAAAATAGATATAAAAAATTTATTGAGACCTATCCTGAAATAGAATTTAATGTTGTTACAATAGATAAATCAAAAGAAAAAATTAGTAATATTCCAATTATTGATATTTGGCAGTTAATATAATTCTTTTGTCTCTTTTATCATTTTTTCTAAAGTAAATTCTTGTTCTGCTTTTTGTTTAGCTTTTTGCGTCATTCCTAGATATTTTTCTGGACTATTAATAAGTTCAAGTATTTTCTCAGCCAATATCTGGCTGTTTTTTGGTTCTATTAAAATACCATTAACATTATTTTTAATCATTTCAGGCACACCGCCGACATTAGTTGCTATAATAGGAACTTCTGCAATCATAGCTTCAATTATTGTATAAGGCAATCCCTCTTTAAGAGATGGCAGAATAAAAATATCAAATGCTTTTAAATAATTAACCGCATTAGGAATAAATTCAATTAAATGTATATTCTTTAATTTATTTTTTTCAATAAATTTTATTAATTTTTCTTTATCTGGATTTTCACCACTACCTATTAAAATTAGATCAAAGTTTTTATTTATTTTTTTAACTGCTTCTAAAAGATAAATCAATCCCTTATTACTAGTCCATTCTGCAATAGTTCCAATTACTAACGGAGAGGTCTTACCCTCCTTCGCTAAAGCTTTGGAGGACAAGTTTATTAATTTATTTTGAGCTTCTTCTTTTGAAAGAAAATTAATATTTTTAATATTAATTCCATTATGAATAGTAATTAACTTTTCTTCTGGAGCAATATTATTTTCTATTGCGATTTTACGATCATATTCAGATACGCAGATTATTTTATCATAAAATACAGCAGTAATCTTACTAAATAATTTAATTAATCCTATTTTCCATTTTGATTTATCTTCAGCAAAAGCCCATCCATGAGCTGTAAAAATTAATTTAATTTTTTTGCCTATTAAAAGTTTGTAAATTAATCCGGCTATGCCAACAATACCGCCAGCTTTAGAGCTGTTAGCGTGAATAATATCAGGTTTAATTTGAAAAAATAGGGAAAGAATTTCAAATCCAGCCAAGAATTCTTTAAAAATATTAACATTTCTTTGAAAACTGTTTATCTTATAATATGGTAATTCAGCTTGTTTGATTTTTTTAAAAAACTTACCTTTACCACCTGCCTCGTCGGCAGACGGGCCTGCAGCAATTGTAATATTAAACTCACCTGAAAGATTAGTTGACAGGTCATATACGTATTTAGCAGCTCCTCCCCAGACAGATTTAGTTATAATGTATAAAATTGATTTTTTATGCATTTTATAGTATATTAGACCATATATGGCTAATAATCAACCCAAAAAGGTTTTAATATTTTCAACTGCTTACTTACCATTAGTAGGTGGAGTTGAAATAGCAGTTGATGAGATTACTAAAAGATTGCCAGGTTGGCAGTTTGATTTAATTACTGCAAAAATACAGAAAGGATTAAAAGAAGAAGAAAGAATTAATAATGTTAATATTTATAGGGTTGGTTTTGGATTTAATTTTGACAAATATCTTTTGCCTTTTTTAGGATTAATAAAAGCTAAGAAATTAGAAAAGAAAAACAACTATAACTTAACTTGGTCTATTATGGCTTCTTTTGGTGGATTCTTGGGATTACGTTTTAAAAAGAAATATCCTAATAAAAAATGGCTTTTGACTCTACAAGAAGGAGATACTCCTGAACATATTTTAGAAAGAGTTGGTATTTTTAAAAAATGGTTTTACCAGATTTTTGAAAAAGCAGATTATTTTCAAGCAATTAGTAGCTTCTTATATAATTGGGCTATAGGCAATGGAATTAAAACAGGAGAAGTTATTCCTAATGGAGTTGATTTAGAAATATTTAGACCCAAAGAAAAAATAGAAAATAAAAACGAGAAAATTATATTAACTGTTTCTCGATTAGTTAAGAAGAACGGAATTGATGATTTAATAAAAGCAGGACAATATTTACATTTTCCTTTTAAGATAATAATTATTGGTACTGGGCCAGATGAAGAAAAACTTAAAAAATTAGTAAAAGAAAAAGGACTTGAAGATAAGATTATATTCAAAGGTCAAGTTAAATACGATGAATTGCCAGAATATTATGCTTCAACTGATGTTTTTGTAAGGCCATCACTATCAGAGGGCTTAGGTAATGTTTTTTTAGAGGCTATGGCGTGTGGTTTGCCAGTAATTGGAACAGAAGTTGGTGGTATTCCAGATTTTTTAAAAGATAAAGAAACTGGTTTGTTTTGCAGAACAAATAATCCTCAAGATATTGCAGATAAAATAAAGGAAATTTTAGAAGACAATAATTTAAGAAATTATTTAATAAAAAATGGATTAGAGCTAGTTAAAGAAAAATATAGTTGGGATAACATCACTTCTCAAATAGAAACCATCTATTTAAAACTTATTAATGAAAAATAAAAGAATCTTAATTTTAACTGGAGTTTTTTTAAAAGGCATTGGTGGACCACCAACTTTATTAAAAGCGCTTAATAAGGAATTAATTGATTATGGCTATCAAGTTAAAGTTCTAACTTTTGGTAGTAGATCTGAAGCTAAAGATTATCCTTATCCAGTTAAAACAGTATCTAATAGCTGGCCTTCTTTTCTTAAGAGCTTTATTTATCTAATTAAAGGATTAATTTTAGGATTCAGAACAGATATTATATATAATCAAGATTTATACACTCCTGGTTTTACTGGTTTAATTATTAAAAAGATTTTGAATAAGAAATTAGTTACTAGATTTGTTGGCGATTCAGCTTGGGAGATTGCTTTAAATAAGGGAGAGACAACTGATGATATTATGGATTTTCAGACAAATAAATATTCTAAGTTGATAGAAAGACGAAAAAAAGCAAGAAAAAAAATATTAGAGAATTCAGATAAAGTTATTGTAGTTAGTTATTTTCTTAAGAAATTAGCTATTAAAATTGGTATTCCAGAAGAAAAAATTAAAGTGATATATAATTCTATTGATTTTTTAGATATAGAGAATGATTTAACAGTTGATTTAAAAGAAGAATTAAATATTACTGGCAAAGTTATTTTAACTAATGCACGTTTAACTCCCTGGAAAGGAGTTGATATGTTAATTAAAATAATGCCAAAACTTATTAAGAAATATGAAAATATTAAGTTTATTATTATCAGTGAAGGTCCAGAAAGAAAAAATTTAGAAAAATTAGCTGTTGATTTAGATGTAGAAGAACATGTTTTTTTTGCAGGTAGAGTTAGTCGTGAATTGGTTGTGGAATATTTGAAAATATCAGATGTATTTGTTTTAAATACTAATTATGAAGGAATGTCTCATGTTCTTTTAGAAGCAATGAAAGTAGGAACACCTATTATTACTACTAAAGCAGGAGGTAATCCAGAAACTATTAAAGATAAAGAAACTGGTCTATTAGTTGATTATCGTGATAAAGAACAATGGATTAATGCTATTATTCAAATTTTAGATAATTCAGATTTAGCTGAAAAATTAATTAATAATGCAAAAGAAGATTTAAAGAGATTTAATTGGGATAATTTAGTTAAAGAAACAATAAAAGTTTTTGAAAATATATAGCTTATTATTTTACTTTTTTTCGCGCTTTACCCTAAAGGGCTCCGACGCGTCTTCAAAAAAGCAAAATAATAAGCTATAAATTAAGTTTTTATGATTTTACTAATTAATCCTCCTTTTAATATTAATAAAGAAAATTATGATAGTTCTATTTCAGTAGGACTTTTAAGTATTGCTAGTTATTTAGATAGTCATAATATTGATGTGGATATTATTGACGGCATAAGACAGAAAGATTATTTAGAATTAATTAAAGAAAAGATAAAAAATTGTGATTATGCAGGAATTTCAGTTATGACCACTCAAATTCCTCAAGCTTTAAATATTTGTCGGTTGATAAGAAAAACAAATTCTGATTGTAAGATTATTTGGGGAGGAGCTCATCCAAGTTTGTTTTTAAAGCAAACAATTGATAATTCCTTAATTGATATTGCTGTTTATGGAGAAGGTGAAATAACTATGAATCAAATAGCAAATAATGAGCAATTATCAGAAGTTAAAGGCATTGCATATAAAGAGAATAATCAAATAATTGTTAACGATAAACAGGAATTGCATAATCCAGCAGAAACAGATCTTTTTAATTGGGATTTAATGCCTAGAGAAATTCTAGAGAATCTTAATTTAATTCCTTCCTTAACTTCTCGTGGCTGTCCTCATCAATGTTCTTTTTGTATTAATGCTATTTTGAAATATAATTGGAGACCTAGAACATCTGAACAAGTTTTAAAGGATTTAGAGATTATAAAAAACAAAGAATGCTTTAAGGGTAAAAAATTGCGTTTTTGGGATGAAAACTTTTTTGTTGATATAAAAAGAGCAAAAGATATTATTAATGGTATAATAGAAAGAGATTTAATTATTCCTTGGGAGACAACCGTAAGAGCTAATTACTTAAGAGAAGGAATGATTGATGAAGATTTTTTAAAAAAACTTAAAAAATCTGGTTGTTATTTATTATCTTTTGGAGCAGAATCAGGTTGTCCTCGTATTTTAAAAAAAATAAAGAAGGATATTATGCCAGAAGATGTAATTAATTCAGCTAAACTTTGTTTAAAACATGATATTATTCCTCAATATTCGTTTATGGTTGGCTTGCCTGGAGAAAAAAGAAGCGATATGATGGAAACATTAGAACTAATTGATCAATTAGTTAAATTAAGTAATAAGGTTCAAATTTTAGGTCCACAAGCTTTTAGACCTTATCCAGGCTCAGAACTCTATCAAGAGTGCTTACAAGCTGGCTGGGAAGAGCCAGAGACCTTAAATCAATGGGAAGAGACAGTTAAAAGTGAATTGAATTATCTAGATGTTCAGAAATTTCCATGGCTTGATAATCCAGATTTTGTTGAATCATTAGAAGCATATGTTAGATTTGGAGCTCATTCAATTAAAAGTGCATTAGGATCAACGATTAAAGCAAATAAGCTTTTAAAACTTCCTTTTGTCTTATTATGTAAATTAAGATGGAAACTAAAGTTTTTTAGTTTTCCTTGGGATTATAAATTAGCTAAAAGATTTGTAACAAAATGAGAGTTTTAATGATATCATCAGATAGAACTTTACTAAGCGTCAATAGCGGCGATGCTTTAGATCGTCATAAAAAATATGCTGATTTGGCAGGTCAGTTGGATATTATTGTCTTTTCTAAAAAAGGTCTAAAAAAAAGAAAAATCAGTGATAATTTAAGAATTTATCCAACTAATTCAATAACTAAATTAAATTACGTTATTAATGCTTATGAAATAATTAGAAGTATCTATTGGCCAGATAAATTTGATTTGGTTGTTTGTCAGGATCCTTTTTTAACTGGATTAACAGGGTGGATTATAAAGAAAAGATTTAAAGTTCCTTTATTAATCCATTTTCATGGTGATTTTTGGCAAAATAATTATTGGTTAAAAAAATCAAAAAGATGGTGGCATTTATTTTGGTATAATGGGTTATTGTTGTTTTTAAGCAAGTTTTTAGTTAACAAAGCAGATGGTATCCGGGTTGTTAGTTCAGGAATAAAAGATAAATTAATTAAAGCTGGCGTGCCTAAAAATAAAGTAAAAATTATTCCAACACTGGTTGATTTAGAGAAGTTTGAAAAATATAACAGTACAAGAGTTAAAAAGTTAAAGTTAGAAAACAAAAATCACAAGATGATTATTAATGTTGGATTACGTGATCCTTCAGCTAAGGATTATCCAACTTTATTTAAAGCAATTAATTTAGTCTACGAAAAATATAGGAATTTAGCTTTTTACCAAATAGGAGCTAAAATCTGTCTTCAAGAAAAAATAAAAGGAGATGATAATTTAATTTTAAATTCTCTTGGGGAAACAGGACAAAAAGAACTGATTAATTATTATTATGCTTCAGATATCTATGTTTCTTCCTCTTGTAATGAAAGTTTAGGTAAAACTTTAATTGAAGCTATGGTTTGTGGTTTGCCTGTTGTGGCTACGAATACTACAGGCTCAAAAGAAATAGTAATTGATGGGAAAAATGGTTTTTTAGTTCCTATTGGAGATAGTGAAGCTTTAGCTAAAAAGATTTTATTTTTATTAAATAATCCAGAGAAGGCTAAAGAGATGGGACAAGCAGGAAAGAAGATGGTTAAAGAGAAGTTTAAACAGGAAAAAATTCTTAAAAAAGTAATTAAATTTTGGAAAGAGTTAAAAAATGACTAAATGGGATAAATTTTTTGATAAAAAAATAAGAGAAATTGCTAATGAAAAAGAAATCCTAGATATTGGTGGTGGTTTTAAATTTCAAAAAGGATTAGATAAATATAGAAATCTTTTCAAAAATAGCAATTATAAAACATTAGATTCAGAAAAAAAATATAATCCTGATATTGTTGGAGATGTTTGTGACATGTCGTTAAAAGATGAATCTGTTGACGCTATTATTTGTAAAGCAGTTTTGGAACATGTTTCTGAACCACAAAAAGCAGTTAAAGAAATTTATAGGATTTTAAGAAAAGGAGGAAAATGTTTTGTTTATGTTCCTTTTCTATATCCCTATCATGCACATAAGGGAGTTTATAAGGATTATTATAGATATACTGAAGATGGAATTAAGTATTTATTTAGAAAATTTAAATCAATTGAAACTTGTTCAGTAAGAGGTAATTTAGAGACAGTTTTTAATTTAACACCCTTAAGAAAAATTAAAATTTTTATTCCTTTAATTAGGTTTTTAGATAAATTCTTTTCAGGAAAACAAACTTCTGGATATAATATATTTTTAGTTAAATGAAATTATTAATGATAACAAGAAAAGTTGATAAAGATGATGCCCAAGCAGGGTTTACTTATGGTTGGGTTAAAAAACTTGGAGAAAAAGTAAATGAATTAAAAGTTATTTGTTTAGAAAAAGGGAATATAGAAGGATTGCCAGATAATGTAGAAGTTTTTTCTTTAGGTAAAGAAAAAGGCAAAAATAAAATAAAAGAATTTATAAATTTTCAAAGAGGTGTTTTAAAATTTATTAAACAAGTAGATGGAGTTTTTTGTCATCAAAATCCTGAATATACGATTTTAATTGCTCCTTATGCTAAATTTTTTAAAAAAAAGATAGTTTGTTTTTATGGACATAAGGCTGTTAATTGGCGAGTAAGATTAATGCATTTATTTTCTAATAAAGTAGTTACTTCTAGTGAAGGAGGTTTTCAAATAGATAGTCCTAAAAGAAAGGTGATTAGTCAGGGAATTGATACAGATTTATTTAAACCAGATGTAAATAAAGAAAAATCTGAAAAATTAAGAATAATCGCTGTGGGTAGAATTTCTCCTATTAAAAATTATGAAACATTAATTAACGCGAGTAAAATTCTAAAAGATAAGAGATTGAATTTAATAGTAAATATTGCTGGTCCAATTCTTTTGGAAAAACAAAAAGAATATTTAAATGAATTAAAAAATTTAATTAAGGAAAAAGAATTAGAAGATCAAGTTCATCTTTTAGGTGGTACTATTCAATCAGAAACGATTAAACTCTATCAAAATTCAGATTTATCAGTTAATCTTTGTCCAACTGGAGCTCCTGATAAAGTTGGTTTTGAAGCAATGGCCTGTGAGATTCCTGTTTTAGCATGTAATCATAGTTATCTTAAAAATTTTGGAGCTTATTCAGATCAATTATTATTTAAAGAAAAAGATTCAGAGGATTTAGCTGAAAAGATTTTAAATCTATATCAAAGTAATCAATTAGAAGAAATAGGTAAATTTTTAAGAAAACAAGTAATAGAGTATCATAATTTAGATAATCTATTAAAAGGAATAATAGAATGTTTTTAAAAAGAATTATCAAAGATGAATTTGCCCTTATTAGTTTATTTTTCCCTTCTAAAAAAGGAATTTCTGTTTTAATGTATCATTCAGTAGCTCATAATAATGTTTTTTTCACCGTTAAGCCAGAAATGTTTGAAAAGCAAATGAGGTATTTAAAAAATAGGGATTATAATGTTATTAAATTATCTGATTTAGTTAATTTATTAGAATCTAATGAAGAATTACCTAAAAAAACAGTTGTTTTAACGTTTGATGATGGATTTGAAGATAATTATACTAATGTATTTCCTATTTTAAAGAAATATAATTTTCCAGCAACTATTTTCTTAATTACTGGTTTAGTTAATAGGGAAATGAATAATTCTCAAAATATTCCATTGAGAATTCTTAATTGGGAGCAAATACAAGAGATGCATCAATCTGGATTAATTGATTTTCAACCACATACAGTTAATCATCAAGAAATTAATAAAGAAGAAATTATTAATTCTAAAAAAGAAATCGAAGAAAGATTAAATAAAAAATGTGAATTTTTTGCTTATCCAAGGGGGGTGTATAATAATGAGATTATAGGTATTTTAAAAAATAATGGATTTAAAGCTAGTCGAACAGTAGAGAATGGGAAAATAAATAAAGGAGATGATTTATTTAAATTAAAAAGAATATCAATTAATTCAACTACTTCATTTATTCAATTTAAAGCAAGCTTATGAAAACATTTGATTTTATAAAACAAGTTTTTAAAGGTAAAAGTATTTATCGAATACTTTTTAATTGGCAAATTCAAAAACATTGTCAGAATTTAACAGGCAAATGTCTTGATTTAGCTGGTGGTAAAGATCCAAGCTATTATAGATATTGGTCTTTTGAAAACAATTCAGAATTAATTAAAACTGATCTTGATGGTGAATTTAAAGTTGATCTAAATAAAGAATTACCTTTTAATGATAATTCTATTGATAATATTTTCTTTTTTAATGCAATCTATATCATTAAAGAACCTGAAAAATTATTAAAAGAAATTAATCGAATTTTAAAAAAAGATGGAAAGTTATTTATTGCTTCACCCTTTATTTTTAATGAAGCTGAAGAACCAGATGATTTTAGAAGATATACATCTCAAGGTCTAGAAGAATTATTATGGAAAGCTAATTTTTCTGATTTTGAAATTATTCCTTTTGGAGAAAGATTTACAGCTGGAATTCATTTGTGGCACAGCTTCTTTATTTTCAACTTCATCCGTTTAATTGCTTTTACTAAAGCAATGTTATTCGATAAATTAATTCCTAAAAAAATTAAAAGATTGCATCCTTGTCCTTTGGGATATTTTGTAATTGTTAAAAAAACATGAAAGTAGTTTTAGCTACAGCCCCAAGAGCATTAGGAGAAATAGAAATGGCAGGATTGCCTTTTCTTGGTATTGGCTATGTAGCTTCTTATTTAGAAAAAGCCGGTCATGATGTAATAATTGTTGATGCTCATAGTCAGAATTTAAATCAAGAAGAAACAGTTAAAAAGATTTTATCTTTTTCATCGGAAGTAGTTGGCCTTACAGCCACAACTCATAATAGATTACAAACAATTAGAGTCATTAAAGAATTAAAACAAAAAAATTCTTCTTTAATAATCATAGTTGGAGGACCACATTTTTCATTAAGTGATGTTGATGCTTTAGAAGTAGTTCCAGAAATTGATTGTGTTGTTAAACGTGAAGGAGAAATAACAACTAAAGAATTATTAGATGTTTGGCCTGATAGAGATAAATTAAAAGATGTTTTAGGAATTACCTATAGGGATGATAATGGTCAGATTATTTCTAATCAAGATAGGCCTTTTATTCAAAATTTAGCTGATTTGCCTTTTCCAGCATGGCATTTATATGACTTATCTAAATATCAAAAAAGAATACATGGTACTGATTTTAGAACTATTGGTGTAATTAGTGCTCGTGGTTGTCCTAATTTATGTACATTCTGTTGTAATGCTGCTTTTTCAAAATCAGTTTTAAGATTACGTGATCCTAAGAATTTTGTTGATGAATTAGAATTTTTAAAAAATGAATATGATTTTCAAGGCTTTAATTTTTGGGATGATACATTAACTATATCAAAAGATCATGTAAAGAATATTTGTCAGGAAATATTAGATAGAAAGCTTGATATTAATTGGTATGCCAGAGCGAGAGTTAATACAGTTGATGAAGAGATAATTAAAATAATGAGAAAAGCAGGTTGCGCTAGAATTAGTTTTGGAATTGAATCAGGCAGTCTAAGAATTTTAAAAGAAATTAAAAAAAATATTACTTTTGAGCAAGCTAGAAAAGCAGTTCAATTATCTTCAGAAGCAGGCATGATTGTTAGTTTGAATTTTATTGTTAATTTACCAACAGAAACTTTAGAAGATTTAAAAATGACAGTTGATCTAATTAAAGAATTTAATCAAATTTCAAATGTTTCTGCTAGTTATGGTTTTGCTTTAATCTATCCAGGAACAGCTATGGAAACATTTGCTAAAGAAAATAATATTTTAGATAATGATTTTTCTTGGAATAGTGATTATCGAGGTAAAAAATCTAGAATAACTGGTGAAGATCCAAGTGTTCCTTATATGGAATGGCCAGGAAAAGAATTAGAAAAAGTTAAGGCATTTATGGTTAAGAATATTAGCAATAGAAAGGATACTTTTAAAAAAAGCTGGAATAAATTAAAAAAAGTTAAAAATTGGAATGAATTAAGAGATTTAATTGAAACAGGCATAAATTATTTTAAATCATGAAAAAATTAATATATATTGCAAATGCTCGTATGCCGACTGAAAAAGCACATGGAATTCAAATAACTAAAATGTGTGAAGCTTTTGCCATTCAAGGATTAGAAGTGGAATTAGTTTTACCTTGGAAATTTAATAAAATCAAAAAAAGTATTTTTGAATATTATGATGTAAAAAGAAATTTTAAGATAAAAAAAATATTTTCTTTAGATTTGGTTCCTTTAAACATTCCTAGAATTTGTTTTTGGATCCAAAGTTTAACCTTCTCTATTTCAGTATTTTTTTATTTATTGTTCAAAAAAATAGATATTATTTATTCTCGTGATTCTTTCACTTTATTTTTATTAAGTTTTTTCAAAAAAAATCTTATTTGCGAAATTCATAATTTTCCTAAAAACTTCTTTTTACATAAAAGAGTTTTTAAAAAAACAAAAGCAATTATTGTTATTACTAACGGATTAAAAGATTCTTTAATAAAAAAATGTATAGATGAAAATAAGATTTTAGTTGCACCAGATGGAGTTGATTTAGATAAATTTGATATTGATATTTCGAAAGAAGAAGCAAGAAAAAAGTTAAATTTGCCTTTAGATAAAAAGATTGTTATGTATATTGGATTATTTGATAAATGGAAAGGGCATAACACTCTTTTACAAGCTTCAAAACTTTTTAATGAAGAAACTATATTAGTAATGATCGGTGGAACAGAAGAACAAGTAAAAAAATTAAAAAAAGAATATCCAAATGTCTTTTTTCTAGGATATTTACCATATATTGATTTACCTATAAATCAAAAAGCAGCTGATGTCTTAGTTATTCCTAATAGTGGCAAAACAGCTATTTCTAAGTATTATACCTCACCTTTGAAACTATTTAGTCATATGGTTAGTCAGCGACCAATTGTTGCTTCTAATTTACCTTCTTTAAGAGAAATTTTAAATGAAAATAACGCGATTTTAGTTGAACCAGATAACCCACAGACATTAGTAGATGGTATTGAGCTAGCATTGAAAGAAACTAATTTTGCTGATAAAATTTTGATACAGGCTTATAAAGATGCTCAAAGTTATAGTTGGGAGAGAAGAGTAAAAAATATTTTAAAATTTATAAATAATGAAAAATTGGTTTAAAAAAAATAAAATAATTGTTGTTTTATTCTTTTTAATTTTAATACCTCGTTTTATATTTATGCTTGTTGCTTTTTTTGTTTTAGGCGACAGCGGTTTTGTTGGTGGGTGTGATGTGTATTTACCTGCTGGTCTTAATTTATTAATCCATCATACTTTTACTAATTTTAGTTCAAATTTGCCCCTTGTTCCAAATTCTTTTCCAGCTCCCGGATATCCAATCCTTTTAGGTATATCGTGGTTAATTATCCCGAAATATCTTTTTATTGTTTTTTGGCAGAATATAATGTACGCGTTGTTTATTGTTTTTGTTTATAAATTTTCTCGTCTGTTCTTTAATAATACTGTTTCAATGATGGCGGCTGTTTTCATGGCTTTTGAGCCATTTAGTTTTTTTTGGTCTAATATGGTTATGTCAGAAACACCCTTTCTTTTATTCTTCATGCTTTCAATTTATTTTTTAGCTTTATCTTGGCGTAATCAAAAATTGAAATATATTATATTTTCGGCGATTTTTTTGGGTCTTGCTGCATTAATTAGGCAAATTGCTTTTTTATTTTTCCCAGCTATTATAGCGATGACGACTATAATGTTTTGGCGAAAAGTTTCTTTATATAAATTAGCCAAATTATTAATTATTTTTCTTCTTGTTTTTTTAGCGATAACCGCGCCTTGGTGCATTAGAAATAAAATTCAATTTGGTAATTATACTATTTCTAATCAAACACATCTTTTATATTTTCTTGCCACAACTCGTAGTTTTTTGTCTTTAACCACCGATTTATCAATTGACGAAGCAGATAAATATTTAAAAAATTTAGCTGTTGAAAAAGCGGGCGCGGGAAATTTTAACGAAATATCTATAGTTGACAAATATATTCCAATATTCAAAGAAATCTCATTTTCAATTATTAAAGATAATCCTTTTTCTTATTTAAAATGGCATCTTATAAAGGCTTTGCCAGTTCTTACCGATTCAGGTTGGATGAATATTTTATATTTTTGGCATGTTGATTTAAGTGGTGATCGTTCGGTTAATATATCAAATTTATTAGTCCAGGGAGATCTTCAAACATTGTCTTATTCTTTAAAAAATAACCAGGTATTTTTAGTTAGAATTTTAGGTATAGTTTTTTGGTTATTAATTGACGCAATTGCTTTTTTTGGTATATTTTTGATGATTAGAAAAAAAGAATTTTTAAGAATTGGTTTAGTAATGTTAATTATTATTGGTTATTTTTTTATTACCTCTAGTTGGGTGGCTATGGCTCGCTTGCGTTTGCCATTACAGCCATTTCTTTTTATTTTTGCAGCTTACGCGATTTACGATTTTTATTTAAAACTTACTATTAAAAATGAAACAAGATAAATGGGGAGAAAAGAATAAGTATTATCATCAAGATATAAAAAAGTTCTTGAAGTTTTCAGTTCCTAAAGATGCTTCTGTTTTGAAAATTGATTGTTCTAAGGGTAAAATCCCAGTAAAAAAATTAAAGATTTCAAAAAAATATGACTATATTATTGCTTTGGACTTTATTGGTTTTTCTACAGATATTCAAAAAACCTTTCAACAGATTTATAAAATGACTCATTCTAAATCCAGAATTATTTTGACTTATCATAGTTATTTATGGGAGCCAATTTTAAAAATAGCTGAACAATTAAAACTTAAAAGACCTCAATCATTTCAAAATTGGCTTGTTTCTTCAGACATTCAAAATTTACTTTATTTAGCAGGTTTTGAAATTATTAAAAAAGGAGAACGTCTTTTAATCCCTAAATACATTCCGTTAATTTCTACATTATTTAATCAATATTTTGCTAAACTTCCTCTTTTAAGAAGTCTTTGCTTGACTCGTTATTTTATTGTTCGTCCTTATTCCAAAAGAAAATTATTAGAAAAACCAAGTGTTTCCATAGTTATTGCCGCCAGAAATGAAAAGGGTAATATTGAATCAGCTGTTCAAAGAATTCCTGAAATTGGCTCGCATACAGAAATTATTTTTGTTGAAGGTGGTTCTACTGATGATACTTTTGAGGAAATTAAAAGAATTCAGCAAAAATATTCTGAAAAAGATATTAAAGTTTTTAAGCAGTCAGGCAAAGGAAAGGGCGATGCTATTAGAAAAGGATTTAGTAAGGCTAAAGGCGATATTTTAATGATTTTAGACGCTGATTTAACTGTTAAACCGGAAGAACTGCCAAAATTTTACAAAGCAATTGTGAGTGGTTCTGGTGATTTTATTAATGGTTGTCGTTTAATTTATCCATTAGAAAAGGAATCTATGCGATTTTTAAATATTTTAGG
>JAHJQT010000015.1 GCA_018819085.1 Patescibacteria group bacterium
AATAAATAAAAGATAATTTTAATTATGTTAATATTCATAATACTTGACAAGATATTTTAATTTTGATAATGTTGTAATATAAATTGTTACAAATTATTACAGGGTCGAAAATAAATTTTAATTTTAAAATATAAAAATATGCGTAATATTGTTAATATTTCTCTTCCTGCTGAAATGGTAAAAATAGTTAAAAGAGAAGTTAAAAAAGGCAGATATGCCAGCGTGAGCGAATTTTTTCGTGCTCTTTTACGTGAGTATGAAGAAAATAAACTTTTAACTGAATTAGAAGAAAGTCATCGAGAATTTAAAGCTGGTAAAGGCAAAGTATTACATTCTTTTAAGGACTTAAGATAAATATAAGTTAAATAGCAGATAATTTAATGAAAGTTTTATACTCTCCTCATTTTGTTCGTAAATATAAAAAACTACCGAATAAGATTAAGGATTTAATTGAGGACAACGAAAAGATTTTCCTTAAAAATACTTTTGACAAGAGATTAAAAACTCATAAACTTACTGGAAAATTCAAGGGTCTCTGGTCTTTTTCTGTTGGTTATAAATACAGAATTATTTTTAAATTTGCGAATAAAGACACAATTTATCTTCATTCAGTTGGCACCCATAGCATTTATAAATAACTAGAATAGTTTATTTCCTTCTGGGTCATATTTTATACCAAGATGATCATAGGCAAGTTTAGTAGCTATACGGCCACGCAAAGTGCGGTCAAGAAATCCCATTTGAAGCAAATATGGTTCATATACATCGGTTATTGTTTCAGGTTCTTCATGACTGGATGCTGCTAAAGTTCGTAATCCTACAGGCCCTCCATTGAATTTTTCAATAATTGTTTTTAAAATATAACGATCTGCTGGCTCAAGTCCATATTCATCAATTTCTAACATTTCCAATGCTTCTTTAGTTGTCTGTTCATTAACTACATTATTAGCTCTTACTTGGCTATAATCTCTAACTCTCTTTAATAGGCGATTAGCTACACGTGGAGTATAACGAGAACATTGTGCAATTAATTTTAAAGTGTTATTATTCTCAATATTCACTTTTAATATTTTTGCTGAACGTGAAATTATTTTTTCGATATCTAGTTGTTCATAAAAATTCAATCTGTAAGTTGCTCCAAAGCGGCTACGCAATGGAGAAGAGATAAGTCCACTATGAGTTGTCGCGCCAATAAGAGTGAAATGAGGCAATTCTAATTGAAGTGTTCTGGCTGAGGGTCCCTTTCCAATAATAATATCTAAATTAAAATCTTCCATAGCAGGATAAAGAATTTCTTCTATTGTTTTATTAAGGCGATGAATTTCGTCACAAAATAGAATATCTCCTGATTGAAGATTTGTTAATATTGAAGCAAGGTCTCCTGTTTTTTCAATAGCAGGGCCAGAAGTTGCTTTAATGCTTACTCCCATTTCTTTACTGATAATATGAGCTAGTGTGGTTTTGCCAAGTCCAGAATTTCCATATAATAAGACGTGCTCTATTGGTTCACTTCTTTTTTTTGCAGCTTCAATTAATATACCGAGATTATCCTTTATTTTGTTTTGTCCTATGTATTCATTGAAAGATAATGGCCTCAAGGCATTATCCAATCTAACATCTTCATTGAATTCTTTAGGATTTGTTATATCGCTTGACATTTTTATAATAATTTGTTATGATCTTAATAAGGAGGTTGTTAAAAACAGTCCTTTTTTAATATTTAAAAATCTGTAGGCAATAAGAATTCAATTTTTTAATCTTGGATTCGATGGGGGTTTATCTTAGTTTTCGGATATTTTGGCTTCGGCTGGAATACTCCTCGGAAAATCTTTTCTTTCTGTTCTCAGGCAGAGAGTCGTTGCCTACAGTTTTTTGAATATTAATAGGTCTTATTTTTTACAGAACATCTTGTTCTGTTTTTTTATTTTTAATTTCTGCTTCTTTTCTTTCAATTTCTTCTTTTTCTTTTTTAATTCTTTCTTTTATTTCTTCTTCTTTGTTTTTATTTCTTTCTATTATATCTTGTATAATTTTTTCTTTTCTAGCTTTTCGTTCTTCTTTGTCTTTTCTCTCTGCTTCCTCTTTTATTTTTTTCTCTTCTTCTTTGGCTTCTATTACTGCTTCTTTTTTTTCAACTTCTTCTTCAGCTTCTTTCTCTGCTTCTAATTTTTCTTTTTCTAATTTTTCTTTTTCTCTTTCTTCTCTAATTTTTATTCTTCTTTTAAGCTCTCTTTCTTTCTTTTCGTTTTCTTCTTTTTGTAATTTTAATTTTTTACCTTCAATCTTATTCTTTATATTCTCCATTTCTTCATCTTCAATTTTTTTTTTAATTTCAGTCTTTTTTTTAATTTCTTTAATTTCTTCTACTTCCTCTATTTCCTTTATTTCCTTTGTTTCTTCTCTATTTAATAATTGTTTTGCTGATAATTCAGGAGATCCTATAACTCTCTTTATCTCTTCTATTGTAGTCTCGCCTTCAACCATTTTTAATACTGCATTTTGCATAAGAGTTGTCATTCCTTCTTCTTCAGCTTTAGCTTGCAATTGATAATCTGCTCCTCTGTCTAAAATAATTTTTTTAATTGCATCACTAATAACAAAAAGCTCAAAAATTCCAATTCTTCCATTATACCCTAATCCGTGACATTTAGAGCATCCTCCGGCTTGATATAAATTAGTTATTTCTTCTGGAATTTTAATTTCTGGTTTTTTCGGAATACTTGAAAGTATTTTTTTAATTGGAGCCATTTCTTCTTCAGTTGGTTGATATTCTTTCTTACAATATGGACAAAGTTTTCGGACTAATCTTTGAGCAATAACCAGATTAATAGCTGCAGCAAGTGATGGTGAATTAATACCCATTCCATTTAATCTTGGAATTGCTCCGGCAGCGTTGTTTGTATGTAATGTAGAGAAAACAAGATGACCTGTTAAAGCAAATTGTGTAGCGATTTCAGCACTTTCTTCATCTCTTATTTCTCCAATCATTAAGATGTCAGGGTCTTGTCTAACTATTGATCTAAGTGCTTTACCAAATGTATGACCTTTTCTTCTACTTATTTGTGTTTGGGTGATACCCGCTAATTGATATTCTACAGGGTCTTCTACGGTAATAATCTTTTTACCTGGTTTGTTTACATAATTTAAACAAGCGTAAAGTGTTGTTGTTTTTCCGGAGCCAGTTGGTCCAGTATTTAAAATCATTCCATTTGGTTGGCTTATTAGGTTCTTTATTGTATTAAATAGGTCTAATCTTACGCCTAATTCTTCAATATCTAATTTAACAGTTGATAATCCAAGAAGACGAATAACAACACTCTCTTCTTTGCTACTTGGTAATACAGAGACTCTTAGGTCAATTACTTGTTCTATCTTTTCATCTTCCAAAATATTAATTGAAAATCTTCCATCTTGACTTATGTCATGAACATTAAGAAGCATGTCTGAAAGCATTTTTATTTTTGAAAGAAGAAAAGCATATTGTTTTATTGGGAAATTAACAATATCTTGTAAAAGTCCGTCAATCCTATATCTCAACCTAATAATCTCATTAGAAGGTTCTATATGAATATCCGAAGCTTGCATTTCAATAGCTCCAGCCATAATTATTGTTAATAAGCGACTAGTAGGTAGTGTGTTTATTGTTTTTTCTAATTCTTGAACAGTTTGTAAAGATTTTTTAAATTCTTCTAATTCTTTCTTTTGGATAATAAAAACGCTTCTTAAAGAGCGTTTTTTTCCATGTTGTTCAATTATATCATAATATCCTAGTCCTTTTTTTAAACTAGTTGGAGATACTATAAATATTTTACATTCAAATCCTTTCTTTTTAAGTTCTTCAATTATTTCTTTTGTTTTAGGATTATTAAGATCTGTTAATGCCAAACTAATAACGCGATTTTTTCTTTGGATAGTAATTATATTACCTTGTTCTGCTTTTTCCCTTGGTATATTTTCTAGATTTTCATAATCAATTGGCGTTATTGTTAAATTAACATATGGCAAATTAAACTTTTTAGCTATTCTTTTTGCCTTTATTTCTTCTTCTTCTCTTTTTATTTTAATCAATTTCTCTCCTATTTGTTTTTTATTAAAATCTGTTAAAGCCATTTTATTACTCCAAGTTATTTATTACTATAATTTTATTCTATTTTAGTTCTATGGTCAATGTAGTATAATGAAAAATATGGAAATAATAACTAAAAATGCAAAAGAAACTCAGAAAACAGGGAGGTTTTTAGCTGAAGAATTTATTAAAAATAAGTCAAGTAAAAATAAAGCTGTGGTTGTTGCTTTAGAAGGAGATTTAGGAGGAGGTAAAACAACTTTTATTCAAGGATTTGCTAAAGGATTAGGGATTAAAGATAAAATCACTAGTCCTACTTTTGTAATTTTTAAAAAGTATGATTTTTTATATCATTTTGATTGTTATCGTATAAATAAATCAGAAGATATTATCAATTTGGATTTTAATGAAATTATTAATAACAATAAAAATATTGTTGTTATTGAATGGGCTGAAAAAATAAAGAAAGTTATTCCTAAAAATTCTTTATGGCTTAAATTTGAATATTTAGATAAAAATGAGAGGAGAATTATAATTAAATGAAAACATTTGTAATCATAGATGGTAATGCCTTGTTTCATAGGGCATATCATGCATTACCACCTTTAAAAACAAAAAAAGGCAAAGTAGTTAATGCTGTTTATGGTTTTACAAGTATTCTTTTTAAAGTTATTCAAGAATTAACACCAGATTATTTAGCGGTCTCTTTCGATTTACCAGGTCCAACTTTTCGTAATTTAGAGTATAAGGATTATAAAGCGAAAAGAATAAAGCCACCTCAAGAATTATATGATCAGATTCCTTTAATAAAGGAAATGGTTAATATTTTAAATATACCTATTTATGAAAAAAAAGGATTTGAAGCAGATGATATTATTGGAACAATTATAGAGAAGATAAAAAACAAGAAACTAAAAATTAAAAGTTTTATTATCACAGGAGATTTAGATGTTTTGCAGTTAGTTGATGATAATGTAAATATTTATACTTTTAAAAAAGGTATAAAAGATTTTTTTGTTTATAATAAAGCTGAAATTAATAAACGTTATGGATTAAAACCTAAGCAAATTATTGATTTTAAAGGATTAAAAGGAGATCCTTCTGATAATATTCCAGGAGTCCCAGGCATTGGAGAAAAAACAGCGATTGAATTGCTTAAAGAGTTTAAAAGTTTGGAAGAGCTTTATAAAAATTTAGAATCTAGTAATTTAAATATTAAAATAAAGGCAAGATTGTTAGAGTATAAAGAACAGGCTTTCTTTAGCCAATATTTGGCTACTATAAAATTGGATGTTCCTATTGATTTTGATTTAGAAAAAGCTGAATGGGGTGATTATAATAGGGATAAAGTTAATAAATTTTTAAAGAGTTTAGATTTTAATACTTTGGTAGAAAGATTATCTATGTTAAAATAAAAAATAAATAAAAATAAATAAATAAGCTATAATATTATGTTAGATAAAAATACAATTGAAGAAATTTTAAAAATAAAAGGCGAAACAAGGGGGGCTGTATTTCATACCGATGCTAAATATATTCTAAATAAAAAAGGAGAACAGGGATTAAATGAATTAAGAAAAAAACTTAAAGCTCTTGGGCAAGAAGATATTTATAGTGAAGAAATAAAATCTACTGGATGGTATCCGTTGGGATTGAGAGTTTTATCCTTATTACTTATTAAGGAAACTTTTAATTGGGACAAAAAAGAAATTTTTAATATGGGTATGTCTGCTCCAAAGCATTCTTTTATAGTTAAGACTCTTTTGAGGTATTTTGTATCTATTGAAAAAACATTTGAAGAAAGCGCCAAATATTGGGAAAAACATTACACTATTAGTGAGCTTAAGGCTCCAGAGATTAATCTAAAAGAAAAACGTTTAGTTCTTCATTTAATGGATTTTAAAATTCACCCTATTCTTTGCACTTATTTTAAAGGTTATTTTAAAGCAATTACCAATCTTGTTGTCAAAACAGATAAAATAACCATAAAGGAGACAAAATGTCCTTTTAATGGAGATGCCTATCATGAATTTGTAATTAAATGGGAATAAATATGGTAGAAGAAAAAGAAGTTTTTATTACACGACAAATTAAGGAAGATTTAGAAAATTTAGAAAGATATGTTAAAGAGCTTTCTATGTTTTTGCCTTTGCCGATTTATACTATTAATCCAAGTGGTATTATTGTTGATACGAATAAAGCTGCTAATGATTTTACTGGTTATGATGAGGAAATTATTATTGGAAAAGGGATAGAGTTTTTATTTGAAGATAAGAAATTAATTCAAAAATATTTTGAGCAGACCTTAAAAAATAAAATAATTAAGAATCGTGAAGCAATTTTAGTTACTTATGATAAAAAAGAAATTCCAGTAAGCATCTCCATTTCAATAAGAAAGGATGATAAAGATAATATAATAGGTTGTTTTTTAGCTATTTCAGACATTACTGAAATTAAAGGATTTCAAGAAAGTTTAGAAAAAAAAGTAGAAGAAAGAACAAATGATTTAGTTAAAGCTAAATTAGCTTTAACTAATATATTAGAAGATACTCAAGAAGCAAAAGACAGAATAGAAGAAGAGCAAAATAAGACAAGAGCTGCTTTAACAAGTATAACTGATGGATTAATTGTTTTTGATAAAAATAAAAGAATTACTTTAGTTAATCCAGATGCAGAAGAGAAATTAAAAATAGAAGAGAAAGATGTTCTTAATAAAAAAATAGAAGAAATTCTTAATTTTCCTAATGTTAATGAATTGTATAAAGCAATAGGTCGAAAGGTAGAATGGACGGGTCAAAAATATGAATTAATTATAGATGGTTCCATAAAAAGATTTTTCAATGTTCTTATTGTGCCTGTTGCTTCTGGCGAAGAAGTAGTTGGTATGATAATTATTATGCATGATATTACACGCGATAAAGAAATAAGTAGAATGAAAACAGAATTTGTATCAATCGCAGCTCATCAATTAAGAACGCCTTTATCAGCCATTAAATGGTCATTACATATGATTTTAGATGGGGATGTTGGTAAAGTTTCTTCAGAACAGGTTGAATTTTTAGAAAAAGCATATCAAAGTAATGAAAGAATGATTATTTTAATCAATGATCTTCTTAATATTAGTCGTATTGAAGAAGGACGTTTTATTTACAACAAAGAAGAGCATTCTTTAGAAAAAGTCATAGAAGATATTATTAACCTTTCAGATGGATTAAGTAAGAAAAAGAAAGTTAAATTAATATTTGAAAAGCCAAAAAAGAAATTGCCTAAAGTTAAAATTGATAAAGAAAAAATAAAGCTTGTTATCCAGAATTTAATAGATAATGGAATTATATATAACAAAATTGGCGGTAAGGTGACAATTTCATTGGATTATGATAAAATTTTTATGTATGTTATAATTGAAGATACTGGCATAGGTATTTCAAATTTACAATACGATCGTATCTTTAGTAAATTTTTCAGAGCTGATAATGCTGTTAAGTCAGATGCAGAAGGAACAGGACTTGGGTTATTTATTTGTAAAAATATAATTGAAGCCCATGGCGGCAAAATAAATTTCAAAAGTAAAAAAGATAAAGGAAGCACTTTTACATTTAGTTTACCAATTAAGTCTTGAAACATAAAACATAAAACATAAAACATATGAAAAAAATTCTTATTATAGAAGATGAAGAAATATTGCTTGAGCTTATTCAAAAAAAATTAGTTCAGGAAGGTTATCAAGTTAATATAGCTAGAGATGGTTTGGAAGGGTTAGAAAAATTAAGAGAAGAAAAACCAGATTTGATTCTTTTAGATATTGTTATGCCTAGGATGGGAGGATTTGAAGTAATGGAAGAAATTAAGAAAGATGACAATCTTAAAGGAATTCCAATAATTATTATTTCTAATTCAGGTCAACCAGTAGAATTAAGTAGAGCTAAGGAATTGGGTGTTGTGGATTGGTTAATTAAAACTGACTTTGATCCTACTGAGGTTATTATTAAAGTAAAAAAACAATTAGATTTATTACATGAATAATGGAATAAAACAAGAAAAAAATATTTCAATACTTATAGTCGAAGATGATAAATTTCTTAGAGATCTTTTATCTCGTAAACTAAAAAATAGTGGTTATGAAGTTGAAGAAGCCGTTGATGGAAAAGAAGCATTAAAGAAATCTAAGGAAAAAAAATTCGAAATAATTTTATTAGATTTAGTTTTGCCGGGTATTAATGGTTTTGAAATACTTGAAGAGATTAAAAAAGACAGTGAAACAAGTAATATCCCAGTAATTATTTTGAGTAATTTAGGGCAAGAGGAAGAAGTTGAAAAGGGATTAAGATTGGGAGCAGATGATTATTTAATAAAAGCTCATTTTACTCCTGATGAGATTATTAATAAAATTAAAAGGATCCTAAATAAAAGTAAGACATAATTTAGAAAAATGTTTGATATAAAAAGTAAATTTTTTATAATCCTCCTTTTTATTTTAGCCTTAGGGCTAATTTTTATTTGGTTTCAATCTGGTAGGACTATTGAAATTAAAAATCAATCAGCGAATTTAATTAATAAAATAAATACTAATATTAGTCCATTAAGCGGATTGCCTTGTGATAATTATAATAGAAGACCATTGGCGATAGTTTTAGCCAATGATCCAGTAACTCGTCCATTATCTAGTCTTTCTCAGGCAGATTTAGTTTTTGAAATGCCAGTTATTACAAATAGTATTACGCGTATTATTGCTGTTTATATCTGTAATTCTCCAGAAGAAATAGGTTCTTTACGTAGTGCACGTCATGATTTTATCCCATTAACTCAAGGAATAGATGCTATTTTAGTACATTGGGGAGGTTCTCATTTTGCTTTAGATAAATTAAATAATGGAGTTATGGATAACATTGACGCAATGATAAATCTTTACAATGCTTTTTATCGTAAAGATGGAATGCCATGGCCTCATAATGGTTTTACTTCAATAGAAAAATTAATAAATAGTGCTGAAAAATATGATTATCGTTTAGAAAATCAATTTGAAGGATATCCTCACATTGAAGAATCAATTAACAATAACAAACAAGATAAAATTTTAAGAATTGATTATTCTTATCCATATAATGTATCATATCAATATGAATCTGAAACTAATTCATATCTGCGTTATAGGGCTAATTCAAAAGAAATAGACAAAAGTAATAATCAACAAATTAAAGCAAAAAATATTGTTGTTATAAAGGTTTTTTCTGAACAGATTCAAGAGCCGGATTATAATGATTTAGATTTTGAAGGAACAGGCGAATGTCAAGTTTATCAAAATGGTATTGTTATTGATTGTATTTGGCAAAAAAGTGAAAAAAATCCATACAGTAAACTTAAATTCTTAAATAAAAACACTGATGAAGAAATTCCTTTTATTCCTGGTCAAACATGGATAGAAATCGTTGAACCACATCAAGAAATAACTTGGGAGTGAACATATTGAATATTAAAATTTAGAATGTTATAATTTAATATATGACAAGAGAAGAATTTCTAAAAATTTATGCGAATATTCCTATTAATCTTAGAGAAGAGATTATCCTTGTATTAGAAAATAGAGGCCCTATTACATGGAATGTTGCTTATTTAGAAATAAGCCAAAAGACTAAATTAAGTGAAGAAATTTTAAAAAAGTTTAATTTAATATGGGGAAAAGAAAAAAGAAGATAAAAAAAGAGGTTAAAGATTTAATTATAGCACGATTAGAAGTTTTATCACCGAATAAAAAGATCTCCATTGGTTCTTCAGGAGAATTTACTAGAGATGAATTAATTAGTCATGTAGAAAACGAAGATGATGTTGGGAAAAAGATAACTAAAATTGAAATGGAATATCTTCGTGCTGTAAAAGAAGGCGATTTTTATGAGCAAAGTATTTCTAATAACCAGACCGAAGTATGATATAACAACTCATTATCTTTTTTATTGGAGTGATAAAGTGTTGAAATCAACTGCAAAGAAAAACATACAAGTTTTGGATTTACAGAAAAAAAGAGCAAATAAGAAAGAATTAGTAAGTATTATTAAAAAGAAGCAACCGCTTCTTTGTTTTTTTAATGGGCATGGCGGGCCAGATTTCATTACTGGTCATTCGAATGAAATTTTAATAAAATTCGGAGAAAATGAAAAAATATTAAAATCTAAAATAGTTTATGCGTTATCTTGCCAATCAGCAAAAAGATTAGGATTAGAAAGTATTAAAAAAGGAACAATTGCCTATATCGGTTATAAAGAAGATTTTGTTTTTGTTTTTGATCAAGAAAAAGTTTTTAATCCTGTGAAAGATGCGACCGCAAAATTATTTCTTGAGCCATCAAATCAATTAATTATTAGTTTAATTAAAGGGCATACTGCCGATTTTGCTTATAAAAAATCTCAAAATTTATTTAGAGAAAATATTCAAAAATTATTAACAAGTGAATCTTCTGTTGATTCTTCTTATATTAGCTATCTTTGGTGGGATATGCGACACCAGGTTTGTTTAGGCGATAAAAACGCTGTTTTTAATGATTAAAATATAGTCATAAGGGCATGATTAAAGTAAGGAAGAGGCTTGTCCTCAGAAAGATGGACAGGCACGGCCTTAAAGAGCAACATCCTTACGTTCGGAGGACGGAAGGTTGTGCGAGAAAGGCCGTGCCTGATCTGATTTCTCTCAAGGACGACGCCTCTGAGTTAAACTAAAAATGATCAAAAAATATTATAAAAACAGTGATAGGATTAATAGTTATTTTAATTGGTTGGTTTTATGATTATATCTAGTTACTTTCTTTTTTATCAGAGTAGGGATTATTATTAATAATTTTAGATTATGTCAGAGAAAATAAATAAATGTTTAGATGATTTAAGATATTCATATAAATATAAAGTGCCACTGAAAAAAGCACTTAATTCTTATAGTTTTTATACGGAAAATAATAAACAAATCTCTGAAAAAACTTTCAAAAGTTTTTGTTTATTTATATACAAGACGGAACTTAATAATAAAGAAATATTAAAAAAAATAAAGAAATATTCTAACTATAAATTTTTTATTAATAATCAAAGCAATTTTAAAAAATTCTTTATTGAACGTACTCCTGCTATAAAAGTGCCGAAAAAGAAAATTAAGAAATATACAACATATTCAGCACATGGTCATTTTCAAACAAATAATCCTGTTTCATTTTTTTAAAATCACATAGCAATAATTCCAGTTTATTTATTAATAACAATATTCGCTAGTATAGGAAAATTTTTTAATAAATCTGATAAAAATAAATAAATAAATAAAAAATTTAGAAAGGATTTGGAGGGGGGTGGGAAAGAGAATAATCCAGAGGCGTCGTCCTGAAAATGACGCCCTTGTGCTTAAGGGACATCATTTTACAGGACAAGCCTCTTTTGTTATGAGATTTAGAGGGGATTTAAAAATAAAAACCGCCGTTGATTAATATCTTCGACGGTTTTATTTTGTGCGTTTTGCAGTTAACTAATCCCTCACTACACATTTTAACTGTGAAGAATCTTTTCAGTCAAGGTTTACTGCGTGTTAAGATTTACTTGACAAGCGATAAAAATAGGCATAAAATTAGATTATAAATAATTAATAATTAAAAACTATGCATAAAATTCAACAAAAAATTTTAGGTTTAGCTGAAAATAAAAATTTAGCTAGTTTAACTTTACGTCAAATTGGCGAATTAATTAGTGAAAAAGGTAGTCCTCAAAAAATTAAACACCATCTTAGTAAATTAATTGAGGCAGGTTTGCTTTTGACAAGTGTGGATGGAAATAAAATAATAAAAACTAAAGCTGGAATTAATAAGAAAGACGGATTAATCTCATTGCCTATCTTAGGTGATGCTAATTGTGGGCAAGCACTTTCTTTCGCTGATAATGCTCCAGTTAGCGAGTTTGTCAAAGTTTCAGCTGGTATTATTGGGCGTTCTCTAATAAAAAGAATTAAAGATATTTTTGTTCTACGAGCAGTAGGAGACTCTATGAACAGAGCTGAAGTGTCTGTAAATAGAAAAAGTATAGAAAATGGTGATCTTGTTTTAGTAGATAAAAATTATAAGAATGCAGATGATGGCGATTATGTAGTTTCAATTATTGATGATTGTGCTAATATTAAAAAATTATTTTTTGATAAACAAAATAAACAAGTTGTTTTATTATCTGAGTCAAGTCGTAATTATCCGCCAATTTATATTCATGAAAATGATTATAATATAGATAATCTTATTAATGGTTTAGTGGTGGATGTTTTTAAAAAGCCCGATGAATTAGCAGATTTTATGCAAGCGTCGGCTTCAGATATTTTAAAAGATTTAGGACCAATTTCAAAAAAGGAGGTTGAGTATTATAGAAATTTATGAATATAGGTAAAAGAATATTTAAACAAGGAGAGATATTTTTAGTTGATTTTGATCCAAGCATCGGACATGAATATCAAGGTAAACGTCCAGCTATTGTTATTGAGAGTGAAGAGCAGATTAAAAAGACAAATTTAATCACAGTTATCCCATTAACTTCAAATTTAGAAAATAAAATGGCAGATGATATTTTGATTGTTAGAAATAATAACAACAAATTAGTTAACGATTCAATTATTAAAGTTTCTAATATTTGCTCTTTTGATTATTTAAGGTTTATTAATAAAATTGGCGTAGTAGATATAAAAATTATACGGCAGATTAAAGATTATTTGAAAAAACATTTTGCATAAAAATATCCATAGGCCGTGCCTCTCGAGTACACCCTTCCGCCCTCCGAGCGTAAGGGATGTAGCTCTCGACGCACGGCCTATTCTTATGTAGAATAGGAATATTATGATTATTATTCTTTATGGCGAAGATACTTTTCGCTTAAGACAAAAATTAATAGAAGTTATTGAGGAATATCAAGCCAAGCATAAAACTGGTCTTAATTTAATGCGTTTTAAAGAAAATAATTTTGATTTTGATAAAGTTAGAGAGAGAATTGAGTCGATCTCTATGTTTAATGAAAAAAAACTAATTACTTTAGAAAATGCTTTAGATGACAAAAGTTTTTCTGAGGAATTTTTGAAATATATAAAGAAAAATAAGCTTAAAGATAATCCAGAGGTTATAGTTGTTTTTTATCAAGAAAGTAAATCAGTTAATCTTCCTTTTATACGTCAAGCAAGTATGTTTGAAGAATTCAAACCTTTATTAGGTAATGATTTGATAAATTGGTTAAAAAAACAAGCAAGTAAAAATAAAGTGAATATTAATCCGGAGGTTTTAAGAAAACTAGTCGCTTATGTAGGTAATGATTTATGGCAATTAAATAATGAACTTAATAAATTGGGGAGTTATAGGGCGGGGCAAGTAGTTGATGAGCAAGATATTGATTTATTAATTAAATCAAAAATAGATGCTGATATTTTTAAAACTTTAGACGCTTTAGCTAAAAGAGATAAAAAAACAGCTTTTCGTTTACTTCATGAACATTTAGAACAAGGAGAAAGTGAAATTTATTTATTCTCCATGTTTATTTATCAAATTCGTGTTTTACTTAAATTAAAAGATTTAATTGAAAAGGGGACATCATTTTATGATCTTCCAAAACTTAGTGGACTTCATCCTTTTGTAGTTAAGAAGAGTTCAGAGCAATTAAATAATTTTAAATTAGAACAATTAAAGAATATATATAAATTTTTATTAAAAATTGAATTAGGATTAAAAAAAGGCCGCTTAGATGGTTCAGCGGCCTTAGATCTGCTTGTGGCAGAAATTTAGTTATTTAATTTTTTCGATAATCTTTTCAAAAATTTCTGGCTTTTCTTCAGCTAAATAGGCTAACATTTTTCTATTAATTTCAATTTTAGCTATTTTAAGTTTATTAATAAACTGACTGTAAGTTATTTCTTTTTCTCTTGATGCTGCATTTATCTTTATATTCCAAAGGCGCCTAAAATTACGCTTTTTTGTTTTTCTATCTCTATAAGCAAAAGTCCATGCATGTTTCAATGCGTCTTTAGCTAACTTATACTTAGATTTTCTTCCCCATTTGAATCCTTTAGCTTGTTTAATTATTTTTTTTCGGCGCTTATGAGCCATAACGCCTCTTTTTACTCTAGTCATAAATTTAAATATTAGGTAATATCTGTTTTATTTTTTTTATATCAACGGAAGACATTTCACTCGTTTTTCTTTTTCGTCTTGTCTTGTTTCCTGATTCTTTGGCGTTAAAATGGCTCTGATGGAGAGCCCTTTTTAATATTTTTCCACTTCCAGTTACTTTAATTCTTTTTGATAATGCTTTATTTGTTTTAAGTTTTATCATTTTTTTGTCCTTTAGCAATAATTGCAATTAAACCTCTAGGTTGTTTTTTTATTTCTTGTTCAAAAAATATTTCAACAGTTATTAATCCAATAAATTTACTTATCTTTTCTTCAGCTGCAGCTAATAACCATTTCTCTCTACCTTTTAAAATCATTTCTATTTTAACCTTATATCCTTTTTCTAAAAACTTTTCTGCTTGTTTCGCTTTGAATTCTAAATCATGTTGTCCTATCCTTGGACTTATTCTAATTCCTTTTGCTTCTATTCTTTTTTGATTTGTTTTTTGACTCTTTTCTTTTCTTGATTTTTCATATTGATATTTACCATGACTCATTATTCTACAAACTGGAGGTTTAGCGTTAGGTGATATTTCAATTAAATCAAGACCCTTTTCATGGGCCATTTTAAGCGCTTTTGGTGTTTCAATAACACCGACGTTTTTATTATTCTCATCAATCAAACGAATTGGGCTTGTTTTAATCCAGTAATTAACTCTGGTTCGTGGTTCCCATTTTTTTTTATTGTAACTTTTCTTATAAATAGTTTTATTTTATTTTTTATAATTGTGGAGAAGGGGGGATCGAACCCCCGTCTAAAAGATATTTTTTAATAATTCTACAAATTTAGCTTGATTTGAAATAATAACTAAAAGCTTAAAACCAAGCAAAAAACTTTTAATTATCGCCTCTAAAGTTTTCAATAATTAAACCAAGGCAATTTTTAATTATCTATCCTGAAAAATTGACACCCGAAGTTTTCTATCAGGAGTTGAAAGTTCGGATGGCTATTGGTTTTATACAATAGCATAAGCTGGAGCAGCAAATAGCGAAGCTACTGTGCTCTTAGCTTTTGAAATCAAGTTTGCACTTAGATTTTTTTTCAAGAGTTTAACGAGATTTTGAGCTCGATTTGCTTATTAAAAAACTATGCTTTTATCGATACCTGTCATCCCCATTTGTTATTCTTTATTTCTCAAGGCTCTATCTATCTTCCTATCAGTTTCTCTCTTCTTTATCTTCTCTCGTTTATCTATTTTTCTTTTTCCTTTAGCTAATGCGAATTCTAGTTTTATTCTATTGTGTTTAGTGTAAACCCGCAGAGGCACTAAAGTCAAGCCTTTCTGTTTTGTTTTACCAATTAAACTACTTATTTCTTTTTTATGTAAAAGTAATTTTCTAGAACGAGTTGGATCATATTCTTCAGGTGTGTTTTTTGGTTGATAAGGAGATATTTGAACATTAATCAACCAGGCTTCATTATTTTTTATTGTAACATAAGATCCTTTTAGACTAACTCTATTACTTTTGATTGCTTTAGCTTCATGACCAAATAAAACAATACCTGCTTCAAAAGTTTCCAGGATACTATAATCGAATCTTGCACGTGGATTGGTGGTAAGAGTAGGCATGTATTACTACTCTATCATTAAAATAAACATTGAGTAAAGCGAAATTTTATGGTAAAATATTAATATGATTAAGATAAATAAGCAATTATTTTGGGATGTTGATTTTAAGAAGCTGGATTATAAAAAAGACGCTGATTTCATTATCAGTCGGGTTTTGTTTTATGGAGATGTAGGAGATTATAAACTAATTGAAAAAAAATACGGAAAGAAGAAAATAAAGGAAATTATTAAAAAAGCAAGTTATCCTAATAAAAAAAGTTTAAATTTCTGGAGCAGTATTTTTAATATACCTCTAGAATCATTTAAATGCATAAACAAGTCATTAATCAAAAAACCGAACAGCTTTTAAAGTTATTAGCTGAAAGCAAAACTATAGATAATTTCTATTTAGCTGGTGGCACAGCTTTAGCTTTGCAATTTGGCCATAGAAAATCAATAGATTTGGATTGGTTTAATAAAAATAGTTTTGATACGCAGAAATTAAGAAAGGAATTATCTAAAATAGGGCAAGTTGTTATTGAGGCAGAAGAAAAAGATACGCTTGATTTAACTTTATCTAATGTAAAATTAACCTTTTTAGGATATAGTTATAATCTACTTTTTCCTTTAATAAATTATCAAGGGATAAAATTAGCTGATTATCGTGATATTGCTTGTATGAAATTAGATACAGTTTCTTCACGTGGTTCTAAAAAAGATTTTATTGATTTATATTTTATTTTTAAAGAAATTTCTTTTGATGAATTATTTGAATTATTTGAAAAAAAATATAGTAAAATAAAATTCAATAAACTTCATATTCTAAAAAGCTTGAATTATTTTATTGACGCAGACAAAAATCCAATGCCAATTATGATTGAAGATATAAGCTGGCGAGAAGTTAAAAATTATTTTAAAAATCTGACGAATAAGATATTGTAGGAGTTAATATAACTTTGTCATTCCTGTCCCGCATTTGTCATTCCCGCGAAAGCGGGAATCCAGTAATAAACTAATCTGGATTCCCAATCAAGTTGGGAATAACATCAGAGAAACTTAATATGAGTTTTAACAAAAATTGCCAATCATCTGGCATTTTTTTATTTGCTTTACCATTATCATCAATGGCATGCACATACCTATAACTCTATAGCACTGTTTTGAGAAAGAAAAAACTCCCTACAAGCTTATAAAAGCAAATAGGGAGTTATTAAGATTGGATGATAAGTATTGAATTAAAATATTGTTTTAACAACTTCTAATTCATTTATTTTACTCCATCCTTTAAGGATAATCTTGCCTTTAGGACCAAGACGGTATTTAAGGTATGCATTAGCATTGGCTGTTGCATATTGTCTTCCCCGGCTAGTTTTATGAAGTATCAAGTCAAGAACGGACCTGACTAATTCTGTAATAGCCCCGGATGTAACACCTGTCATAAAGGCGATTGTCCATAGTACTTGTTTGTTGTCAAAATATGGGGAAAATTTTACAGCCAAGTATATAGTTACTGCCATAGTTACACTCAGGCAAATCCAGTGTCCGTTGCGCATTACTATTCGTTGGATTCCTTTTATGGCATAAATAAAAGTTGAAAGCGGGATAACTATTAGTCCAACGAATAAAGTGCCAGCTCCTATGAAGTAAACCAGAGATGTGATGATATAACCGAAAAAAAGGACTTGGTGTCTAAGTAACAAGAATAGCTCCCTGAGATAGAATCCTAGAAATCCATGTCTGTTGTATTTATCAAAAGAATGATAAAATGTTTTTGGCCCTGGTTCTTTGGCATAATAGAGCAGTCCAAACATAATTGGAAAGATTGATGTCATAAAAGTGAAGGTAAATAAATCGCCGAATCCGAATGCAGTAAAGGGGATAACTTCGCCTTTGTAATTCATGCCACCACCATAAACATCTGGCATGAGTCGAATTATTATTAATGATACCCACAGTGCCGTGATTGCGACAAAAGTGGTAATTGCAGCAACGCGGGCTAAATAGGTGCGATTCATTGGATGAGCGAATGGCCATCGAATTAATGCTATTGGTCGATATGCTACCCATATAAATACAATCCATATTGCTGACAAAACAGCTAAACACATCCGAATTTCAATGAACAAGTGAGCTCGACTAGACATTTTTTTAAAGATTATCGATGGTTTAGTAGCACTTTCTACCAGAAAGTTATAAGATTTCTTGCCGAATTGTATTCCTTTCTGTAAGGATACAATAAACACCCTAAGGATGTCCTTATACCACCAACCCACTACAACACCCATTATTACTCCCAACGGGAGAAATGCTGGATGTAGATAGCCAAAAAATAAAATACCGCTAACTCCACCTAAAAATCCTCCAAGTAAATTTCGTCTTGTCACATTACGATGCATTTCGTCCATGTCTTTTTACCTCCCTTTATGTATTTCGTGATTTAGATTAAAAATTTAAGGAACTCTTAAATATATTATCACAATTATACGAAAAGTCAAGTCTCAGTCCACATATCCCTAACACATATACCTATAATTCCATAGCTACAATTTAAGGGAAGAAAAAAAAGACAGCTAATTTGTGTTAAACTGACTTTTTATCGATAGGTGTAGTTAAATATTCCTTGTTATGTGATGTTTTTGTAAAAATCCTATTCTGCTTTTTTATTATCCTTTAAAATATCTTGAACAGCTTTTTTAACAACAGTGGTGAATTTATCCCAGTCGGGTTTTATTCCAATTTTTTCTTCTTTTATTTCTTCAAAAATCTTTTTAAATTCCTCACCCTTTTCAGAAAAAAATTTTTCTCGTTTTTCTTTTAAAATACCGTCCATTTCTTCCGTAGTTAAATTATCAAGCGTGCCACTTTCCAAATACATGTCTTTACTTAAATCAGTTGCCTGCATAAGCAAAGTTTTTATGCGCTCAAAAGCTTGGAGAATTTTGGGGGTATCTTCCGGATTGCCCTGATAATACTCGTCAACGTATTGTTGTAAATATTCCCAACCCTTGTCCCACGCTCTTTGTTCTTCGGCGCGTGTAGCCTCAAAATTATCCAAACGAGCATTATTTATTTTTCCCTCTTTAACAAGATGGCCAATTTCATGCGCTGCGAGCGCAAAAGATATTGCCTCATCGGAATCTGGTAAATAAATATCATCTGGCGAATTAGCACACCCCCAAAATTCAGGATCATAAAAGGGGTTTTCTTTTACTTCCGAAGGGGCGTCTACTGAACGCTTGATAATTATTTTCGGTTCTCCCGCCTCTTTCTCGTTAGTGAGAGAGAATTTTTTTTCTGAAAACATATTATTTAAGGATTTTTACAAAAATTTCACATAACAAGTTTTATACGAACTAATAACTGACTTTTTTCTGTACTTTTATTCTACCACTATAGTATATATTTTCAATCTTTACCTTATGTCCCTAACACACATACCACTATGTCTATAGCTCGCTTTTTTAGGAAAGGAAAAGAGGCTAACTACGTTGAGCTGACTCTTATTGAGTAAATCAAGATTTTGAGCTATGATATAAAGATGTTAAGAAGAGAAATAGAAAAATTAATTAAAGATATTGTTAAACAGAAAGTTGATTTAGAGCGTCCAGCTACAACTGAGCATGGTGATTTTTCTACTAATATTGCACTTAAGGCAAAAATTAATCCAGATGAAATTATTTCAAAATTAAAAGATAATGCTTTATTTGAAAAAGTTGAAAAAGCTGGTCCTGGATTTATTAATTTCTATTTATCTAAAAAAGCACTTCAGGAAGAATTAAATGAAATTTTAAAACAAGACAATGATTACGGAAAATCAGATATTGGTCAAGCAAAAAAAATTCAAGTAGAATTTATTTCAGCAAATCCTACGGGTCCTTTAACTGTAGGTAATGCTAGGGGTGGACCTTTTGGAGATGTTTTAGCTAATGTTTTTAAAAAAGCAGGATTCAAAGTAGAAAAAGCATATTATGTTAATGATTTTGGCGAACAAATTAGAGAGCTTGGTAAATCTATAATAGGAGAAGGGAAATATCAGGGAGAATATATTAATAAGCTTAAGAAAGCCCTTCGACAAGCTCAGGGTAAAAAAAATGTTTTTAAGGCAGGTCAATGGGCTGCTAAAAATATTCTTGAAAATTTAATTCAAAAAACTATTGATAAACTAGGTATTAAATATGATGAATGGCTTTTTGAATCTGATTTGCATAAATCAGATAAGGTTAATAAAGTCTTGAATATTTTAAGAGAAAAAGGTTTAATTTATAAACAGGATGAGGCTGAATGGTTTAAATCAAAACAATTTGGAGATGAAAGAGATAGAGTTATTATTAAAAAAGATGGCAATAAAACATATTTAGCAGGTGATATTGCATTGCACAATGATAAGTTTAAGGATAAGAAATTTGATAAAGTAATTAATATTTGGGGAGCGGATCATCATGGAGATGTTCCTGGTTTAATGGCTGGAGTTGAAGCACTAGGTTATAAGGATAAATTAGAAATTATTCTTTTACAATTTGTGACAATTTTAGATAAAGGTGAAAAGTATAAAATGTCTAAAAGAGCTGGTCTTTATGTACTTATGGATGAATTATTAGATAAGGTTGGAAAAGATGCAGTTCGTTTTTTCTTTTTACAAAAATCACCTGATACTCATTTGAATTTTGATTTAGAATTAGCTAAAGAACAATCAAGCAAAAATCCAGTTTATTATGTCCAGTATGCTTATGCTAGGATTCATAGTATTCTTGCAAAAACAGAAAATAAAGAATCAAAATTATTATTTGAAAATCTAAACAAAAAAGAAGAAATAAATCTAATAAAACAATTAATTAAATTTCCAGAAATTGTGGAGGATGTTGCTAAAGACTATCAAGTTCAGCGACTTCCTTATTACTCCATAGAATTAGCAAATGCTTTTCATAGATTTTATGAAAATTGTAAAGTTCTAGACAAAAATGAAAAAATAGCTCAAGCTAGAATTAGTTTAATTAAAGCAACAAAAATAGTTCTTAAGAATACTCTGGAGCTAATGGGCATTTCAGCTCCAGATAAAATGTAATTTCGTATGAATCAAATACCTGAAATAGAAAAGAAAATATTAAAATTTTGGCAAGATAAAAAAATTTTTACCAAATCAATAAAGCTTAATAAAAATAAGCCATTTTTTAGTTTTTATGATGGTCCCCCTTTTGCTTCGGGATTGCCTCATTATGGTCATATTTTAGCCAGCACTATTAAAGATACAGTTTTGCGTTATTGGTCAATGAAGGGGTATCAGATTTTATGGAGAGTTGGTTGGGATTGTCATGGTTTGCCTGTAGAAAATATGGTTGAAAAAAAAATAGGGTTGAAAAGCAAAAAAGATATTGAAGAATACGGTATTGATAAATTTAATAAAGAATGTCAAAAATCCGTTTTTTTATGCATTAATGACTGGCATAAAACATTGAATCGTGTAGGCAGGTGGTCTGATTATTCTAATTCTTATGCGACTATGGATAATACTTACATTGAATCTGTTTGGTGGGTATTTAAACAATTATGGGATCAGGGATTAGTTTACCAGGATTTTCGAGTAACACCCTATTGTCCGCGCTGTGGCACTCCATTGTCCAATTTTGAGCTTAATCAGCCAGGAGCTTATCAAGATGTGGAAGATGAATCTGTTTTTATTAAATTTAAGCTTAAAGATGAAAAAGATACTTATTTATTAGTTTGGACAACAACGCCCTGGACATTAGGAGCTAATACTGGAATTGCTGTCGGACCTAATTTTAAATATGTTAAAGCAAAAATTAATAACGAATATTTAATTTTAGTTAAGGATAGATTGAATGTTTTAGGCAATAGTAATGATTATAAGATTGTTGATGAATTTTTAGGAAAAGATTTAATTAATAAGAAATACGAACCGCTTTATTCGATGGAGTTTGAAGGTTCTGGTTACAGGGTAGTCCCAGCTGACTTTGTTTCAGTTGAAGACGGAACTGGTTTAGTTCATATTGCTCCTGCTTTTGGAGAAGAAGATATGGAATTAGGCAAAAAAGAAAATTTATCTAGTATAATTACAGTTAATGAAGAAGGTAAAATAATTAAAGGATTAAAAATTCCAGGCGAAGGTAAATTCGTTAAAAATGCTGATGCTGATGTTAAAGCAGATTTAAAAAAGCGAGGATTATTATTTAAAGAAGAAAAAATAGTTCATGCTTATCCTTTTTGCTGGCGCTGTGAAAGTCCTCTTTTATACTATCCTCTTAATAGTTGGTATATAGCTGTAACTAAGTTCAAGAAGGAATTAGTTAATAATAATAAGAAGATTAGATGGGTTCCTAAACATTTAAAGCATGGACGTTTTGGGAAATGGTTAGAAGGCGCGCGTGATTGGTCTTTTTCAAGAAATCGTTATTGGGGCGCGCCAATTCCAATTTGGGAGTGTCAGAAATGCGGGAAGAATAAATGTGTAGGTAGTGTTAAGGAATTAGGCGTTAAAATTAAAGATTTACATCGACCAATGATAGATAAAGTTTCTTTAAAATGTTCCTGCGGAGGAAAAATGAAAAGAACGCTAGAAGTTTTTGATTGTTGGTTTGAATCTGGTTCAATGCCTTATGGGCAATGGCATTACCCTTTTGAAAATAAGAAATTAGTAGAAAAAACTTTTCCAGCTGATTTTATTGCTGAAGGATTAGATCAGACGCGTGGCTGGTTTTATACTTTGCATGTTTTAGCAACAGCTTTAACTTTAAAGAATAAAGAACTTGGTAAAAATACTTCATCTTTTAAAAATGTTATTGTTAATGGGTTAATTTTAGGTGAGGATAATAAGAAATTATCCAAGCGTTTAAAAAACTATGCTGCTCCGGAAACTATTTTTGATAAATACGGTGCTGATTCATTAAGATATTTTCTGCTCACAGGCACGCCTATGGGAGAAGATTATATTTTTTCCGAGAAAAGGATTGGAGAGACAATGCGTAGAACAATTATGACTTTTTGGAATTCATGTGTGTTTTATAAGACCTATGCAGATAAAAAAAACAAAGCGTCTAAATTAATAATTCCTAAAAATATATTAGATAAATGGATCATATCCAAGCAAAATTCTTTTAATAAAGAAATAATAAAGTGGATGGATGAATATGAATTAACTAAGGCTGCTCGTTTAATTGATGAATTTATTAATGATCTTTCTAATTGGTATATTAGGCGTTCACGCAAGCGTTTCCAAAAGCCTGAGAATATTACAGAAAAAAAACAAGCTGAAAAAGTCTTATCTTATATCTTAGTTAATTTATCTAGAATAACAGCTCCTTTTTTACCATTTATTAGCGAAGAAGTATATCAATTATTAGGCGATAAAGAGTCAGTTCATTTAGATAGTTATCCAAAGCCAAAAGAAAAATTAATTAATGAGCAATTAGAAGAAAAAATGAATCAAGTAAGGCAAATAGCTGCTGAAGCTTTGGCGCAAAGAGCAAAAGCTGGGATTAAAGTAAGGCAACCATTAAATAGATTAACGATTAATAATAAGCGGATAGTTTCTGATAAAGAATTAGCAGAAATAATAAAAGAAGAAGTGAATGTAAAAGAAATTGTTTTTGGAAAAAATATTAAACTAGATATTAAAATTACTACTGAATTAAAAAATGAAGGATTAGTAAGAGATTTAGTTCGTATTATTCAAGGCATGCGCAAAGAGGCGGGATTAAATCCAGGTGAATTAATTAATCTATATTACTCAGCTGATTCTGGTTTAGAGATAATTATTAAAAAACAAGAAAAAAATATTAAAGAAGATATAAGCGCTAAGAAATTAGAAACTAAGCCAAAAACTAATCAAAAATATTTAATTGAAAAGCAAATTGATTTAGATAATAAAAAAATTTGGTTTGGAATTAAAAAATAATTGTTTTTGGGGACAGTCTTTAATTAAAGTACTATAATAGAGAGGTGGGGTAGATATTTGACATTTAAAGAGTTTTAAGTATACTTAAAATATAGGGTAAATATCAAAAAGTTTTAAGTATGATTAAAAAATATATTAAAAGAAAATACTATTTAAATAAAATTGCTCCCTTTATGGACAAGGGGGTTATTAAAGTTATTGTTGGACAAAGGAGAGTAGGCAAAAGTTACCTGCTTTTTCAACTTATGGATGTTATTAAGAAAAGTCATAAAAACGCTAATATCATTTATATCAATAAGGAACTTAATGAATTTGACGAAATTAAAAATTATAAAGATCTTATAGATTTTGTTAAACAAAATACTCAAGCGAGAAGAAAAAACTATATATTTATTGATGAAATTCAGGATATTAATAAATTTGAGAAGGCGTTAAGAGATCTTAATGCTAGGGGTAAATATGATATTTACTGTACAGGTAGTAACGCTAATTTGCTTTCAGGAGAACTAGCTACATATTTAAGCGGCAGGTATGTTGAATTTAAAGTTTTCAGCTTGTCTTATTCAGAATTTTTACTTTTTCATAAGCTAACGGATAATCAGAAGTCATTTTTGAAATACATAAAATATGGAGGACTACCCTATTTAATTCATTTAGAATTAGAGGATTCAATAGTATATGATTATTTAAGAAATGTTTATAACACGATTCTTTTCAAGGATGTAGTTAACAGGCACAAAATTCGTAATACTGCTTTTTTAGAAAGATTGGTTGAATATTTAGCTGATAATACTGGAAGTTTGGTTTCAGCTAAAAAAATTAGCGATTTCTTAAAATCTCAAAAAACTGATATTTCGCCTAATATTGTATTGGATTATTTATCCTTCTTAGTGCAGGCGTTTTTCGTTTTTAAAGTTCCTCGGTCGGATATTCATGGCAAAAAAATCTTTGAAATCAATGATAAGTATTATTTTGAAGATCTTGGATTAAGACATTCAATTACGGGGTATAAGCAACCTGATATTAATAAAATATTAGAAAATTTAGTTTTTTTGCATATGCGAATTGCTGGTTATAAAGTAACGGTTGGACAGCTTGGTAATAAGGAAGTTGATTTTGTCTGTGAAAAAGACGATAAAAGATTATATCTTCAAGTTGCATATAGGATCACAGAAGAAAATCGTGAAAGAGAATTCGGTAATTTATTGACAATTCCAGACAATTTCCCTAAAATAGTGATTTCTATGGATGAGATGATAGACAAGGGTGAGTATAAAGGGATTAAACAGATAGATATCAGAGATTTTTTAATTAATCATGTTTAAATCTAAAATTAAACAATGTCAAAGTTGTAATATCAAGTTCACTATAGAACCTGAAGACTTTGAATTCTATAAAAAAATAGATGTGCCTGAACCTACCTTTTGTCCTGAGTGTAGAATGAAGAGAAGATTTGTTTTTAGAAATGAAAAGAATCTATCTAAGAGAAAAGATGATTCGACTGGAAAAGAAATTTTTTCAATGTTTTCTCAAGAATCACCAATTAAAGTTTATGAAAGAAAACTTTGGTGGTCTGATGATTGGGATCCAATGGAATATGGTCAGGAATATGATTTTGATAAATCATTTTTTGAACAATTGGGAGTGTTAACTAAAAAAGTTCCTTGGCCAAGTCGTGTTTTGGATGAGCCAATAATAAATAGTGATTATAGTGCTAATGGTAATTCTTTAAAGAATTGTTATTTAGCCTTTAGTACTGGTTGGAGCGAGGATTGTGCATATATTGTCATGGCATCCTATGCTAAAGATTGTTATGATAATTCATATATAGCTAAATGTGAATTGTGTTATGATAATTTTCAAATAGCTGGTTGCTATAAAACAATTTTTTCTTCAAATTGTTCGGACTGTCAGGAAGTGTATTTTTCTAAGAATTTAATGAATTGTCAAAATTGTTTTGGATGTACTAATCTAAGACACAAGAAGTATCATATTTTTAATAAATCTTATTCAAAAGAAGATTACGAAGAAAAGATTAAAGATTTTAATTTAGGATCATATGTATATATTGAAGAGATAAAAGAAAAAGCAAAAGAATCACATTTAAAATTTCCAAATAAGTACATGAATGGAAGTAAAAATGTGGATGTGACTGGAGATGATATATATAATTCTAAAAATGTAATTAAATCTTTTTCCATTAAAGACGGAGAAAATTTAAAATACTGTCAATCTCTTGATTTTAAACCAGGTGCTAAAGATAGTTATGATTATACAATGCCAGGTGTTAATGCAAAATTAATTTATGAATGTATTACTACTGGGCTTGGAATTAATAAGGTAAAATTTTCTTTTAATTGTTTTCCTAATTGTAGGGAGCTTGATTATTGTGTTGAATGCCACTCCTCCTCCAACCTTTTTGCCTGCGTAGGCCTGTGTCATAAACAGTATTGCATCCTAAACAAACAATATACCAAAGAAGAATATCAAGAAATGATTCCAAAGATAAAGAAACATATGAATGATATGCCATATACAGATAAGAAGGGGCGAGTATATAAATATGGAGAGTTCTTTCCTCCAGAACTATCTCCATTTGGCTACAATGAAACAATAGCTAATGAATACTTCCCATTAACAAAAGAACAAGCAATAGCACAGGGCTATAATTGGTATGATAAACCAAAGAGTGAATACAAACCAACAATCAAAGCATCTAATCTGCCAGACAACATCAAAGATGTAGATAATAGTATTTTAAAAGAAGTAATAGAGTGTGAGAA
>JAHJQT010000002.1 GCA_018819085.1 Patescibacteria group bacterium
CTATTGATCATATAAAGAAGACGGGGATCCCTGTAATTGTAGCTTTAAATAAAATTGATAAAAAAGAAGCTCAACCAGAAAAAGTTAAAGGAGAATTAGCAAAAAAAGAAGTTATTGTAGAATCTTTAGGAGGGCAAGTCCCCTCTATTAATCTTTCAGCTAAAACAGGACAAGGAGTTGATGAACTTTTAGAGATAATATTATTAATAGCTGAAATGGAAGAACTAAAAACTTTAAAAAATGCGCCTGTTTCAGGAATTGTTATTGAATCAAATCATAACAAACAAAGAGGTGCAACAGCTACTTTATTAATAAAAGAAGGAGTATTAAATAATAAAGATATTA
The DNA here is from genome assembly GCA_018819085.1 of Patescibacteria group bacterium. Lineage (GTDB taxonomy): Bacteria > Patescibacteriota > Minisyncoccia > Portnoybacterales > UBA2143 > JAHJQT01. The sequence goes on from JAHJQT010000002.1 coordinate 346, forward strand.
TTGGAACTGATTCAGCTTGCGGAAAAATAAAGACAATGGAAGATTTCCAATCCAATCCAATCAAGAAAGCAACTGTATCAATGCCTGTTATTATTACCGGCTTTAATAAAGTTCCACAAACTGGAGAAAAATTTTCTGTTCTTGATGATTTAGAACATGCCCAAGCAAGAATTGAAAAACATAAATCAAAGATGGAATCTTCATCTGAAAAGGAAGTTTTTTTATTTGAACCAGATAAAAAAATTCTTAATATTATTATAAAAACCGATGTTCAGGGTTCAATAGAAGCAATAAAGAAATCTCTTAAAAGTATTCCTGATGATGAAATTACTTTAAGAATTCTAAAAGCTGAAGCAGGAGATATTATTGAAGCTGATATTAAATTAGCTGAATCAGCTAAGGGCAGAATAATTGGCTTCAGAGTTAAAGCTAGTTCATCTATTCAACAAATAGCACGACAAAGAAAAATAAAAGTTGTTACTTTTGAAGTAATTTACGAACTTGTTCAGGCAGTTAGAGAAATGCTTTCTAAATTATTAGAACCAGAAATAATCAGACATCCATTAGGAAAATTAAAAGTTCTTGCTTTATTTAAAAAAGAAAAAGATAGACAGGTTATTGGAGGTAAGGTTATTAACGGACAAATTAAAAAAAATGCTTTAATTGACGTTATTCGCAATGAAAAAAAAGTAGGACAAGGAAAAATAATTCAACTTCAAAGAGATAAAAAAGAAATAGATGAAGTATCAAAAGAACAAGAATGTGGTATCTTATTTCAAGGAACAACTATTATTGAAGAGAAAGATATTTTAGAATTTTATAAAGAAGAGAAAAAGAAGAGAGAAATATAATAATAAAATGTCTCAGAGAATTAAAAGAGTTAACGAATTACTTAAGCATGAAATAAGTCAATTGATTTTGAGAGAGATTGATTTTCCTGATATATTAGTTACTATTACAGATATTGATACATCTGCCGATCTAAGACATACAAAAGTAAAAATAAGTGCCTTGCCTCAGGATAAAAATGAATTAGCAATAGAAATAATTAACCAAAATATTTTTCGGATTCAACAAAAACTTAATAAAAAATTGCATATGAAGCCTATTCCTAAAATCAGATTTGAAATTGACCAAGTAGAAATTAAAGCTCAAAGGATTGAAGAACTGCTTTCTAAAAATAAATCTTGAATTTTGTTTTAAAAATGATAAACTAAAATAACGGTCATGTGGCCGAGTGGCTAGGCAACGGTCTGCAAAACCGTCTACACCGGTTCGAATCCGGTCATGACCTCATAAATGCCGTGGTGGCGGAACTGGTATACGCGCATGACTTAAAATCATGTGAGAGCAATCTCATGTGGGTTCGACTCCCACCCGCGGCACAAATAAAAAAGACCCGTAATTAAACGGGTCTTTTTTATGTTGCTAACACTTCAACTCTAATATTTCTAGCTCCAAATTGTATAGCTTCCCAACGGGTATTAAACCAAATATCAATTTTATGACTATTTCTAAGTGCCATTCTATCTTCAACTACGAAAACCTTATCTCCATACATATCAGGAAAACGAACGTATGTACCAAAGCTTAAAAAGTTACAAGCTACGATACCGTCACGAACATGAGATCCTGAAGCAGTAATAAATGGAGTTGAGTCTGTCTGGTCTGGTGTGCTTGAATAAGCTGTCACAAGAACCACACGACTTTCAGTTACTATTGGAGTGCTTGGATTAGTTGATTGAACTAAAGCATTTCCATTTAAAGTAACTAATCCATCAACAGGAGATAAATTCGTTTCTTCGTAATTTGAATCAATTGTATTATATTGAGAAATAAAACCGTTTGAAACCAAACTAACTAGAGCTAAAGAAACTGAAATTATAGGATTTGCATACATAAATTTATTTTTAAAGTATTATAAAAACCCCTTTCGGGATTTCTTATATACTAGCACAATACAATAAATTTGTCAATAGTTTTAGGCAAATCCTATTGGAGCGGGTAGAGGGAGTCGAACCCTCGTTATCTGATTGGCAACCAGATGTAATAACCACTATACGATACCCGCATATATTATTTTGATAATCCAATTATCCATCCTTGAATTTTGTTAACTAAATTTACATCATTGATATTAATATGCAAAGTTCCATAAGGTAATTGATGTGGATTTCTTTTTCTTTTGCTACTTTTACTAATTTGTGTTTGAGAAGGGCTAAATTGTTTTCTTGGAATTTTTGTAATTTTTGACCAATGAGCAATAGTTTTATTTTCCTCAATATTAGGATGGAGATGAATTCTTGCTGTAAACTTTTTTTCATCAACAAAACAAATTTCTCTAAAAAATCTCATAATGATTTTAATCATTTCTGTGTCAGAATTAGCGAAACGAGCAGACCATCTATTCCTCTTATTCCCTTCCGCCCAATAAAGAGCAATTCCTATTAAATGTAATTCTTTTTTTGTTAATCTTTTGATATCTTTAGATGCAAATAATTGAGCTTTTTTTGCTTTTTCTTTAGCTAAAATTGCTCGTTGTTTATTGAATCTAGTAATACTTTCCGCCCAACCCTTTCTAGTTTTATCCCAAAATTTCTTTTCTATTTCTGGAGACATCTTTACATCTCTTAACCACAAGGAAAGCGTACCTTTAGAAATATTCAAAATTTTAACAATTTCATTATAACTCTTGCCTTTTTTACGTAAAGAAATTGCTTTTGATTTATCTTGTCTCATATTATTGAACCTTGAGTATATCTATCTTTATTATATCTCATTAGTTCAATAGAAACAAGTTTTATATTGTGGATAACTGGTGCCGGGGGTGGGAGTCGAACCCACTACCTCGATTTTTTCAGAATCGCACTCTACCGATGAGTTACCCCGGCATAAATCTATTCTATTTTCTTAAACCTATCTTTATCGCGTTTCTTAACTTTATCAAAGCTTTTTCTTATTGACCTATCTAAATCTAAATTATGAGAATTAGCGAAACAAATAAGAGTATAAATAATATCACCAATTTCCTCTTCTAATTCTTGTTCTTTCTCATCATCTTTCTTTGGTTTTTCTCCATAAAGATGATTCACTAATCTCGCAAACTCTCCACACTCCTCATATAATCTTGCGAGTATAGACAAAGATTGCCAATATTTCCATCCTTTCTCTTTAAACCAATTATCTAATTCTTTTTGATAATTTTTCATTGACATAAATTTAAATAAATATAAGTGGTGCTTGTTGGACGAAATCCGAACTTTCTTTGAGCAAAATCCAGAGGATTTTGCGGATTGAATCCCGCCCAGCGTTTCCGCTCGCCTGACGGCGAGCAAAACAGAAAAATTTTCTCTACATTTTTTTAATCGCGCGCGCCCAAATTTTTTTCAATTAAGGAAACGAAAATTTTTCTGTTTTGCCTTCCTACTAACGCAGGAATTGCGGAAACGCTCCCTCCCCAAGCCCTGCTTCGCAGGGCAGGCAGGCGGACAAAAATTCCTTCCCCCTAACCCCCTTCCTTTTTGCCCGCCTGCGTGAAAACCTTTTTTGAAAAAATCAGAGCGGGCGGGGCGGCGGGGCTGAAAAAATTTTACTATTTACATTTTTACTTTATCAAAAATATGGTATAATGTAAACAGTTGAAATGAGACAAATTTACCATTGAGTTTTGCGTTAAATTTTTGATGTGCTATAATATAATCAAGATGACTAAACAATTTTACAATAATTTTAATTCGGCGAGCTTGGCGAGCCGAGAGAGAGAGAGAGAGAGAGAGAGAGTAAATAACGCTCGGGGTGTTTTTGTTTTTCTAAATAATTTTATTAACTTAAAGCGCTATTTTAATAGTGCTTTTTAATTTTGAAAAAATATGCTTGAATCAATTTATTTATCAATTTTAATTAAGAAGTAAAAAAAATAAAAGGTCGAAAAATCTCTAAGGTCGATAAAGATTAAAAATGTAATAAATTAAATAATTATTAATCAAAAATATATGAACAAAATTATTCGTAAATTATTAGGAAAATTTAATATCGCGATTGCCTTAATGCTGGCGATTGTGATGGCGGGAGGATTTGGCGGCGCGACTTATGTCTTGGCGTCGGGTACTTCTACTTTTGGACAGACAATTAACGTAGGCACGCTTAGCACAGATATTGTTGACGCGGCTTATTCTTCGGTTGCCAGTCCTGCAGTAGCAATGAACGCTGTAACTTTTAGTTTTGCTTATCAGACAGCTACTGGTTCTTTTGGTTCAGCGACCGAGCAAATTTATGTTAGCAATTCCGACGCGGCTGATGGTGGATGGACGCTTGCTGTAGCGCCGTCAGCTACTACCGCTTTTTGGGACAGCGCGGGCACGGATTTTGACTTTAATGACTCAACCGCCTCAGCGGGCGACGGAGCTGACACTGACACTTTGGGCGGCCAGATGACAGTTGATCCTTCCGTGGCAACCCTGGCTACGAGTACATGCGCAAGCTGTGTCATAACTAATATTACCAAAGGCGCTTCTACCGCTTATGTTGAAGGCGCGACTAATAGTGTAACTCTTCTTACGGCGGCGGTGGCTTCTGATGATATTGGCAAATGGACATTACAGGGTGTTTCAATCAGCCAGACAATTCCAGCCGAACAACCAGCGGCCAGCGATTACACCCTTAACATGGTGCTTACTGTTACTGCTACGTAAAATATTAATTAAGTAGGTCTGTCGCCTTGCTAATATTAGCAAGGCGACACTGCCCTAATAAAAATTTATGTCAATTTTTCACGATCACAAAAGAAAACAGTTCATTTGGGGCTATGTTTCGGTTTTTGTTGTTCTGATGGGAATTGCTGTTTTTGCTAATAGCGCGTTGGCTATGGAATCTGGCGGTATGGGAGGCAGGCCGGCTTATCCCAGTTCTGATAATCCTAGAACAGAATCCATTTTTATCCATACCCTTGAGCCGGGCGCAATTCAGGAAGAAGGAATTTTATTGGTAAATAACACCGAAGAACAAAAAACCCTTCAAGTATACGCTGTTGATTCAATGGTTTCTTCTGGTGGCGCTTTTGCCTGCCGGCAAATGACTGAACCAAAAGAAGGAGTCGGTTCTTGGATTGAACTTGCCAAGTCCGAGGTAACGCTTGATTCGGGAACTAACGAAATCGTGCCTTTTACTATCGCTGTTCCTCAAAATGCCGGTGTTGGAGAGCATAACGGATGTATTGTCATTCAGGAGAAAAAAGAAAAAGTAGAAGGTCAGACCGGTATGACGCTTAGCTTTCGAACCGGGCTTCGGGTGGCAATTACTATTCCGGGGAAGATTATTAGAAAACTTGAAATTGTTGGTTTTACCGTGACATCTCAAAAAGATGGGAATTTTTTGCTTCAGCCAAAAGTTAAAAATATTGGTAATGTTTCAATTGACGCGGATGTTCAAGTTGTTACCCGCTATTTCTTTGGTTC
>JAHJQT010000016.1 GCA_018819085.1 Patescibacteria group bacterium
AGATTTATATTTATTTTGTGTATACAAGGAAAGAAATGGATAAACATTGGGGAAGAAAAAGCAAAATTACAGCAATGGTTGATAATAAAAATCCATATCTTATTTATATTTTCAGTCCATTAGTTTTTAAAAAACTTACAACACATAAAAAATATGAAATTTTACCAACTATTATTCACGAAACTGCTCATACATTTGTAACGCAAATTAATAAACGATGTTTTGCATGGGCAAATGAAGGGGTTTGTCAGTATGTAGAAGGTAAAAATATCCATAATAATATAGTAAAGAAAGAAAATTGGGGATGGTTTAAAAAAAATAAAATACTTATTGATCCTGTAATATCATGGCGTATTATAATGGAACATGAAGGATATAAAACAGCCTATTTAATAGTAAAATATATTATTAAATTGTGTGGCAAACAGGCGATAATAGATATATTAAGTATTAGGCGAACAAATCATGATAAGCAGATTAAGCAAAAGATTAGTAAAATTCTTAAAAGTGATATAGATATATTTTTAAAAATATTTAAAAAGAAATTAAAACTTGTTTGAATATAATTTTTAAATATGTTTCAAAAAACAGAACAATATCCCAAGTTAAGTGTTAAGGCAATTTTTCGCTTTAAAGATAAAGTCCTATATTACAAAACAATTAAAGGTATTAGAGATGTACCGGGTGGTCATATAGAATTTGGTGAAAGTATTTTAGATACTTTAAAAAGAGAATTAAATGAAGAGATTGGTTTTAATCTTAATTTTGAACCAGAGCTTATCTATAATTGGTCATATATTAAAAAAGAAAAATTAATTCACCGTGTTTATTTTGTCTATTTAATTGATTTATCCAAACAGCTAGAATTTAAATCAAAAGAATATCCTAATGAGATTGAATTTATCTGGTTAAATAAAAATAAAATAAAAGAACAGAATTTTCTGTCGGATTTTGAAAAATCTTTATTAATAGCAGCAAAACATAAAAGATAGAGTATTAAATATTTTACAAACTATCGCCAGATTGGCGATTTTTTGGTAGAATAAAAATAAAAGAAAATAAATAAGTAAAAAATAAAAAAATTATGGCAAAAATATTTGTTACACGAGAAATTCCGGAAATCGGAATAAATCTATTAAAAGAAAAAGGTCATGAAGTTTCTATTGGTCCAGAGGGAAGCATATCAAAAGAAGAATTATTAGAAGGAGTTAAAGGAGTTGATGCAATCCTTTCTGTTTTAACAGAAGAAATTAATGGAGAAGTTATGGATGTGGCTGGAAAGCAATTAAAGATTATTGCGAACTATGCTGTTGGCTATAATAATATTAATGTAGCTGAAGCAAAAGAAAGAAATATTATAGTAACTAATACACCAGGCGTATTAACCGATACGGTAGCAGATCATGCAGTAGCGATGATTTTTGCAATAGCCAGAAGAATTCCAGAAGCGGATAAATATATGCGTGCTGGAAAATTTAAAGCTTGGGGTCCTAAATTATTTTTAGGTGGAGAAATAGTAAATAAAACATTAGGGATTATTGGTTTAGGTAGAATTGGTTCAGCAGTTGCTTTAAGAATGTCTAAGGGATTTAATATGAAAGTTGTTTATTATGACATGAATCGTAATCAAGAATTAGAAAAAGAACATAATTTTGAGTATCGTGAATTAAATGATTTATTAAAAGAAGCTGATTATATAAGTTTGCATACTGCTTTAACAGAAGATACTAAACATTTGATTAATAAAGAACGATTAGCTTTGCTCAAACCTAATGCTAGATTAATTAATACTTCACGTGGCCCTATAATAGATGAAGCGGCTTTAATTGAAGTTTTAAAAGAAAAGAAGATTGCTGGAGCGGCCTTAGATGTGTTTGAAAAGGAGCCAGAGATAATGCCAGGATTAGCTGATCTTAATAATGTTGTTTTAACGCCTCATATTGCTTCAGGCACTAAAGAAACTAGAGATAAGATGTCTGAAATGGCAGCTAATAATATTATTGCTGTTCTTGATGGGAAAGAAGCACTTAATCCAGTAGAGTAAGATATGGGTGAATAACAGGCCGTCGCCTTGAGAGCTACATCCCTTACGCTCGGAGGGCGGAAGGGTGTACTCGTCAAGGCACGGCCTGGAATGCCTTTAAGAAATCTGACCAGGCACGGCCTTATTCGCACAACCTTGCTTCGCAAGGATGTAGCTCTGTAAGGCCACGCCTGCCCATCTTTCTAAGGCATGATTTATTATTTATAGTTTATTTAGATTTATGGGTTTTTCTTATTTAGAAAAAAAAGCATTTAAAAATGGATTTAAAATTATAGCTGGAGCTGATGAAGCTGGTCGTGGTAGTTTAGCTGGTCCAGTTGCTGCAGCTATAGTCATAGCTAAACCCAATAAGCATTTTCCTTTAATAAAACAAGTAAAAGATTCAAAACAGCTTTCAACTAAACAAAGAGAATTAATTTTTGAAAAAATTAAACAAGAACCAAGTATAGAATGGAAAGTTAGTTTTGTTGGACCTAGTGTCATTGATAAAATTAATATTTTACAAGCAACAAAATTGGCTTGGAAAAATTGTTTAAAAAAACTTGATTCTCAGCCAGATTTTTTATTTATAGATGGTAATCAGGGGATTAAGAAATTAAATATAGAACAGCAAACAATTATTAAAGGAGATCAGAAGATTTTTCTTGTGTCTCTTGCTTCTATTATTGCTAAGGTAAGTCGGGATAAATTAATGGAACGTCTTGACTTAAAATATCCAGAGTATAATTTTAAACAACATAAAGGATATGGGACAAAGCTTCATTTGAAAAATTTAAAAAAATTCGGTCCTTGCACAATTCATAGGAAAAGCTTTAGGCCAATTTGTAAAATATGATTTTAATAAAAAATATTACAATTATTACTCAGAATAAAAAAAGAGAAATTATTAAAAATGGCGCCTTAGTTATTGAAAATAATATTATTAAAGCAATTGGGGAAAATAGTGAAATAGAAAAAAAGTATAAAAATGCTGAGAAAATAATTGATGGTCATGGAAAAGTTGCTCTACCTGGATTGATTAATACTCATGGTCATTTAGCTATGTCTCTATTGCGAGGATATGCTGATGATATGAATTTAGAGGAATGGTGGATGAAACATATTTATCCTATAGAATCTAAATTTGGACGAAAAGAAGTTTATTGGGGTTCTTTATTAGCTATGATAGAAATGATTAAATCAGGTACAACTTATTTTGCTGATTTCTATTATTACGAAAATGAAGTTGCTAAAGCAGCTCAAGAAATAGGGATGAAGGGAATTTTAGGATGTGCAATTTTAGATGTTCCTACTTTCTATTATAAAACATCAGATTCTGCTTTTAAAAAAACAGAATTATTAATTAAAAAATTTAATAATAATCCTTTAGTTAAAATTGCATTAGCTCCGCATATGTTTCAAACAACTTCAATTGAAACGTATAAGAAAGCTAAAAAGATGGCTCGGGATAATAATTTACTTTTATTCACTCATGCAGCTGAAACAAAACAAGAAGTTGATTTTTCTTTAAAAAACTATAAACAAAGGGTGATCGAAGCTTTAATTAAAAATGATATTTTAGATGAAAAGACAATTCTAGCTCATTGTTGTTGGCTTAATAAAAAAGAAATAAAGATGTTAGCAAAATCAAATGCCTCTGTTGCTCATTGTCCTGTTTCAAATATGAAGCTTGCTTCTGGTATTATGCCTTTACAAGAAATGCTAGAATCGGGAGTTAATATTAGTTTAGGTACAGATGGAGTTTGTTCTAATAATAATTTAGATATGCTTGAAGAAATGAAGATAACTGCTCTATTGCATAAAATTAATAAATTAGATCCAAATATAGCTAGTGCTCAAACAGTTTTAGATATGGCTACTATTAATGGGGCCAAAGCATTAGGTCTTGAGAAAGAAATTGGTTCTTTAGAAAAAGGTAAAAAGGCTGATATTGTTTTTCTTGATTTTGAAAAATCTCATTTAATTCCAAAACATAATTTAATTTCACATTTAGTTTATTCAGCCAATGGAAGCGATGTTGACACAGTATTTATTAATGGTAAGATGATAATGAAAGATAGAAAAATTAGAAAAATTAATGAAAAAGAAGTTTTTGATAAAGTAAAGAAAATAATATAATAAAAATATGCAAAATAAAAAAACAGTTGTTTTGGGATTAATAGCAGTTTTACTCTTAACTGGAGTGGTTTGGTATGCTAGTAAAAACAAAAGTGAAATAACTAGTCAAACAGCTTCTATTTTAGGAATTAAAAACGCTCAAGAAGTAACAGAATTAGATGGAGATTTTATTATTGGAGATCCAAATGCTCCAGTAACTATGATAGAATATTCAAGTCATCTTTGTGGAGCTTGTTCTAATTTTCACGAGATAACCTTTCCTTTAATTATTGAAAATTATGTTAAGACCGGGAAAGTTAAAATTGTTACTCGTCTTGTTTCTCATCCAGCATTAAGTAATGCTGTTCTTTGTGGACAAGATCAAGATAGTTTTTTTGAAGCAAATGAATATATTTTTAAAAACATTGAATCAATTAAAACAGTTGATGATATTATAGGGATAGCTGGTAAACTAGGATTAAATCAAGAATCTTTTAATGAATGTTTTGAGTCAGAGAAATATAAGGATCAGATTATGAAATGGTTTGAGCAAGGAGAGGAAGATGGAGCTGAGAGTACCCCTACTTTTTTAATTAATGGAGAAGTTGTTGTTGGCAGTCAACCGTATGCTATTTTTGAAAATATGATTGAAAATCAATTGAATAATTAATGTTTTTTGACAATCAAATAAAAGGAGGTGTTTTTGATGAGAATGAGTTTAGAAAATGAAATTCGTAACATTGCGGAAGAAATGATAGAAAAACTTTCACAAGTGACACTTTTTGAAAAATCCTCAAAAGAAAGATTTCAAGATATCCTTCAAGAATCAAAAAAAGCTGGTGAAATAATTGATTTTTTACCAATGAAGCAAGGAAGATATGGAGATTTCTTGTTTACAATAATCAAAGACAATGTATATAATGTATCTGGGATAGGCGTGGTAAAGTCAAAAAAAGAAGCTAAAAATTATAAAAAGAAACAGGAGAAATTAAGATTGGAAATTAGCGAATATAGGAAATTTATAACCAGGATAGTAATTATTGCCAGTCCAGAAATATCAGACATTGACATAAAATGGCAATGGTCAAAAGCCATTAAACAATATCAGGAATCCTGATTCTGTGATTAAGCTCACATAAATAGAATCAGGATTTTTTATTTTTTATTTTTTATGTTATTATTATTTCAATGGAATTAGTTATAGAAAAAAAACAAATAAAGGATTGGCTCATTGAGTTAAAGAAGGAAAATATCGTAATTGATAGTAAAAAAAGCGTTCTGCCAATTAAACAGTATTTTTTCCCACCTCAAGAGGATTTTTTTATTTTTGATAAAAAAACAAAACAATTAGATAGTCCTGATTACAAAAAGGAAATTATTATTGTTTGTCATCATTTAGGTCAGTTAGAAGCAATGACTCAATTAGATGAGATTATGGAAAAACCTAATTCTGATTTTTTTTATTGGCAAAGAAGAGAAAAATCAATTTTAATTGGTTTAATTGATGAGTCAGTTGAAGTAGCGCCTGGCGGTGATCTAATTCTAGAAAAAATTAATTCTAAGCAATATAGAGTTTTAATTTTGACTGACAAAGGAAAAAAGATTGTTAAAAATAAGTTTTTTAAAGAAATAGCTAAGCCAAAAGTAAAAAAATATTCTGGAGAAGAAAATCCTTTTAAAGAAATGCTTTTAGATTCAGAACTTTTAGCTGATGCAGTTGAATGGTCAAAAGGTCATAAAATTTGGGATGAATTGGCTAAAAAGTGTTTAGGGTGTGGAATTTGCACATATGTTTGTCCTCTTTGTCATTGCTTTTTAATCCAGGATAGAGTTTCTTTGGATGATAAAAAATGTATTCGTTGTAGGCAGTGGGATGCTTGTACTTTGCCTGAATTCGCTAAAATTGCAGGCGGGCATAATTTTCATAAAACAATAAAAGAACGATATTATAATTGGTTTTATCATAAGTTTGTCAGAGCTTATAAAGAATACGGAAAAGCTCAGTGTGTGGCTTGTGGTAGTTGTGGAAGAAGTTGTCCTGCTGGAATAAATATTGGAGATGTTTTAAAAGAAATAGTTAAGGATTATAAGAAATATGAAAAAGAATAAGTTAGAAGAAACAACAAAAATCGCTTTATTTAGAGGTAAGGAAGTTAGGAAAACTATTCATAAAAATGAATGGTGGTTTGTAATTGTTGATGTGATATCAGTCTTAACTGATTCAGTTCAGCCAGAAGGATATATTAAAGATATGCGTCGCAGGGATACAGAGCTTGCCAAGGGGTGGGGGCAAATTGCCACCCTCCTTTTAATAAAGACTGCAGGAGGTTTTCAAAAAGTGAATTGCGCTAACACAGAAAGTATTTTTCGCATTATTCAATCAATTCCATCACCAAAAGCTGAACCATTTAAGCGTTGGTTGGCACGTGTTGGTTACGAAAGAATAAAAGAAATAGAAGATCCAGAATTAGCGACTAAACGAACCAAAGCTTTATATAAAGCTAAAGGATATTCTGACGCTTGGATTGAAAAAAGAATGCGTGGTATTGCTGTTCGCGAAACATTAACTGACCAATGGCAGAAAAGAGGGGTTAAGTTAAAAAAGGAGTATGCTATTTTGACTGCGGAAATATCTAAAGCGACTTTTGGTATGACCCCGAGTCAATATAAGAAATTTAAAAAATTAAGAAGAGAGAATCTGCGCGACCATATGAATGATTTAGAATTAATTTTTACTATGCTTGGCGAGGCGTCAACTACAGAGATAACTAAAAATAAAAATGCGCAAGGTTTTGATAGAAATAAAAAAACGGCTAAGCAAGGTGGTAGTGTAGCTGGTAAAGCTAGAAAAGATTTAGAACGAAAAAGCGGTAAAAAGGTCTCTATTAAAGAAAATTATTTAAAAATACCAGAAGGAAGAAAAAGATTAAAATGAATTAGTTGAGGATTATGAAGATAATAAGAAATAGACTGCGTTTTAATTTGTACTTCATTAAATTAAGGTTTAATTTAAAAAATCACAGGCCGTGCCTTTTCTTCAGAACAATATCATTTATTATATCAATTACTTATTTAAATTTTTCACGCTCATCAAGGCACGGCCTATTATTTTTTAAGAATTAAACCTATTAATTTAATGGAATAAAATAATTTAAAATTTTATATTTAATTACGTTATGGAAAATCTATATAAACCATTTAAAGTTAAAATTATTAAAATAGAAAAGCATTCTAACAATGTTAAGCTTTTTCGTCTTGAGAAGAATTTATCTTTTAATCCAGGTCAATTTATTTTAGTTAGTTATTTTGGATATGGAGAAGCGCCTTTTGGAATCGCTTCTTCGCCTTATCAAGATTTGTATATTGATATAGTTGTTAGGCGGGTTGGAACATTAACTAAGGCTTTGCA
>JAHJQT010000017.1 GCA_018819085.1 Patescibacteria group bacterium
AATATTATAGTTATTAATAATGGGGTTGATTATAAGAAATTTCAGATGTATAATTTATTTAAACATTTAAGCGATAATAAGAATATTATTAGCGTAGGTGCATTAATGCCTCGCAAAGGTTATCATGTATCAATTTTAGCTGTAGTTGAGGTTAAAAAGAAATATTCTAATTTGAAATATTATATTATTGGTAATCAAAAAAATAAAGAATATTTTGATCAGTTGAAGAATTTAATTAAGAAGAATAATTTAGAAGAAAATGTTATTTTTTTAGAAAATGTTTCTGAAAAAGATTTAATTAAGTTTTATTATCAATCAGATTTATTCTTATTAACACCAATTTATATAGAAGGAAGTAAATTTGAAGGATTCGGTTTAGTTTATTTAGAAGCTAATGCTTGTGGAAAGCCAGCTATTGGAACTTATGACTGTGGTGCTGAGGATGCGATTGTAGATAGATTTAATGGATTATTAGTTCCTCAAAATAATATAGAAAAGACTAGTCAAGCTATTTTAAGGATTTTGGATAATTCAATTTTAGCTGAAGAATTAGGTCAAAATGCATTAAAACAGGCTCAAAAAATGAATTGGTCTAATATAATTAAACAATATATTAAGATTTATGAAGATTTTTATAAAAAATAAATTTTTATCTAGAGTATTTTATTTAGTGATTATTATAATTTTATTTGGTATATTTTCTACTTGTGTTTTTATTTTTGAATACAAAGGTTTAAATAATGTTGTTAGAGAAAAATATCCTCAACTTGGGTTTTTATATAATTTGCCAAAGATTTTAGATATTTTTTATTTGCCCTATAAATTAACTAGCTCTTCTTTGCCTGCTTATAATTTAATAGTTGATTTAAAAGATTTAAAAGAACTTGAAAAGAGTTTATCTGAAAATCCTTCGGATATACTTTCAGGGGAATACAGAGAAAGTATTCCAGCTGAATTTGTTTATAATAATCAAACTTATTCAGTAAAAATAAGGGTTCGGGGTGATTTTTCTGAACACTGGAAGTATAAAAAGAAATCTTGGCGAATAATTTTTGATAATTCAAATTTATTTGAGGGTAAAAAAGAAATTAGTTTAATTATTCCTATAGAAAGAGGTTTTATTGCGGAACACTTAAGCAATTACCGAGCCAGCAAATTGAGCTTAATATTTCCAGAGAGTCGATTTATTGTTTTGAAGATTAACAATCACCAGCCGGCTGTTTATTTTGAAGTAGAAAGCTGGACAAAAGAATTTTTAGAAAAAAATAAATGGTCTGATCAATCTGATCTTTATGGCGAAAATGACACATTGGCTTTTCAGGGTTATCTTCATGATCTTTTAGAAAACCCAGCTTATTGGAAAAAATATACTAAAAACAAACAGGATCAGATAGATAATTTTGCCGCAATAGATTTATTGGGTAAATTAGTTCATGAAAGTTCCGATCAAGAATTTTATAGACAAATTCCAGCATTAGTAGATATGGATAGTTTTTATAGGTGGCAAGTTCATTCTTCTTTAATGGGTAGCACCAATCAAGAGTTTGCTCATAATGTTCGGTTGTGTTTTGACGTCAGTCAAGGTAAATTTAAGTTTATTCCTTGGGATGTAAGAATATATGACAGAGATAAGTTTGTTGATTTTCATTATAATAGTTTAGTTAGTAAGATATTAAAAAATCCGGAGTTTTTACATGAGAGAAATAAACTTCTTTGGGATTATGTTAAAGATGATAAAAATTTAGAAGATGATTTGAATTTTTACAATCAAACCTATAAATCGGTTAAAAATGCTTTTTACAATGATGGAATTAAAGGTTTTTCTAATCTTTATTTTGATCGTAAGATATTGAATAAAAAGAATTTAATCATTCAGCAGTATCGTAATGTTCAAAATACACTGGAAAGTAATCAGGTTCTGGCTACCGTGAATATATTTCCTCAAACAGTTAGAATAGATATTACGACTAGAGGATTTAGTGATATTATTTTACATTTAACGGAAGATTTTCAGATGCATAGCCAACGAGAAATTCCTCAAGGATATCTCTTTAAAGAAGAAATTAAGATATTACCAGTTGAATATAGTTTTTTCTTAAAGAAGTCAGATTTTAACTCTGATGATTTTAAGCTTGATATAACAAACGCAGTTACAGGAGAACCTATTGAAGTAATGATTCGTTATGTTGACGAAGAAACTTTTAGTTATTTTGAGCAGATTAATTATTCTAGAGACCAATTTTTAGAAAATAATTCTATTTTTAGGAAGGGGATATTAGATAATCAAGTAGTTTTATATCCAGGGGTTTATCAAATAGATAAAACAATTATTTTCCCCAGAAATCTTTCTTTAGAAATAAAACCAGATGTTCAGCTTAAATTTGCTCTAGATGTTTCCTTTATTTCCTATGGTTCAATTTTAGCTCAAGGAAGTAAAGAAAGACCAATTAGACTATTTGGGCAAAACAAAGATCTTCCATGGGGTGTTTTTGCAATATTAGGTCCTCATCAGAAAAAAAGTGTTTTTGAATATTGTTTAATTGAAGGCGGTAGTGAAGCATATATAAACGGTGTATTTTATAGCGGTCAATTAGCTGTTCATCATACAGATGTTATTATTAAAGATTGCCAATTTCAATTAGCTAATGGAGATGATGGATTGAATATAAAAAATGGCAAAGTAGAAATTAAAAATAATATTTTTAGTAATAATAAATTTGATGGACTTGACTTAGATTGGGTTACTGGTGCAGTGTCAAATAATTATTTTTCTGACAATGGACAAAAGACAGTTATAGATGGAGATGGATTAGATTTATCAGGTTCAGCAAATTTAATGATTTTTAATAATAAATTTAAAAATTCTCCAGATAAATGTTTAAGTGTTGGAGAAGATTCTAAAGATACTACAATTATTTTCAATAATCTATTTTCTGGATGTGATATAGGAATAGCTGTAAAAGACAATTCAAAAGTAAAAATAATTAACAATGTAATTGTTGATAATAGAATTGGAATATCAGTTTATGAAAAAAAGCCAGTATTTGGCGGAGCTTGGCCAGTTGTAATTAATACCATAATATGGAATAATGACAAATCAATTGAATTAGATGGAAAATCAAATATTACTATTTCTCATAGTAATATTCAGAATGGTTATGAAAATGAGAATAATTTTGATCAAGAACCTATTTTTCAAGATTCAGAACAAGATAATTTTTTACTTCTTGATAATCAACATAATCTAGCTCTAACTAATAGTGGTTATGTAGAAATAGTAAATACAATATTGAATAAACAACTAGAAGTTGTTTCGATTGGCTTATTTAATTTATTTTCAGAATTTTATGATTAATAAAATTAATAAATTAAACAATTCATTGCCTCAGCTTAAATTTCGACGCTTTGAATTTAAATATCGTATACCACGTTTTTTGGTTGACAAGATAACAACTGATTTACTTAATTATATGGAATGGGATTCTTTTGTTATTAATAAACCAGAAAAATTTTATCAGGTTAGCAGTTTGTATTTTGATTCAGAAGGATTTGGTTGTTATCGTGAAAAAATGGCTGGAGTAAAGGATCGTAAAAAACTTCGGTTACGAATTTATTCAACTATCTTAAATCCAGATATGAAAATTTTCGTTGAAATAAAACGCAAGAGAGATATGGCTATTTTAAAAGATAGATTGATAATTAATTATCAAGATTATTTAAATATCTTATCTAAGAAACCATCAGTTTTTTTAAATAATCAATTATCAACGCAAGAACAGGATGTTTGGAAAGAATTCTTATGGATAAAAAGATATAATTGCATGACACCAAAGGTTATGGTAGTGTATAAAAGGAAACCATTAATGGGTCGTGTTAATAATAAATTTAGAATAACTTTTGATAGCGATATTCAAGCATGTCCAGCCAATCAATTAGATTTTTTTAGTCGTAGAAGGAATGTTTTATTTGATGATGTAATAATGGAGTTAAAGTATAATAATACGATTCCGGATTGGTTTCATTTTATTATTCAAAAATATCAATTAAATAGAGTGGCATTTTCTAAGTACTGTAAGTCCTTAGAGGTTTGTCATAAATATTATAAATATGTTTGATTTTTTATCAGCTAGTCAAGGCGTAACTATAGGTGTCAATATGATAGTTTTTAATATTGCAATGTCTTTTATTTTGTCTTTAATTATTTCTTTAATTTATCAAAAGACACATAAGGGTTTATCTTATTCGCAAACATTTGTTATCAGCTTAGTTATTCTATGTACTTTATCTTCTGTAATTATGATGGTTATTGGTAATGTATTAATTATAGCAGTTGCTTTATTAGGTGCTTTCACTATTATTAGATTTAGAACAGCGATTAAAGACCCTAAAGATGTTTCCTTTATTCTTTTTAGTCTAATTGTTGGTATGGCAGTAGGAACAGGTAGCTATGACATTGGTATTATCGCTACAATAATGATTTCATTAATTGTTTACTTTTTAGATAAAATCAATTTTGGTTCTATTACTAAGCATGACTATGTGTTAACTTTTTCTTTAAATAAAGAAAAAGCTCATAGTGATGTTTATGAGTCTGTTTTTAAAAAGTATTTAAAATTTAATGATTTGTTAAATATTAATACTCAACAAGAAGGTGAAATTATGGATTTTACTTTTAATATTAAATTTTTGAGCAATGTTAAGATGGATGACTTTATTAAAGAATTAAGCTCTCTTGATTATTTAAATAATGTTGATTTAATTGCTACTAAGAATGATATTGAGTATTAAAATAGATCAAGAAAATGATTTCGAAGTTTAAATATTTTACTAAAATATCATTTGTTCAAGATGTTAGTGTTTTGGGGATAGGTAATTCTTTCTCTATTTTTTTAGGTGCAATTAGTTCTATTATTTTAGCTCGTTTATTACATCCTGAATTATATGGAATTTATGGACTGGTTTTTGCTTTTGTTGGATTAGTTGGAATTTTTATGAATTGGGGAGGAAATTCTGCTAGTTTAACTCTTTTAGCTGAAGCTTATGCTCAAAAAAATAAAGAAGAAATCAAAAATATTTTGACATATTTTATACAAATAACTATTTTAGCTATTTGTATTATTGGTATTTTGAGTGTTATCTTTGCTCCTTTTTTAACTGAATTATTTTATCATAATAGTCAAATAGGTCATTGGGCGAGAATAATTTTATTGGCTAGTTTTATAACTTTTATTTATAATTTATTGATAATTGTTTTGCAGATTACACGTAAAATTAAACAGTTAACTATTTTAGAAATATTTAATAAATTAGTTTATATTTTATTATCTATTATTTTTGTTTTATTAGGTTTTGGTTTAAATGGAATAATTTGGGGTTATTTTATTTCTGTTTTTATTTTTTTAATTTTATCTTTTTTTCTTTATTTATATTTTTCTAAGAAAGATAATCTTTTACCAAGTTTAGATCAAATATTTTTTAATTTTAGAAAAATAAGATTTAAAAAATATTTTAATTTCGGTTTTTCAATTGCTATCGGTAAAAATTTAAATTCCCTTATTTCTTTTTTGCCAATTATATTTTTAGGTGCTTTTGCTTCAGTTCAAGAAGTTGGTTATTTTAAGATTGCTTTAGGTTATATTACTATTCCTTCTATGTTATTAGGTCCTGTTTCAAGGCTTTTAGCTGTTCAGTTGCCTAAATCGAAGTCTTATAATTTAAAAATCTTAAAAGAGCATTTTTATAAAACTACTCTTTATTCTGGGTTAATTTCTATTTTATTAGTTGTTCCATTTATTATTTTAGCACCTTATTTAATAAAATTATTTTATGGAGCGGAATATCTTCCTGGTATTGAATTGGTTTATTATTTAGCTATTTTAACTGTTTTTTCTGGTTTTAGTATTGGAATAGGACCTTTTTTCCGGACTTTTGATAAGATGAAAATTATTATTATAACTAATATCTGTTATGTAGTACTAATGGTTTTATTAATGTCTATTTCAGTTAGAATTTATAATTCTTTAATTGCTATTATTTTATCAATGATTATTTGTGCTACTATTTTTTTGTTATTACATTTTTTTATTATTATGAGAGTTTTGAAAAATACAGAGAAGAATAATTAGTATTTTAATTTTTTTATTTTTATATAATATTGTGTTATGATTTTAGAATATATAAAAAATTGATTATCTAAGAAGAAAGAATGATGTTATTTTTTTTAAATTGATAAATAATTATGAAAATTTTATTAATTAATTCACCGGTTTGGTTGATTTCTGGTAAGTCAATAGCTGAAAGTCCACCTTTGGGATTGCTTTATTTAGCTTCTGTTTTGGAAAAAAATAAATATCAGGTTAAAGTTATTGACGCTGATATTTTAAAATTAGACAAGCAATCTTTATCACATAGAATTAAGCTTGAGAATCCTGATATTATTGGTATTGGCAGTACTACTTTAGGATTGCCAGCTTTATTTAAAACTGTAGATATTTGTAAAAAAGCGCAATTAAGAGCAAAAATTATTACCGGTGGCGCTGGAACTAGTATAGAGCCAGAGAATGTTTTAATAACTAATAAAAATATAGATGTTGCTTTTATTAATGAAGCAGAAGAATCAATAATTAATTGGCTTTCTGTTTTGAAGAATGGCCAATCGTTTAAAAAGGTTAAGGGCATTGCTTTTTTGGATAATGGTAAATTTTTTAAAACAGAAGCGCAATTACCTCCGCAAAATTTAGACGATATTCCTTTTCCAGCTTATCATTTATTGGAGCCAGCCCATAATGATTATCATGGTGTATCTGGCGAATGGGAAGGAATAGATATTCCTAATGCTGTAATTATGGGAAGCCGTGGATGTCCTCATCGCTGTATTTTTTGTAGCAATAAGACAAGACAGCCAAGACGGCGTTCTCCAAAAAATATTGTTGATGAAATAGAGTTTAATAAAAAAAATTTTAATATAAATTCAGTTCAGTTTTATGATAATGAATTTATTGGCATGACTGCTGATCAGAATCAATGGGTTAAATTAATATGTAAGGAAATTATTGATAGGAAATTAAACAAGCTGGGTTATCTGATTCAGGGTCGTTGTAATAAATTTGTAGATTTAGAAACTTTAAAAATGATGCGGCGAGCCGGCTTTCGTTGGATTTGGTGGGGAGTGGAAAGCGGTTCTGATAAAGTATTAAAAATTATTAAAAAAGACATCACTGTTTCAGAAATCAAAAGAGCTTTTAAATTAGCTAAGCAGGCTAATATCAAATCTTTAATGTTTATAATGGTTGGTTTCCCTGGTGAAACAAAAGAAGATGTTATGTTAAGCGCCAAATTAGTCAAAGAAGTTAAACCAGATAGGGCCCATTTTCATATTGTTACGCCCTTGCCCGGATCTGAATTATGGGATTGGGCTTGCGAAAATGGGAAAATTGATGAATTTGACTATTCTAAATATGATATGAGGTTGACTGTTACTTATCATACTGATACTTTATCAAGAGATGAAATTAAAAAATTATATGAAATGTTATTATTTAGATTTTCAAACGGTTATTGGTATTTTATTAAGTTTTTTATAAAGTCTTTATTTAGTAAGGATGGAATAAAAAAAATACCAACTCGTATTAATAAAATATATAAACATTTTTCTTATTTATTAAATATATATATTGATAAATTATGAATATTAATTATCCTAGTGTTGATATTGTTATTTGTGCTTATAATGATAAAAAACTTACAGCCAAATGTATAGATTCTTTGCGAGCTTTATCTTATCCTTATTTTCGAATTATATTAGTTGATGATTGTTCACCAGATAATTCAGTGTC
Source organism: Patescibacteria group bacterium (assembly GCA_018819085.1). Classification (GTDB taxonomy): domain Bacteria; phylum Patescibacteriota; class Minisyncoccia; order Portnoybacterales; family UBA2143; genus JAHJQT01. The sequence goes on from JAHJQT010000017.1 coordinate 7,836, forward strand.
TTTTTTAAGTAATAAATACCCAGATATTACTATAATTGAAAATAAGAAAAATCTTGGACCAGCTAAGGCGCGAAATGTAGGTATTAAAATAAGTAAAGCAAAGTATATAGTTACAATGGATAATGATGCTACATTATCTTCTGATTGGCTTGTAAAAATGGTAGAATTAATGGAATCAGATCAAACAATTGGTCAGGCTGTAGGGAAAATTATTTTTCCTGATTGTCCAACAAAATTAGCAGCAGCTGGTGGCAGTATGCGTTTTCGATGTAAGAGTTATGATATTGGCATGGGAGAATCAATTAATAATCCAAAATATAATAATATACGAAAAATTTTAGTAGCTTGTAGCGCTTCGATGATTGTACGTCGTGATGTATTAGATTTGATTGGTGGATTTTTTGATGTTTATTATCATGGTTATGAGGACTCTGATTTATCATTTCGTATAAATATAGCTGGTTATAAAGTAATATATTATCCTAAGGCTATTAGTTATCATTTTTTAAGTAAAACAGTTAATCATACTATTGGCAAAAAAAGAGTTTACTATTGGATGCGCAATAGACTTTTATTAATGTTAAGAAATTATGGATTTAAAAGTTTAATAAGATATTTACCAGTTAATATATGTTTTACTCTTAGTGATTGTCGTTCTCATCCAGAGCGTATTATTCCTGTCTTATTAAGTTGGTTTTGGATTATTTTTCATTTACCAAGTATTATTATGCAAAGGAAAGTAATAAATAATTATCGTAAAATTAATGACAAAGATTTACATAAATTATTTAATTTAGAATAGATGTAGTTTAAAATATGAAATTATTAGATAAAATTAAGATTATCAAAAATTATTGGCCGGTTAGTAAGTTTTATTTTCATTCTTTATTAAAAAGAAATAAACCCTTATTTGGTTTGTTTTTTCAAGTTACTGATAGATGTAATGCTAAATGTTTAATGTGTTTTAATTGGAAAAAAATAAATAAAAAAAGTGATGAATTGTCGCTTGATGAAATACAAAAATTTACAAAAACTATTGGGCATTTATCTAATCTTGTTCTTGGAGGAGGAGAACCTTTTTTAAGAAATGATTTAACTGAAATTTGTCAGATTTTTTCTAAAAATAATGGAGTTCGTAAAATAGGGATTCCAACTAATTGCTTATCAACGGATAAGATTATTGATTCATCTAAAAAAATACTAGAATCATGTTCAGTAAAACTTAAAATTGTTTTATCTTTGGATGGTTTGGAAAAAACTCATGATCATATAAGAGGAATTAAGGGGAATTTTAATAAAGTGTTAGAAACATATAAAGAGCTTGATCTACTTCGTGAAAAATATCCACGATTACAACTTAGTATTAATACTACAATTTCTAATGAAAATGAAGATAATATTCCCGAGATTATTGATTTTGTAGATAAAAATTTTAATATTCAATTTCATACATTAGAATTAATAAGGGGCTGTTATAATCAAAAGAATGTTCAAGCTCCATCTTTAAGTAAATATCAGGAATTAATAAAATATATATTTAAGAGTAAAAATATTGATAAAAATATATACCATAAAGCAATATATTCTTATTATCATAAAATTACTGCAGATATATTAAAAGAAAAAAGACAATTAATCCCTTGTCGTGTTTCTTCATTTATGCCAGTTATTGATGCAACGGGCAATGTTTATAATTGTGAACTTTTACCTAAAATAGGTAATTTGAAAGATGTTAATTTTGATTTTTCAAAGATTTGGAATTCTCAAATTGCAAAACAACAGAGAAAAGATATAACTAATAAGAAATGTTATTGCACTCATTATTGTTATCAAATTCAAAATATTGTTATTAGTCCATATCATTTCTTAAAAGCTATTTCGAAATAAAAATGAAAATTTTATATTTATCAGATGATTTTCCTCCTTTAGCTAAAGGAGGAGCAAGTATTATTGCTTATAGAATAGCTAAAGATTTATTAAAAAAAGGTCATCAAATTTTTATTATTACTTCAGTTCAAAAAAAATCTCAAGCGGGTGAGATGCATTTTGAAGGAATGACTTTATTTAGAATTTATGCTAATTATCATGAACGTTGGCGGGCTTATTTAAGTCTTTATAATTTTCAAACAGTTAATAAAGTAGAAGAAATTATTAAGAAAATAAAACCAGACGTAGTTCATGCTTTTAACGTGCATTATCACTTATCTTATCATTGTTTTAAGATAGCTAAACAATATTGCAAAGTTGTTTTTTTAACAGCTTGTGATACTATGTTATTCACTTATGGTAAGTTTTTTTCATATGTTAATCCTGATAATTTGTTAATCCCTGCTCATTTTGATTATCATATTAGTTTGTGGGATACAATTAAACAGGCAAAGAAAAGATACAATCCCTTACGTAATATAATTATTCGATGGTATTTAAAGTATGTAGATAAAATTTTTAGTCCAAGTAAAGCGATTAAGGAAGCGCTTGAAGCAAATCATATTAAAAATATTGATGTAATTTATTCTGGGATTGATTTGGATGAATGGAGAATTAGAGAATCTGATATAAGTTCATTTAAGGAAAAATATAATGTATTGGATAAAAAAATAGTATTTTTTGGAGGAAGATTAAGTGGTTTAAAGGGTGGTAAAAATATAATTTTAGTTATGGAAAAAGTTATCTCTGAAATTCCTCAAGCAGTTTTATTGATAGCAGGGCATAAAGATGATAATGCTCAAAAAATGCTAATATTAGCTAAAGAGCTTAAAATAGAAAATAATATTATTTTTACAGGTTGGCTTTTAGGGAATGAGTTAAAAGCAGCTTATCATAGTTGTGATTTAGCAGTTTTCCCATCTCTATATTTAGATGGTTTTGGATTGATTAATTTAGAGGCAATGGCCGCAAAAAAACCAATGGTGAGTACGTGTTTTGGCGGAGCTTCAGAGATAGTTGTTGATAATGAGACCGGTTATGTGGTTAATCCTTTTAACATAAAAATAATGGCCCAAAAAATTTCAGATTTATTAAAAAATCCTGAAAAAGCCAAACAGTTTAGTCAAATAGGATATGAGCGGGTTAAAAAATATTTTTCTATTCTGGAACAAATAAAAAAAACTTTCAAGTATTATTGTAATTTCTTAGAAAAAAAAGATTAAAATATCTATGTAAGTGATTAATGAAAGGAGAATTATTTTATGAAGAGTGTTTTATTAGTAAGTTTAAGAGGTTCTTTTTTAGATTCAGATAGAGTTTTTCCACCATTAGGAATTTTATATCTTAAAAGTGTTTTAGATAAAAATGGTGTATATTCTAAATTAGAAGATGAGTTTGACTTTAAGAATATTGAAAAATATAAAAATTTTGATTATATTGCTATATCTATTACTACTCCGCAAAAAAAAGAAGCTCAATTAATTATTCAAAAAATAAAAGAAAAATTTCCTTCAAAAAAAATTATAATAGGAGGACCTTATGCAAGCTTTTATACTGAAGATTCTATTGGACTTGATTCTGATTATATTGTTATTGGCGATGGGGAAAAATCTATTTTAGAAATTATACTTAATAACACTGAAGAAAGGATTTTAAAAAATGAGCTTAGCGTAGATGAAATGAATTCTTTTCCTCTGCCATTTAGAAGTAATAATTTTTTAAGGAAATATCATTATAAATTAGATGGTTTAGAAACAACCACAGTAATGACTTCTAGAGGGTGTCCTTTTAACTGTTCTTTTTGTGAACATGCTCATACTAAAGTAAGGTATTATGAGTTAGAGCGTGTTAAAGATCAGTTAATTCAGATTGTTAAGTTTGGATATAAAGCGGTGATGTTTTTTGATGATCTTTTTGCTGTTAATCAAAAAAGAGTAGAAGCGCTTTGTCAAGTAATTGATGAATTTAATATTAAATTCAGATGTTTTGGTCATATACGATGTATGACATCTGAAATGGCTGAAGCTTTAGCTAAAGCAGGATGTATTGAAACAGGAGTGGGAATGGAAAGTGGCTCTCAAAAGATATTAAATACAGTAAAATTTCCAACTCCTACCATAGAACAAAGCCACAACTATGTTAAAATTTGTCATGATGCCGGTATTAAAGTAAAAGCGTTTTTTATGCTCGGATTACCAGGAGAAACTAAAGAAACCATTAAAGAGACAGAAGAATTTATAGCAACTTCTCAAATTGATGATTTTGATTTAGGCATTTATTATCCTTATAAAGGGACTAAAATAAGAGATCAGATTCAAAAATATGATATTTTTTTAAATGATAATTGTAGCATAGGTTTTTATAAAGGCAAAAAGGGCAGTGCTGAAGTGGCAATTAGAACATCTGCTTTGTCAGCAGAAGAGATTAAAACTCAACAGGATAGAATTTTTAAAAAATACAAAAAAATATTTAAACAGAATATTATTTAACATGGATTGGTTTAATTAGCCAGCAGATTAATCCAATTAAAGCGGCGATTAAAAGCATAGATAATATTAGAAGAGAAAAGCCGATTGTTTTTTCTGATGGTATCTGATAAAAGGAAAAGAAAAAAATTAGAGTTGCTTCACGAGTGCCAAGTCCAGAAATAGAAATAGGCAAAAGAGTAATAAATCCAGCTATAGTAACTGATATTACTAAATAAAGAAAAGGAATACTATTAATACCAATACTTTTAAGAAGTAGAAATGATTGAATGTAATATATA
>JAHJQT010000003.1 GCA_018819085.1 Patescibacteria group bacterium
ATTCCTGGAATTTATTAACCTTTAATCCTGTATAATCAAAAAAAATAACTGCTTTTTGACGAGATAATTTATCAATTAAATCTTTTGTAATTTCTTTTTTTTGTTCTTTTGAGACCATACCCCGTAGAAGAATTTTGACATTTATTTTAAAATATCAAAACCATTAATGTTTTTAGTTTTTTTTATTATATATCCCTGTATTATTATTCGCCTAAGGCGAATGAGTCAAAATTTCTCTACGGGGCATATAAATAAAAATCTATGGTTGTCCATAGATAAAGAAGATAATCGCCTCGATAGGATTTACACTTATTGATACCTATTATCTATGGCTTAATATTTAATTAATTTAATCTTATCCTATGTCAATAAACCTGTCAAGGATTATTGTAAATACTCAACTATGTTTGCTTGATGATCTTCAAATGTCTTGCTAAAAACTGTTTCTCCGGTTGGTTTTGATAAAAAGAAATAATAATCTGTATATTGAGGATAAATAGCGGACTTAATAGCTAAAAGTCCAGGGTTACAAATAGGTCCTGGCGGAAGTCCTGTGTTTTTATAAGTATTATATGGCGAATCAATTTTAGTATCCTCAACAGAATAAATCCATTTATCTTTTTCTAAAGCATAAGCAATAGTAGCACAGGACTGCAAAGGATAATTAATACTTAATCTGTTCCAAAAAACCCCTGAAACAATGCGACGATCATCATAAAGAGATACTTCTTTTTCTATTAAACTCGCCATAATAATTATTTCTCTAATTGTTTTATTTTGTCTTTGTATTTCATTAATCAAATCAACGTCTAATTTATTATTAAAATTATCTTTCATTATCTTAATAATTTCATCTAAATTCATTTTTTTATTAAATTGATAAGTATCAGGAAATAAATATCCTTCTAAATTAGATTGAGTAGCTAACTCACCTGCTTCAATCAAACCTTTTTCAGTTAAACGCGCGTCAATTTGTTTTAAATTAAAACCTTCAGGAATAGTTATTTTTATATCTTTTGAAATTGTATCTCCTTCAAATATCTTTTCAGATATTTGAATAATATTTAAATTAGGACTTAGGGAATATTCTCCTGCTTGTAAGTTCCCCGCTAATCCTTTGTAAAAAACATAAGCAGTAAACCAAGTACTATTTTTAATGATCCCATCTTTTTCTAAATTAGTTGCAATTGCTTTTAAGCCATCACCTTTTTCTATTATAAAAACTTTTTCAGCTGAATTATTATTTAAAGAACTATTAATTTGATATTTAATAAAATAATAACTGCTTAGGGATAAAATAAGGAAAATTAAAAAAAGCGAAGAGAAAACAAGTATAAAACGCTTCTTGTTATTTATTTTAATTTTTTTTTGTTTTTTCTTTTCCATTATTTATTATTTTCTATTAATGGCACAAAAGCAAATCCAGGATATTCTTTTTCCTCAAATTTATCTTTACCATTTTTAACTAATAACCAAATGCTATTTCTAACTGGAGCAACTATTCTCCCGTCAATTTTTAATTGTTCTTTCCATGCTTTTGGAATTTCATTAGCTGCTGCTGCTGCAATAATCCTGTCAAAAGGAGCTTTGTCCAGTAATCCATTAGAACCATCACCACAAATAAATTCTACATTCTTAAAATTATATTTTAAAACATTATCCTGGCCAAAATTCTTCAATTCTGGAACTAATTCTATTGCGTAAATAAAACCCTTATCCCCAACTATTTCACAAAGCATGGCTGTTTGCCAGCCAGATCCAGAACCAATATCTAAAATAATATTTCCTTGTTTTGGTTTTAGTAATTCTAACATAAAAGCCACTGTTAATGGCTGGGAAATCGTCTGTCCGTAACTAATTGGCAAAGGAGCATTATATTCATTAACAAATTCTTCGCCTTTTTCTTTTATTATTTCCCTGGGAACAAAATCAGCCCTTTTAATTTTTCTAAAAGCCTCAATAATAACTGGGGTTTTAAGATATTTTTGTTCAATTAATTGATTGATTAATTTACTCATTAATTAATATTCTCTATCAATTATATAATCCGCCATAGATAAAAGAAATTTTTTTTCTTTCTGCGCAACTCTCATCTTAACTAATATTGACTTTGCTTCCTTCACTAAAGAATTTGCCAAATCTTCACAATAATTAAAAGCACCACTCTTCTTAACTATTCTTCTAATTTCCTTAATCTCTTTTTGATTTAATTTTTCTTTACCTAAATATTTTTTAAATACACACTTATCTATTTTATCAGCCGAGGTTAAAGTTTTATAAACTAAAAGGTTAGGCTGATTTTCTTCAATATCAGAAGCAATTGGTTTACCTAACACTCTTTTGGTAGCAAACAAACCTAAAATATCGTCGTGAATCTGAAAAGCAATTCCTATTGGCAAAGCAAACTTTTCTATTTGGTCTAAAAATCTGTTATTTGCTCCAGCTAAAATTGCACCGATCTTTAAAGGATTAATAAAAGTATAATACGCTGTTTTATACTTACAAACATTAAGAATATCTTTTTCTTTAAATTTATTTATGTTTTTTTTAATAGATAATTCTAACATTTCCCCATGTAGAGTATTGACTATTGTCTCATTAAAAACATTTAAGGCCTTGTTTTTAAATTTTTCTTGGAATCTGCTATTTACTAATGCTTGATACCCTAAAGCAACATTAATATCACCCGCGGTAATTGCCAAAGAAATTCCCATGTGAGTATCTTTTGTTCTTTTTTCGTAAAATTTATGAAGCGATAATTTGCCCCGCCTGAAATCATCTCTATCAATAATATCATCATGGATCAAAAACCAATTATGAATAAACTCTATACATAAACATGCCTCTAAAATCGCTTTTTTATTCTTGCCTCCAGATAAAAAATATCCAATATTAATTAAAATAGGCCTGATTTTTTTACCAGCCCCCAAATTAATATTCTTTAATATTTCTATAGTTTCAGCTGCTTGTTTAAATAATAAAGAATTTTCCTTTATTTTATCACTAAAAAACATTTCTAATTCAGAATTTATCTTTTCTTGATATTTATAAAGGGATTTATAAAAAGATTTAAATTGAATATTATTCATTTTTCTATTTACCAAAGCGCCTTTGCCTTTTGACGAAATCATCCAGCGCTTTATTAAACTCTTCTTTACCAAAATCAGGATAAAGAGTGTTGGTAAAATAATATTGGACATCAGCCGTCTGCCACATCATAAAACCGACGCTATTATGCGGGTCGTTAGCGCTTCCAGTCCGAATCAAAAAATCAACCGGTGGCAATCCTCCACTCCAAAGATACTTGTTTAAAAGTTGAGGAGTAATTTTCAAATTATTGTTTCCCCTTGCTTCTTTGACAATGTTTTTTATCGCCGCCAGCATTTCGTCAGTACCGTTATAGGAAATGAAAAAATTAAGCAAACGTCCGTTATAATTCTTCGTCGACTCAATTAATTCCCTGATAACTTTGGCGACTTTATCCGGCAAGATTTCTCGCCAACGTCCGATAACACTCACTTTTACTTTATTTTCGCGAATTTCTTTGCTCTTAAGCAGTTTTTTAAAATAAAGTTCGTATATCTTAAGCAAAGCCCTGATTTCTCTTTTTGACCTTGTTTCCAAATTATTCTTGGAACTTCCCCAAACAGAAAGACAATAAATCCCAGTATCAAAAGCCGCCTGAATTAACTCCTCGGTTCTTTCCGCGCCGACAAAGTGGCCGCGCCATGGAGCTAATCCTTTTTTCCTTGCCCACCTGCGATTGCCATCAGGAACAATAGCTACATGATTAGGAAGCTTTTCTTTTTCTATTTTATTCATTTTGTTGTATAATCATTAATATAGTTATTTTTAATAAAGCACTTTAACAATTGAAGGAGGTGATTAAAATGGACACTCAAAATCAAAATAGGATTTGGCGAAACTTGGATGAATTATATATGGATTTAGGAGAATGGATTCCTTTTTTTGAAAAACTCCTTGAGAATGGACAACTTAAGTTTCCAACTCAAATTGTTTTCGGGAATCTAACTCTTGAAGAACTAATCAAGATGATAAAAAAAGACCTAAATCAATATAAGAAACTCCTGAAAACGCTTCTTGCTAAAAAGAAAGATAAGCAAGAATTTGAAAAAATTATACTCACTATTATTAAATTAGTAGAGGGAATAGAAAGGAGAATCTCTGATGAATCCATATAGCCAATTCCGTGGAAGACGACGCTGGGAAAATAAATTATTTTCCAGCGTTTTTTTATTCTATCAAAATATGGAAAATAAAACAAGAAAAATCAAATTTTACTTGACTTCTTAATTGTAATCATATATAATACAAGCATACGTAAGTTTTATAAGTTTTCTCTTTCCTTATGCGATGAGTGTAAGTCAAAAAGTAGAAAGTATAAAAAGTCGACTTACGCTTAAAAAAATTAATAAGGAAAAATATGGCTAAGAAATTATATGTTGGTGGTTTATCTTACGATACCACCGAAGATTCCTTGAAAGAAGCTTTTGCCAAGGCAGGGACAGTTGAGTCAGCAGCAATTATTATTGACAAAATGTCCGGCCGTTCAAAAGGATTTGGTTTTGTTGAGATGTCTTCAGACGAAGAAGCTCAAAAAGCTATTGAAATGTGGAATGGCAAAGAATTTGAAGGAAGAAGTCTTACCGTTAATGAAGCTCGTCCAATGGAAGAGCGTCCACGAAGAGATTTCAATAGAGGCGGCGGAAGCAACAATCGTTGGTAGTC
>JAHJQT010000004.1 GCA_018819085.1 Patescibacteria group bacterium
GGTCTCATCGCTGTACGCAGCGATACGAATCTGAAAATTCCGCCCTATCTGCGGAGGACTCACGTCCTCCAACTTCCTTAAAAAGTTCCTTAAACTAACCCTCTCCTACAGAACCAGCCCTTAAAAAGCTGGTTCTTTTTTATTTCATACAATTAAAGTTTAATTTGCGCAATGTATTTTTTAAACATTTTTATCTTTTCACTATCTGATGGATTAAAAAACAAAAAAATCTTTTAATTGTGTCTTTAATTCTAAAAACCGCATAATTTTTCCTTTCGTTCCGTTTTTTAGGAATGTATAGAATTATATTAACAATAATAATGGCGTATTTGCAATATTATCTTTTACATCTTATTCCCCACAACATTTTTTAAATTTCTTTATTATCATCTTTCTTCCATTCTTATGTTTAAATTGTCATTCCTGCCCCGCATCTGTCATTCCCACGAAAGTGGGAATCCAGACCTAGATTCCGCATCAAGTGCGGAATGACAAAAAAGATTATTTCATACAACATTTTTTATATTTCTTCCCACTTCCGCAAGGACATGGCGAATTTCTACCTATGCTTTTATTAACATTAGATTGAGAGTCAGGCCTGCCCGTCGATGAAGCGGGAGCTAATGCAATCTTATATATAGTATTTACAATCGTTGATTGAATTGAACCTATTAATCGCTGAAATAACATAATTCCTTCATTCTTATACTCAATAAGTGGATCTTTCTGTCCATAAGCTCGTAAACGAACACTATCGCGTAAATAATCCATACTATCTAAATGATCCATCCATAATGTATCAAGGCTTCTTAGGAGGACATATTTTTCAACCTTTCTCATATTCTTACTTTCCATTTCTTTTTCTTTATTCTCATAAGCTTTCTTTGCCAATTCAACTAAGTAATCTTTCATTGTTTCTTGATTTTTAAATTCTTTTAATTTATCTTCTAAATCATCTGTAGCAAAACCACTTCTCATAATCTCAGATATTTCTTTATGATTCCATGGTTCATGCTGAGTATGAAAATCAACAACCTTTTTAACCTCATTTTCAATCATTTCTAAAACTTCTTTTTTTAAATCATCTTTAGTTAAAATATTCTTCCTCTTCTTATAAATTGTCTCCCTTTGTTTATTAAGAACATCATCATATTCTAAAACATGTTTTCTCGTATCAAAGTTTAAACCTTCAATTTTAGCTTGAGCAGAACTAATTGCTTTAGAAACTATTTTATTTTCAATTGGCTGATCTTCTGGAACCTTCAACATATCCATCATTGATTTAACTCTATCTCCTCCAAAAATCCGCATCAAATCATCTTCTAAAGAAACAAAAAATTGACTTGAGCCTGCATCGCCTTGCCTACCCGATCTACCTCTTAATTGATCATCAATTCTCCTTGCTTCATGACGTTCAGTTCCAATCATATGAAGCCCGCCTAATTTAATTACTTCATCATGAGCTTCTTTATTTTCTTTTCCTTCTTCTCTTCCTCCTAAAATAATATCAACACCACGTCCAGCCATATTAGTAGCTATAGTTACAGCTCCTTTTTCGCCGGCCTGTGAAATAATCATAGCTTCTTGTTCATGATTTTTGGCATTAAGTAATCTATGAGGAACACCTTCTTTTTTAAGATAAGCTGAAAGTAATTCATTCTTTTCTATTGAAACTGTTCCAACTAAAACAGGTTGTCCAGTTTGATGATGTTTTTTTATTTCTCTAATAATTGCTTGAACTTTTCCATTTTCTGTTTTATAAACACTATCTGGTAAATCTTGTCTAATTAGCGTCTTATTACTAGGAACAATAATTACTTCTAACTTATATACACGATGAAATTCTTCAGCTGAAGTTACAGCTGTTCCTGTCATACCTGCTAATTTTGGATACATTCTAAAATAATTTTGAAAAGTAACTGAAGCTAAAGTTCTGCTTTCTTGTTGAACTTGAACTTTTTCTTTTGCTTCTAGTGCTTGATGAAGTCCTTCAGAATAACGACGACCTGGCATAATACGTCCAGTAAACTCATCAATAATAATTACTTGATTATCTTTTACAATATAATCTCTGTCTTTTTTAAATAAAACTTGAGCACGTAATGCTTGTTCTAAATGATGAACATGACGAATACCACCTTCTTCATAAATGTTGCCCATGCCTAATATTTTTTCAATTTTAGAAATACCTTCTTCAGTTAATGTTGCTGTTCTAGCTTTCTCATCAATATTATAATCCGAATTCTCCTTTAATTGCGGAACAATTAAACTAAATTGCTCATACATTTTAGTTGATTCAGCATCAGGTGTTGAAATAATTAAAGGAGTTCTTGCTTCGTCAATTAAAACACTGTCTACTTCATCAATGATTGCAAAATTAGGATCCCTTTGAACCATCATTTCTAAAGAAGGAGACATATTATCACGTAGATAATCAAATCCAAATTCATTATTCGTTCCATGAGTAATATCAGCTGCATAAGCTTCTTTTCTTGGAACTTCTTTTAAATTTTCCATTTCTACTGTAACCTCATTTTTATCTGATTCTCCAGCTAACTCAAATAAATATGCTTTTTCATGATTCAAACAACCACAAGTTAAACCTAGTAAATTATATATTGGACCCATCCAATTAGTATCTCTACGAGCTAAATAATCATTTACCGTAATTACATGGACACCTTTTCCAGTTAAAGCGTTTAAATAAATAGCTAAGGTAGCAGCTAATGTTTTTCCTTCTCCTGTTTTCATTTCAGCAATCTTTCCTTGATGAAGAACAATACCTCCAATTAACTGAACATCATAATGACGCTGTCCTAATGTTCTTTTAGATGCCTCACGAACTAACGCAAATGCTTCTGGTAAAATATCATCTAAATTTTCAGACCTTTTCTTTAATTCACTGCTTTTTTCTTTTAATTGCTCATCAGAAAGAAGCTTGAATTCTGATTCAAGCTGATTAATTTTATCCACTAATGGCTGCATGCTTTTCAGCGCACGCTCATTAGGGTCTCCCATGAATTTATCTAAAAAAGACATACTTCGCAAATAAAAAAAGCAGTTAAACTGCTTTTACTTTAAAACAAATATACTTTAAAAGCAAATTAAAACGTTTTTAATTAACGATAAATAATTTTTTTTCTTATTCGCTTAGCTTTAAAAAATTCTTTAGTAAATTTAGCTGCCTTTATTGCATTAAAATGCTGACAGGAAAATATATTTATATACGCCTTTGGTTCGTTTATTTCTATCAAATGACCAGTAACTGAACTTGTTTCAATAAATTGCAAAAAAGAATATCCTTCACCAAATAAAGATTTTTGTCCAAATCTTTCAATTCTTAATGGTCCATATTTTTTCATTTCTATTAAAGGGCACAAAAGATCAACAAATTCTTGTATTTTTTCTTTAGAACTTACTACTTCCAAAGAACAATTATAAAGATTTAAAATTAATTCTTGACTTGTTTGATTTTTTGTCATTTAATTTCGTAAAAACAAATCCCCAAAACTAAAAATTGAGGATTTGTTTTGAAAGTTACTTAGCATTAAGAAACTATTTTTTTCTAATAATCATTTTTGACTTAGGACTTCTGAATCTAGCTAATGGACTAATTCTCCAAAATTTCTTCCAAGAACGTGCGCCTCTAATGAATTTAGTATTTTTTTTATCCTTATATCTTCTAATTTCTCTAGACATATCATCTTTAACTAAATCAATAGCAGCCATTAAAGAATCTTCTGTTTCTTCTGCTCTAATAAGATGTCCACCAATATTTAAATTAACTTCTGCTTTAAAAATTTCTCCTTGACGCTGACCTTGTTTTATTTTTCCAACTTCAACATTAGCTTCAATTAATTCAGGATCAAAACTTTTTAAAAATTTATCTAAACCACCTATCTTTTCTTCAATATATTGATTAATACTTGGAGATATATCTATATTTGTTGATTTGATATTTATTTTCATCGTTTTGTTTTTATTTTAACACATCATCAATATCAACACCACCTTTTTTAATTTTTTCTAAAATTAATTTAACTAATTTGTTTTCTTTTGAAGAAAACTTTTTTAATGCCTTTGATATTTTATCCATACATTATAAACGAGATAAGACATCGTCAATATCAACACCACCCTTTTTAATTTTTGTGAAATCAATCACTTCTTCCCATTTTTCATCTATTAGAAAAGGTCCACTTCCACCCAAATACTTAATTTCTTCTTCTAAATTGATATTGTATTTTTCTTTGATTGTTTTTTTAACTAACTTAATCAGCTTAATTACATCTTCTGATTTAGCATTACCTAGATTGATAATGAAATTAGCATGCTTTTCAGAAATCATAGCCTGTCCAATCTTAGTCCCTTTTAACCCAGCTTGATCAATTAATCTTCCCGCACCCTTTCCAGGAATGTTTTTAAAAATACAACCAGCTGAAGCGTATTCTAAAGGTTGAGTATTTTTTCTTTTTTGTGCATATTCTTTTATCAATTTCAAACTTTCTTTTCTATCTCCTTTCTTTAATTCTAATTCAACTAAAACAATAATATTATCTATCTTTTTAATATCTCTAACTAAATCTTTCATATTCTGATTATAGGCACTGGCATTAACTTTTACTGCACCACCAATTGTTCCAGGAATACCAATCGCCCATTCTAGACCAGTTAAACTATTTTTGATTGAAGAATTAACTAAAGTACTTAATTTTACTCCAGCATCAGTAATTATTTTTGTATCTGTTATCTTATATCCTGTATTCTGAATTTTTATTACCAATCCATCAAAGCCATCATCACTTACTAATAGATTACTACCACCGCCTAAAATAAAAAAAGCAAGATGATTGCTTTTAGCAAATTTAATCGCCTTAACTAAATCTTGTTTAGTTTTAGCTTTGAAAAAATATTTAGCCCGCCCACCAATTTTAAAAGTAGTATATTCAGCTAAAGAAACATTTTCTTTAAAATTAATATTATTCATATTCCTACTGATACATTACAGCTGAACCTGTTTTGTAGAAATCTCTTTCCCAATCATTAACGATATAGACCATATCCCATCTACGTCCTGTCAAAGTGAATTGTTCTGCAGTCATATTCATCCAATGTTTAGTTCCATCAGCATTAAGCTCATAGACCTTTTTATCTCCATCAGCCCGTATTAACCAGGCCTCCTTATATTGAGCTAAAACACTTGCATTAACATCTATAATATCATCCCAAGTTAAATGACCATAGTTATTGAATATTTCAGCTGTTTGAATCCAGCGTTTGTATTTCCCTTTAATAATATACACCCTATAATCCCCAATTGCCCTAAGTAAACTTCCTTCAGGATAACTAGGAATTGGTTCTTCCTCCTCCTCCTCCTCTTCTTCTTCAATAACTGGAACATCAGAAACACTAGAAGCAATAAATGAAAAAAACGATGATGCATCATTGCTTGTAAAATTACTCTGCTTTAATACATTAAAAGGAATCATTGTTACTGATTTGTTTAAACTCGTGAAATTGGGAATATAGGCAACTCCTTGCTGATAATTATCTAAAGACATAAAATTAACTATCTTATTTCCACCATATTCAGTAATATATGGAACTTTAAAATTAGCATTACTTGCAGAACCAATAAATTCTAATTTTAATGTATCCTTCTCTGTCTCTTGAACTGTCCCCTGTCTAAATCTATACCACCTAGGAGACCAATCTTTAACCGAGCTACTACGAGAAACAATTAAATTAGGAAAACCACTGTAACTAGCTGAATAATCAACATTTAAACGTTGATAAGTTAAATCATTAAGATAGCAATATTGGTTATCTTCTCCTAAGGAACAATTATTTACGTAATTAGTTATTGCCCAATCAGTGAAAATATCAGTAAATGATTTCTCATAGCCCAAACTTATTAATGCTTCATTAATACTAGCTATGCCAGTTTTATCACTTAAAACCATTCTTGTAATAATATCTTGACCATAATGATTTACTAAATAATTCATAAACAAAGCAACAGCTCCATAATCATTTGTATTATTCGCCCATTCTCCTAAAGGATCTGTTGGATCTTCTAAAAAAACATCTACTCTATCTGCTAAATAACTATTCCTATAACTATCATTATATCCACAAATTGTAGGAGCATATTCTGAACGAGCTTCGTTAAGCCAGACATCTTCTTCAACTCCATATAAGACCGTCTTTTGATAAAAAGTAATTAAATGCTGAAATTCATGTGCTAAAAATGATTTGTTTTGAGAATGCAAGACAACTAAAGAATTAAGATAAATCATTTCTCTTTCATTAGATGAAGCAATTTGTGATTTTGGATATTCATCATAAATATTAATGTATCCTCCAGCACTGTTTACTAGTTTAGTTATTAAAACAGTAATTCTACTATCATTATCAATGCCTGGATTCCATTCAGAACCAAAAACAGCTCTTTCTTTTGGATAAATTACTTGATCAAATTCATCAGCTAATACTTCTAACTCTTCTCTTGTAGCATTTTTATATAATCCAGTTAAACCATCCCAATAATCATCTTCAATGTAAAAATAAATATAATCTCCAGCAACTCTTAAAGTTGCTGTTACTTGACTTCTACCTGTTGAGTCATAAGTAGAGTCAACATGAAAATTTACCTGTTCGCCCAAAACAGCCGCCTGAGCTCCGGCAGAAAAAATAAAGACCCCCGTTAAAATTAGTAGAAAGAATAAAATTTTCTTCATGTAAAATATAGTTGTCATTCCCGCTCTTGGTGTCATTCCCGCGAAAGCGGGAATCCAGACCTGGATTCCCAATCAAGTTGGGAATGACATTCGTTTTAATCATTTTACTTTAATTACCTTGATTTATCAAGTTAGGATATATATAATTAAATCAATGCCAAACATAAAAAGAATCATCTTATTAATCGGAGATATTGCTGTTCTCTATGTTTCATTATGGCTCATGCTTTTTATTCGTTATGGAGCTAAATTTGATATAAATACATGGGAACAACATTTTAAACCATTTACCCTTATATACGTAATCTGGCTAATTGTTTTTTTTATTGCTGGACTTTATGATATTTCATTAGCTAGAAATAATATTAATTTTTATTCAACCTTATTAAGAGGATTAACAATAAATATTGGAATAGCAATTACATTCTTCTATTTTCTTCCTTTCTTCGGTATTAC
>JAHJQT010000005.1 GCA_018819085.1 Patescibacteria group bacterium
CCACCCTCAACTTGATGAGCTGAAGTGGCTGCCCCCCATAAAAAACCTTCTGGAAATTTTAAAAATTTTTTAGACAAATTATTTTTGACATTTAGGACAGAAATGAGCTGAACGACTACCCATTTTAATCCTCTTTATTTTTGATTTACAGGAAAAACAAGACTTGCCTCCCCGTTGATAAACTTTTAACAAAGGAACATAATTTCCTTTTTTTCCATAAATATCGAAATAATCTCTACTAGAAGTACCTCTTTTCTTTATAGCTAATTTTAAAATTTCTTTTATCCCTTGAAAAATTCTCTTAATCTCATTATTTTTTAGTGTTTCAACTTTTCTTGAAGGAAGAACGCCAGCAAAAAACAAAATCTCATCAGAATAAATATTACCAATCCCTGCAATAAATTTCTGATCCATTAAAATAATTTTTATCTTTGATTTCTTTCTTTTTAACAATAATTCTTTAAATAATTTTAAATTAAATTTATTAGACAAAGGCTCTGGTCCAAATCTTTCTTTTTCAAAGAAATCATCCAATTCATCTTTAGAAATCACCTTAACAAATCCAAACTGCCTTACATCATTATGAATTAATATATTCTTTTTAGTAAAATAATAAACAAGATGAGTATGTTTGCTTATTATCCCATTAAATATTAATTGTCCACTTAATTTTAAATGAATTATTAAATAATAATTGTTTGACAATTCAACAATTAAAAGCTTAGCTCTACGAGTAATATTGTTTATCTTTACTTCTTTAACTAAATTTTTAAATTTTTTTAAAGGATATTTAACTAATTTAGGAAGATTAATCTTAACGCTCTTAATTTTCTTACCCTTTATTTTTCTATTTAACTGCCTCTTTATTGTTTCAACTTCAGGAAGTTCTGGCATATTATTTAGCCCAAATTTCTTTCGCTACACTCCAGAAAGAATCATTACCTTCTCCTTTCATATAATACCACCACTCAACACCTTTGAAATAAGCCTCATCAAAACCAGTTCTTTTAACGTAATTAATTGTATCTTGAAACTTATTTAAACTCATTGAATTTTCCCATTCAGTAGAAGACATATCAATAATAGATTTAGGTCCTATTGGCTCTGCTTGTAGCTCTGTAATAATAATTTTATCTAAACCCGTCAAAAATTTTGTTAAATCAGCCCTTTTTTTATAAAAAATAGGTCTTATAGGATAACTGAAATACCCCCAATACTGAGTCCAATTATTTCGAATAATAGATATTCCTAAATTATCTGCTAATATTGCTGGCTTTAGCCAACTATCAAATTCACCATTAACTGTGAGTATAATCGGCTTATTGGAAAAATCAGTTTCTCTAACTAAAGAAATTTCCTTTTCTCCAATTTCCCAAGATTTTATTATTGCTTTTGAATTATAATGATTAATAACTTCTTTTAAAAATAATAAAGTACTTTCTTGTTTTTCATCTGTATTTAATTCTTTTGCCCATTCAGGAAGTTTACTTTCAATAACTAAAATAACCTCAGCGCCTTTTGCTTTAGCATTATTAATTTGCCAATCTAAATCATTAAATAAATATTCTCCTTTATTGGCCTCGATCAAAGACCAATAAGCAATTAAACGTATTTTTCTAACTCCTAAATCATCAAGAATGTTAAGATATGTTTTTTGCCAATCAATATTTAGCTCTTCTGCAGATATTTGACTAAATGTAACCCCAAAATTAATTTCTGAATTTGATTCAAGAGAGCCAAACATTAAATATACAAAAACAGCAATAAGGGAAAACAGTAGAATGAAAAAAACAATTGAAATAATACGCAAAGGATTAAAAATGTTTTTAAAAAATTTTATGTTCATAATAGTTTGTTATTTTATTAATTTAATTTTTTATTAATAAATTAAAAATTATCTTGGAGGCTCTTCATATTGAGTAGCTACCAAAACATCCTTCAAAGCATCAATGTCTTCTAAAACAACTCCTGTTCCTCTTACAACTGCCGTTAAAGGGTCTTCAACTAGTTTAACTGGCATTTCTGTCTGTTCACTCACTAATTTATCTAATCCACGTAATAAACTACCACCACCAACAAGAAAGATTCCACGTCGCATAATATCAGCTACTAGTTCAGGAGGAGTTTCTTCAACCGCATTTTTTATAGAATCAACTAAAGATTTAACTGAACGCTTTAACGCTTTTCTAATTTGACCATCATTGACTATTATTTCCTTTGGAAGACCAGTAACAATATCACGACCACGCATTGATGTTTCTAATGGATCATCTAAATCATAAGCAGAACCAACACTTATTTTAATATCTTCTGCTGTTTTTTCTCCCAAAAGAAGATTAAATTCTTCTCTTGCGTATTGAATAATATCTTCATTTAATTTATCTCCAGCTGTCCTTAAACTACGACTCACAACAATACCACCTAAAGATATTACAGCAACTTCGGTGGTTCCTCCTCCAATGTCAACAATCATATTGCCAGTTGCTTCTTGAACTGGGAGTCTTATTCCAATGGCTGCAGCCATTGGTTCTTCAATTAAATAAACTGCTCTTGCTCCAGCATTTCTAGTAGCATCTTCAACGGCTCTTTTTTCTACTTCTGTAACGCCTGAAGGAATACCAATGACAACTCTTGGTCTAGGTAAAATAGAAAAACTTTCTTTATGAACCTTATCAATAAAAAACTTCAGCATTTGCTCAGTAATTTCAAAATCAGAAACAACTCCAGCTACTAATGGGCGAGAAGCTATAATATGACCCGGCGTACGACCAACCATTTTTTTAGCATCTTGTCCAATTGATAAAATTTGACCTGTTTTTTGATTAACTGCAACAACTGATGGTTCATTAATTACTATTCCTCTTCCTTTAACATAAACTAAAGTATTTGCCGTACCAAGATCTATCCCAATATCCTTTGAAAAAAGTCCTAGAATATTATTTAACATATTTCAATAATTCTTTTAATTCAACTAACTTTTCTTCTTTTTCATTTCTTTTCTTTATTTCTACTGAATTTTTGGCTAAGGTTTTTTCACTTACTACTAAACGAATTGGAATTCCAATTAAATCTGCTTCAGTAAATTTCTCACCTGGGCTTTTATCACGATCATCATACAAAACATCCATACCTTGTTTTTGTAAATCCTGATACACTTTTTTACTTTGCTCAATTACCTTTTCACTATTGCCAATAGATAATAAATGCACATCAAAAGGAGCCACACCAGTTGGCCAGATAATCCCTCTATCATCATGACTTACCTCAATAATAGCAGCTATTAATCTGCCCAAACCAATCCCATAGCAACCCATGATAATTGGCTTTTTCTTGCCATCTTTGTCAATAAATTCAGCCTTCATAGCTTGACTATACTTAGTTCCTAAATGAAAACAATGACCAGCTTCAATACCGCTTTTCTGTTCTAGCTTCTTCTTACAATTAGGACATTCTGTAGCCTGGCCTGCTTTTTCTATATTAGCGCCATAATTGCAAGCCGGACAAAAAACAATCTTATCCTCACCAGTTTCAGCAAAAAGAATAAATTCATGGGATAAATCTCCGCCAATAGTACCTGAATCAGCCTCTACAGCAACAACTTCTAATCCACACCGTTTAAAAATCTTAATATAGGCCTGCCTAACTTTCTCATAAAAATCCATTGATGCTTTTTTAGAGACGTCAAAACTATAAAGATCTTTCATAATAAACTCGCGTACGCGTAATAATCCGCCTGTAGCTCGCATCTCATTGCGAAACTTATTCTGAAACTGATAAAGATAGACAGGCAATTCAGAATAAGAGCTAATTCTTTTTCGCACTAAATCAGTAATTACTTCTTCGTGAGTTGAGCCAAGACCAAATTCTTTATCATGACGGTCTTTAACTATAAATAAAGGCGGATCAATTGTTTCCCAACGGCCTGTTTCTTGCCAGCTCTTCTTAGGAATTAAAGTTGGCATAAATAATTCCTGACCTCCGATATTATTAATTTCCTCTCTGATAATATTTTCTACCTTATTATGCACACGCCAACCTAAAGGCAAGAAAGTATAAATACCAGCAGCTGTTTGATCAATAAAATCACCTCTAGCTAAAAATTTATGACTAATTGTTTCAGCACCTTTAGGCGCTTGCTTTTTAGTTTTAGTAAAAAGTTTTGATTGAAGCATGTATTTTATTTATTAAAAGAATTTTGCAATATCATGCCAAGTAACAGCAATCATTAATAATATTAATAAAGCGAAACCAGATGCATGAGTAATTCCTTCAACTTTACCACTAACTGGAGATCCCTTTATTTTCTCAATTCCAAGAAAAAGCAATCTTCCACCATCAAGAGCAGGAAAAGGTAAAATATTAATAATAGCTAAATGAATATTTAAAATAGCTGTTAATTGTAAAATATAGATAAATCCAAGATTTGTTGCCTGATTTGTTAAATCAAAAATTCCAACAGGACCCGCTACTTCCATTGCTAATTTTCCAGATACAATTAAATGCCAAAGAAGAGTACCTAAAGCAATAATAATCATATAGGTTAATTGAATTGTACTCATAAATCCTTTATACAATGACTGATACCAAGGATATGAAATAATTGCTGTTTTAACTAATCCAATACCTAAAGGCCCTTCTTGCTCAGAATGAACAACTCTTGGAATTATGCTTTTCTCTAAAATCTGATCACCTCTATTAACTACTACTATAATCTCTTCTCCTTTATGTTTATTAATAAATTCTTGTATTGCACTTATCTTTAAAAATTTAAAAGTTTCTTCTTCAAACTTAAAATAATTAATCGTATCTCCTATTTTTATTCCAGCTTGATAAGCAGGAGAATTAGAAGTAATTTCTGTAATTTGAATTTTCTCTCTATTTGCATCACCTACTATTTCGCTATCAATCATTGCCGGTAAACCAATCCAATACCCCACACTTAAAAGAACAGCTGCTAATAAAAAATTCATAGTAACTCCTGCTGTTAATATTTTAACACGAGTCCATATTGTTTTACTGTAAAAAGCTCTATCACTATCGGGATCATCTTTCTTTTTACCATCTTCACCATGAATTTTAACAAAACCACCTATCGGAAAAAGATTCAAAGAATAGGTTGTTTCTCCTTTTTTATAACTAAAAAGGCGCGGAGGAAAACCAAATCCAAACTCTTCTACTTTTATTCCAGCACGCTTAGCCACAACAAAATGTCCGATTTCATGGACAAAGACAATCAGTGAAAATATTAAAATAAATACAACAATAGTTAAAAACATAATTTATATCGTCATTATATCTTCTTCTTTCTTCTTACTTACGTCTTCTATTTTTTTATTATACTCATCAACAACTTTTTGCAACTCATCTTTAGCTTTAAATTTTTCATCTTCAGAAATTTCCTTTGCTTGTTCCATAGCTTGAATCTGATCCCAAACATCACCTCGACCACGCCTAACACTAATTCGACATTCTTCAGTTTTTTCCTGAACAATTTTAGCAAGCTCTTTACGTCTTTCTTCATTTAAAGCAGGAATATTAACACGAATAAATTCTTCTTCTGTTACTGGATTTAATCCTAATTTTGAATCCCTTATAGCCAATTCAATATTTCTAATAATTTCTTTATCCCAGGGTTTAATAATAATTGATCTAGGTTCAGGAGCATTAATAGCTGCTAATTGTTTTATAGGAAGTTCTTGATTGTAGCAATTTACTTTGATATTCTCTATTAAACTTGGATTAGCTCTACCAACCTGTAAACTACCTAATTCACTTTTAAGATATTCTATGGTTTTATTAAAATCAATTTTTAAATTTTCTATCAATTTTTTATACATTTTTTTATTTAAAATTCTAACATTAAAACTTCTAAAGCTAGTCTGGCATTTAAACTTGAATTTTTTAAAATTATTTTCGTTTCTTTAATTTCTTTTATAATTTTTTTTAATTTAGGCAATGAATAACATTTATTATACTTTTCAGTATTGTTATAAATAATTAATTCCGGACAATTAACAGATAGTAATAATAAATCTCTAAACCAGAAAAGCCAATAATTAAGAGTTTTTTGAGCTTCAAGAATATCTTTTGACATGCTTTCGACATATTTATACCGCTCATTAATATTATCTCTTAAAAGACCTTCTAATTGAGTAATAGTCTTATTGTGATTTTCAAATAATTCCTTGTTTTCTATATATTGAATTGCTAATCCAGGACGACCATTTGAAAGACGAATAATTTGCTTTAAATCATTCTTATCTGTATTTGATAAATTTAAATTATTTATCCCTTCTTCTATTTCTTTTTGAGCAACTGGTAAAAAATTAATTTTCTGACAACGTGAAGCGATGGTTGGTAAAATAAGATCTGAATTAGATGTTGTTAAAATTAAAATTGTTTTACTGTTCGGTTCTTCTAAAGTTTTTAAAAGACAATTACTAGCATGAGAAGTCATCTTTTCTGCCTGACTAACTAAAGCTATCTTATATGAAGCCCTATAGGGAAACATACTAAACTGATGTTGTACCTTTCTAATCTGATCAATACTAATTTCTGATTCTTTTATTATACCTTTTTCTGTTTTAATTATTTCTGGCTCTAAAATAAGGATATCAGGATGAACAGCCATATCTATTTCTCCTCCCGTAAGCATTCTTATGATTTCCAAAGCAAATGTTTTTTTACCTAAAGAATCTGGCCCAGTGAATAAATAAGCATGAGCTAATCGCTTGTTTTTAATACTTTTTTTAAAAAATTCTAAAATACGCTGATGTCCAATAATCATGCTCATATTATAATTTTATCATAACCAACCTTGATAAACAAGATTATCTATTTTCAATAACATCTATCACAAACTCTTTAATAGCTTTTTCAAACTTTTCCTGAGAAAATTTTTCCGCTACTTTCCTTATAACCAAAGGACTATAATTATGAATATTCATATTTATACGTCGAACTCCATCTGCTAAAGATTCAACTACTAAATCATCAAAAAACTCTCCTGTAATTCCTTCTATAACAGTTTCTGTAACTCCACCCTTCCTATAAGCTAAAACTGGTTTCCCAGCAAGCATTGCTTCAACTGGCGCAATACCAAAATCATCTTCTCCAGAAAAAACAAAAGCAGTACAATTTTGAATATATTCTCTTACCACCTTATCAGATCGCCATCCAAGAAACCTTACATTCTGTTTAGCCATTTTTTGCAATCTCTTCCTATCACGGCCTTGTCCAATAATTATCAAAGGCAATTCTAATTTATTAAAAGCATCAATAGCTAAGTCAATTCTCTTATAAGGAGTCAATTGAGAGACAATTAAGAAATACTCTTGATTAGGGACAGTCCCTAAAGCTTTAGGGACTGTCCCTACATTGACAGGAGGGTAAATAACTTTAGCATCACGATTATAGAATTTTTTAATACGCCCAGCAGTTGTCTTTGAATTTGCAATAAAATAATCAACTCTATCAGCAGCTGAACGATCCCAGATACGTAAGTAATGAAAAAGCAGTTTTTTAAAAAATGCAGGACCACCATCATATTGAGAAGCATAATCCCATAAAAAACGAGCTGGATTATGACAATAACAAATATGAATAGTATTAGGCCTAATAATTAATCCTTTTGCAAAAGAACTTGATGAAGAGATTATTAGATCAAAATTTCTTAAATCAAATGACTCAACTGCAGTTGGCATTAATGGAGCAAGCCAACGATAATGCTTTAATGAAAAGGGGAAATTTTGTAAAAAAGAAGTGTGTATTTTAGCATCAGAAAGATATTTTCCCATTTTATCTTTATTATAGAGTATAGTAAAAATTTCAGCTTTAGGAAAAATTTTATACAAATTTAAAAAGACCCTCTCGGCCCCTCCAAAGCGAATTAAGTAATCATGCACTAACGCTATTTTCATTGCTTTATTCTGTCAAAACCTTCAATGTTCCTTGAGCGCATTTTTCCCAGGAAAATCTCTTTATATTCTCTTGCCCTTCTTTAACTAATCTTTTTTTAAACTCATTATCATTAATAATTTTATACATTGCTTCGGTAATTTGTTCAATATTATTCGGGTTAATTAAAATTGCCCCATTTCCAGCCACTTCAGGCATTGAAGAAATATTTGAAGTTATTACAGGACAACAAGCTGCTTGAGCTTCTAGAATGGGAATACCAAAACCTTCGTAAAAAGAAGAAAAAACAAACATTTCTGCTTTTTCTAATAATAACATTTTTTCTTTCTCTGGAACATAACCAGTTTCAATAATTTCTAATTTTAAATTTTTAATTTTTAATAAATTTTTAATTTTTAATTTTAAAATATCATAACCAAAACCAGGCGAACCAGCTAAAATAAGCTTATGCGGGACTTGATATTTTTTCTTTAAAATTTTATATGCTTCTAAAATTCCCATAATATTCTTTTTTAATTCAATCCTGCCGATATAAAGAATAAAAGGCTTAGATATTGAAAATTGAGAATTAGAAATTGAAAATTCATTCTCTACTCCATGATAAACTACTTTAATTTTTTCTGGATTAGCTCCATAAAGCTTTATTAAATCATTCTTTGTATTCTCAGAAACAACAATTATTTTTTGTGCGTTTTTCAAAGCATATTTTGTACTCCAACGTAAATATTTTAAATGATTTGAAGGATACATTTCAGGATAATATTCATATTCTAATCCATGAATTGTTACTATTGATTTTTTAGGATGTATAAAAGGCAAAACATGAACTGGAACAAAAAAAACCTCCAGTTTATTCTTTATCATTTCAGCAGATAATCTAAGCTGCGTCCACATTGCAAAGGGCCATTTTAAACGCTTAATCTTAAAATTATCTGGCAAAGGAAAATCAAAATTACTATTATCTGAAACGTATAAAACAAAATTATGTTTTTTAGATTCCTTGAGTAAAGCTAAATGTTTAATTAATTGATAAACATATTCTTCTACTCCTGTACGTGGATGTCTAAATGCTGCTACAGCATTAATTCCAATTAACATAATTGTAATAATTATTATTTTTTACTCATTATGCTTCTCTTATAAATGCCTAGATTTTCTAAAGCTATTCCTGTGCCTTTAGCGACACATAATAATGGTTCTTTAGCTATTCTACATGATACTCCTGTTGATTCTGTTAAAAGATTATCTAAATTTTTAAGTAAAGCACCACCACCACTAAGAACCATTCCTTTGTCCATTATGTCAGCAATTAGTTCTGGAGGGGTAGATTGAAGAACGGTTTTACATGTTTTAACAATCTCTCTTAATTGCTCAGAAATTGCCTCTGTAATTTCATTGCTTTTAACTTCAACTATCTTAGGTAATCCACCAACTAAATCACGTCCTTTAATTTTTAAAGACAATTCTTCTTCTTGAGGTAACGCGCTTCCTAATTTTATTTTAATAATTTCAGATGTACTTTCTCCAATAGATAAATTATGTTTCTTACGTATATAATCACTTATTGATTGATTTATTTTATCTCCTCCAACTCTAACAGAAGCACAAGAAACAATACCTCCTAGTGATATAACGGCCATTTCAGAGGTTC
Organism: Patescibacteria group bacterium; assembly: GCA_018819085.1. Lineage (GTDB taxonomy): Bacteria > Patescibacteriota > Minisyncoccia > Portnoybacterales > UBA2143 > JAHJQT01. Next base: position 9,569 of record JAHJQT010000005.1, read on the forward strand.
CTCCTCCAATATCAATTATCATATTACCAACTGGTTCATTAATGTGAAGTCCAGCTCCGATAGCAGCCAAAACTGGCTCTTTGACAATATAGGCATTCTTAGCACCAGCTTTAATAGTGGCTTCAACAACAGCTCGTCTTTCAGTTGAAGTTATTCCCGCAGGGACAGAAACCATTACATCAGGCCTAATAAAATGAAAACGATTTAGAGCCTTACCAATAAAATATCTTAACATTGCTTGAGTGATACGATAATCAGCAATAACTCCATCTTTCATTGGACGAGAAACAAAAATAATATCTGGAGCTTTACCAAGCATTTTTTTAGCTTCATCTCCAATAGCTAAAATATGATTATTTTCCAAAGAAATAGCAACAACCGTTGGTTCATTAATAACAACACCCCTTTTAGGAACATAGACTAAAGTATTAGCTGTGCCTAAATCAATACCTATTTTTCTTATAAACATATTCTTTTTATATCTGCTCCTAATTTTTTAAAACGCTCTTCTATTTTTTCATATCCTCTATCAATTTGATAAATATTTTCAATACTTGATTCTCCTTCTGCAATTAAAGAAGCTGTAACTAAAGCAATGCCAGCTCTAATATCAGGACTAATTAAACGTCTCCCATAAAGTTTGCTTGGACCTTGAATAATTACTCTATGAGGATCACACATAATAATTTTGGCTCCCATTTGATTAAGCGCATCAGTGTAAAATAAGCGCCCTTCAAAAATTGTTTCATGGATTAAAGAAATACCTTTTGCCTGAGTCATTAAAACCGTAAAAGGAGCTTGCAAATCAGTTGGAAATCCTGGATATTCATGAGTTCTTAAATCAACAGCTTTTATATTAACAGACGGCTTAACTTTAACAAAATCCTTACCTATTTCTAAATTAACTCCTGCTTTTTTCAAAAGAGACCAAAGTACATCTAAATGATTTGGTTCCATTCCAATGACTTTTATAGAATTATTAGCAGCTGCACCTAAAAGAACAAAACTACCAGCTTCAATTCTATCAGGAATAATTTTACATTGCCCACCGCTTAATGATTTAACTCCATTAATTTCTATAAATGGAGTACCTGCTCCTTTAATTTTAGCTCCACATTTATTTAAAAAATCAGCTAAAAAAACAATTTCTGGTTCACAAGCAGCATTACTTAAAAGTGTTTTCCCTTCAGCTAAAACAGCAGTAAGAATCATTGTTTCAGTAGCTGTTACACTTATTAAAGGAAAAACAAATTTAGTACCTTTTAGTTTTTTAACAGTTAGACGTAATCCTTTTTTTTCTTCTTTTGCCTTAGCTCCAAAAGCTTCAAATCCTTCTAAAAATATATCTCGTGGACGTTGTCCAATAACACATCCACCCGATTGAAATAAGAATGCTTCTCCAAAACGAGCTAATAATGGCCCAGCCATTAAAATCGAACCTTTAAGTTTTTTAGCGATTTCAGAATTTAAAAGAGAACCATTAATATTTTTAGCTCTAAGCTGATAAACTCCTTTTGAATCATTTTTTATATCAACCCCTATTCCTTTTAATAATTCTATTAAACGAAAAATATCTTCAATTTGAGGAACATTAGAAACAACCCATTCTTTATCAGTCAAAAGACATGCAGCTAAAACTTTTAAAGCTGCGTTTTTAGCTCCATTAACCTTAATCTCCCCGCTTAATTTCTTACCTCCCTTAATAACAAATCTTTCCATAATATTTTTATGTTAACCTAACGCAACCTTCTTGGCAAGACAGGAAATCAATGATAAGATTTTTACAAGCATGAATAGTAAAATAAGACATATTATTCTTTACTCGGTAATTCTTTTTTTTATACTAATAACCCCAGTGATAATATTATACTCATTGGGATATAGTTTTGATTGGCAAAAAAAAGAAATTGTTCTAACAGGAGGATTATATATAAAATCAACTCCTAAAAAAGCAACTATATATATTAATGAGAAACCTAAAAAAGAAACACCTGCTTTTATTAAACGACTAATACCTAAGTATTACCAAATTAAAGTTGTAAAAGAAGGATTCCATGAATGGAACAAGAAATTAAAAATAGAATCAAAATTAGTTACTGAAGCAAAAGATATTTTACTAATTCCAATTAATCCTGAGATTAAAGTCATTAATGAAAAAATTTCAGATGATTTTTCATTAAAAGAATATATTATTTCGGGAACTACTGCACCTAATAATATTTTCTATATCCAAAAACCAAGTTATATTCTTTATAAAACAGATAAAACAAACTCTTTTCAAGAACAAATAAACTTAACTCCTCTTCCTGAAAATCAAGAATATGAAATTATTATTTCAAATAACCAACAAATAGCTGTTTTAAATAAAAATAAACAGCTTTATATTTTAAATAAAACAACAAGAAATTTTGAATTAATAAAAGAAAACGTTCAAAAAGCAGAATTTTCTTCTGATAATGAAAAATTACTTTATTATACCCCTAATGAAATATGGATATATTATTTAGACAAACAGGAACTCATTACTAGATTAAGCCAAGAGATTAAACAAGCTATTTGGTATGAAACCAATAAACATATTATTTTTTTAGTTAATGAGAAAATAAAGATAATTGAACTAGACAGCCGAGATGAAAAAAATATAATTGATATTATAAAGATAGATGCTCAAGAAATAGCTTATTCTGAAAAGGACCAATTGCTCTATTTAATTAAAAACAAAAAACTAATAGGAATTTCTTTAGAATAAAGAAAAAATGCTAAATTTTTTTTAATATCATTCCCAACTTCTCCGGTGTCATTCCCAACTTGATTGGGAATCCAGATCTGGATTCCCGCTTTCGCGGGAATGACACCAGTGGCGGGAATGACACCAGTGGCGGGAATGACATAATCCTTGTCATTTCGACTGAAGCGAAGCGAAAGGAGAAATCCCTTTACCGTGTTCATCTTTAAGGGATTCCTCCCCGCCTCAGGCGGGTCGGAATGACAAAAGCAAAAGAAATTGAACTTCTCTAAAAAAACCTCCCTTACTTGAAGGGAGGATTTTTTTATCTCTTTTTCCATTGCGAGGCCTTGCGCGCTTTTTTAAGTCCTGGTTTCTTTCGTTCTTTTCTTCTTGGATCACGCCTAAGATAACCCGATCTTTTAAGTTTCTTTGAAAAATCAGGATTAAATTTAACTAAAGCTCTTGATAAACTATGTCTAACTGCTTCTGCTTGTCCCTTTATTCCACCACCTTCAACTTTTACTGTAACCTCAAATCTATTCAAAGACTTCATCTTCTTTAAAGGATTGATAATCGTATATTGAAGCTCAATTGTTGGAAAATATTCAGTATATGGTTTTCCATTAATTGTAATCTTTCCTTTTTCATCTTCAAAAGGTTTACAAGTAAAAAGACGAACTCTAGCTGTAGCTCTTTTTCTTCGTCCAATTGCTTCAAAATATCTTTTTGATTCATCTTTTTCAGAATCAGAAACTTTTTTAACAACAGATTTTTTAATTGTTTTAGCCAGCACCTTTTTAATTGCGATTTTAGCTTTAGGTTTGACTTTTTTCTTTTCTGGCATATTAATTTTCTTTTTCTTTATATAATTTTAATTTTTTAATAACTTGATCCCGTAATTTATTTTTCGGTAACATTCCATAAACAGCTTTACGAATTACTTCTCTTGAATCTTTTTCTAAAAGATCTCCTAGGCTTATTCCTTTAATTCCACCTGGATAACCAGAATGATGATAATAAATTTTATTCTTTAATTTTTGTCCAGTTACTGCAATTTTATCTGTATTTATAACTACAACATCATCTCCTTTGTTCATATAAGGAACAAAATCAGGTTTTCCTTTTCCACGTAACAAATTAGCTATTTCAACAGCTAAGCGTCCTAATATTTTATCTGTAGCATCAATGGTATGTTTTTCCATGTTATTATTTAACTAATTCAATTATTGCCATTTTAGCTCCATCTGTTTTTCGTGGACCTAATTTAACAATTCTTGTATAGCCACCTGCTCTTTCTTGGTAACGCGGACCAATTTCTTTAACTATTTTTTTTCTAGCTTCTTCAGGTAAATATTTTGCTAAATATCTAATAACCGAAAGATTATTAACAATTCTGCTCTTCGTAATTAATTTCTCAACAAAAGGTCTTACTTCTTTAGCTTTAGCTTCAGTGGTCTTTATTTTTTCTTTCAAAATCAAACTAGTAGCTAAATTTTTTAAAAGCGCTTTTTTTTGATCTCTTTTACGTCCTAATTTTCTTCCTTTTTTACAATGATTCATGTTTATCTCAATGTTAATCCTAATTTTCCAATAGCTCGTTTAATTTCAATAATTCCCTTACCTCCC
>JAHJQT010000018.1 GCA_018819085.1 Patescibacteria group bacterium
AACAAAGATTTTATCAATAAAAAACCAAGCAAAGAAAAAAGCCCTTTCTTTTTTCTACTTAACTTTCTTAGGAGGAAAGAGTAATAAAAAAATAAGATTTAGAGAAAGGGCTTATGTTTATAAAGTAGCACGAATTAATAACATTTGTCAAGGGGTTTACTATTCATTTATAGACCGTGTCTTAAAATCCTAAAAATCTGAAAAGGCACAGCCTTATTCGCACAACCTTGCTTTTGCAAGGATGTAGCTCTGTAAGGCAATGCCTGTCCATCTTTTTGGATTTCTTAAGACACGGCCTCTTACTTGTTTTATAAATTCATACTATAATTTAAAGATGAATAATAATTTAGATCAAATTGAAGAGAAAGTAAGAAAAAAAGCAAAAGAACGTGAAAAGAAGAAGAAACCGAAAATGAAAGTTTCCGGCAAGAGTGTTTTTGGATTGCAAAGAATTATTAAAAAGAAAAAATCTTGACTTGAAATAATAATTATGATAATCTTTAAATACTAAACACATGAGATTTATTGTTCAAATACTAGTTAATGCCCTGGCTATTTTTTTAGCTGATCGCTTCTTGCCAGGTTTTAGTATCGGAGGTGACATATTAACATTAGTTATAGCTGGTTTAGTATTAGGATTAATTAATGTTTTTATTAGACCAATTTTGCGTCTAATATCAATGCCTTTCATTATTTTCAGCTTGGGATTATTTATTATTATAATTAATATAATCATGTTGTGGTTATTAGAGTATTTAATATCTGATTTAACCATTACAGGATTCTGGAATTATTTCTTTGGAGTATTGATTATAAGTGCAGTTAATCTAGTTTTTGGAACAGGAAAAAGAAAAAGAAAAAAAATAGACGATTAATTATGCAGGATATTTTAACTATTTCTCAAATTATTATTGCTATATGTCTAATTGTCACTATCCTTCTTCAACAAAGAGGAGCTGGTGGTACAGGTATTTTTGGAGGCGGAGGCGGAGCTAGTTATTACAAAAAAAGAGGTTTTGAAAAAATTCTCTTTACTTCTAGTATTATTCTAGCCTCCTTATTTTTACTATCTTCATTTTTGAATCTTTTGATCTAATCATTCTGAATAAACTAAACTAATAATTTCGCATGTTTGTGCGTGATTATTGATTTATTTCAAGTACAATCTTATTTATGAAAATCTCAGATAATAGACAATACAAAAAACTAACTGAATCGTTATCACATTTTAAACAAATTAAAAAAGTTTCATTAAAACAATGGGCTCGTTTGCCTAAGGTTTTACCTTTAAAGGAACGCTGGATAACACGTATCTTCATTTTTTTAATATTCGCTTCTGTCGTAGCTTTACTTTTTAATCTCTATTTAGATAAAACATACATTGAGCCTCAGATGGGAGGAACTTATACAGAAGGAATTCTTGGACAAACACGTTTTATTAATCCTGTTCTAGCTCAAACCAATGATGCAGACAGAGATTTAACACAAATCATTTATTCATCTCTATTTAAATATGATGGACAAGGAAATCTTATACTTGATTTAGTTAAATCATATAATATTAGTGAAGATGGATTATCTTATGAAATAAAGATAAGAGAAAATATTAAATGGCATAACGATGAACAATTAACAATTGATGATGTTATTTACACCATTAAAACAATACAAGATCCAGAATTTAAAAGTCCATTAAAAAATAATTGGCAAGGTGTTGAAATGGAAAAAATTGATAATTTAACAATGAATTTTAAATTAAGTAATGTTTATTCCCCTTTTCTACATAATCTAACAATAGGAATTATGCCCAAACATCTCTGGGCAGGCATTTCAGCTCAAAATTTCGCTTTAGCTCAGTACAATGTTCAACCAATTGGATCGGGCCCATATAAATTCAATAAAATAAATAAAAATGATAATGGAGAAATTGAATTAATAGGATTAATCCGCAATGAAAATTTTTATTTACATTTTGAAGGAAGCCCCAAAGGACCCTTTATTGAAAATATTATATTCAAATTTTTTAATAATCAAATAGAATTAATTGATGCCTATAAAAGAAGACAAATAGATGGATTAAGTTTTGTCTCTGGAATTAACCAATTAAATATTGTTAATGATCTTAATATTTATGAAATAAATATCCCTGCCTATTACGCTGTATTTTTTAATCAAACAAAAAGTAAAGCCTTAGCAGATAAAACAGTTAGATTAGCTTTATCTTATGCGACTAATAAAGAAGAGATAATAAGTAAAATCTTATCTGATAAAGGAATCCAAGTTGATTCCCCATTACTTCCTGGCTGGTTTGGATATACTCCCGAAACAAGTATTTACGAATTCGCAATTGAACATGCACAAAATATTTTAGAATCAGCAGAATGGAAAGATTCAGATGATGATGGAATAAGAGAGAAAACAATTAATAATGAAGAAGTAAAACTTGAAATTAATATTTTAACAACTGATTGGCCTGAATTAAAACAAACAGCTGAATTATTGAAGGAACAATGGGAGAAAATCGGAGCTAAAGTAAACCTAGAAATACTTGATGCAGTAACAGTACAACAAGATTATATTAAAACTCGTGAATATGAAGCATTACTTTTTGGAGAAGTTCTTAACGCTGACCCAGATCCTTTTGCTTTTTGGCATTCATCGCAAAGAAAAGATCCTGGTTTAAACTTAGCTGTATATGGAAATGATGATATAGATAAGTTATTAGAAGATGCAAGACAATCTATTGATCAAGAAAGCAGAAAAGAAAAATACATGGAATTTCAAAAACTCTTAATTAAAGATGCACCAGCAGTATTCCTTTATAGCCCAACATATATTTATCCTGTTAATAAGAAGGTAAAAGGAATTTCTATAGAAAAATTCTCTCAGCCTTCACATAGATTTTCACTAATAGAAAATTGGTTTATTAAAACAAATAGAATATGGAAATAAATAATATTCAACCAAAAATCAGACATTTAAGCGAAATGAAAGAAGTTGTTCTTGATCAAGAGTTTGTTAAAACAGCCGATCCAGAACTTTATTATATGTATCGTGATTTAGCTGAGAACGAACAGGACAAAGAAAAAATTAAGGAATATAAGTTAAGATATGACATTACGGTAATAAACCCAGTTATGTTGGGTAAAGAATATAATAAAACAGCAGGACACGACCATCCATTAGTTCCAGGTACTGAAATAACATATACAGAACTTTATGAAGTATTAGAGGGAGAAGTTATCTTTTTAATGCAAGATTCAAAAGAAAATAACATCAAAGACGTTTATGCTATTAAGGCGAATAAAAACGACAAAGTTATTGTTCCTCCAAATTATGAACATATTATGATAAATACATCAAATGAAAAAGTTAAAACAGCTAATTGGGTTTGCAATGATTTTTCCGAAAATATTTACGAACCGTTTAAAAAAAGACAAGGATTCAGCTATTATGCTATTAAAAGCAATTCAGCAGAAATAGAATGGATAAAAAATAAAAATTATGACTATGTTCCTGAATTAAGATTTTTAGAGCCGAATCTATGGCTTAAAAAGTTCAATATTAATAAAGATAAAGAAATATATAATTTAATTAAAGATTTAAGTAAATTGGATTTTCTTAAAAATCCACAGAATTACGAATGGGGGAAATAAAAGAAGCCCTCATAAGATATAAATCTCATTCGGGCTCCGGTTTTGAGTTAGACAGGATACTTGCCTGCTAAATCCTCGAGATTAATAATATCATCAATCGTATCATAAAGATAAACAGGATCCCAAGGGACTATTTTTTCCCCGTCTTGCAAAAACATGAAAGAATTTGGTAGTTTTTTTATATCAAAATCAAGAACATAAGCTTTTGGTTCTATACCAGTATTTTTTGAAAGAAAAATAAGACCATCTGGCTGAGGACTTTGATAGTAAACCGCTCCGTCTTCCAGTTTGTCTATCGGCACACCAATGAGTTTTTTAAGTTCTTTCAAGTCACTTTCATATTTTATGGTTTTAAAAATGATTAGAATAAACATAATAACCATAGTGCCGCTTAAAATATTTTGATCCATTTTTCAATCCCCCTTTCTTGTTAAAGGTTAAAGAACATATAAAGAATTATACATTATAAAACTAAATAGTCAAGTGGTTCGCCCACATTGACTTAAAATAATAAAATAAAATAAAATAAATTATGATAACAAAAAAAGAAAAATTAAGAATAATCCCATTAGGCGGATTAGAAGGAATTGGTCGCAACATGACTATTTTTGAATATGGAAAAGATTCAATTATTGTTGATATTGGACTTCAATTTCCTGACGAAGACATGCCAGGTATTGATTATATAATCCCTAATACTGCATATCTTAAAGATAAAAGAGATATGATTAGAGGCGTAATTATTACTCATGGTCATATGGATCACATAGGCGCTATTCCCCATTCTATGGGTAGATTAGGCAATCCAACTATATATACAGCTGCATTAACTGCAGGAATTATCATGAAAAGACAAATTGATTATCCTGGATCACCTAAATTAAATATAAAGATAATAAAGAAAACAGATAAAATTGAATTAGGATGCTTTAATGTTGAATTTTTTCATGTTAATCACAATATTCCTGATGGATTAGGGTTAGTAATTGACACTCCTGTGGGCAGAATCGTCCACACAGGCGATTTTAAGTTCGATCACAGCCCTATTGGGGATGAACCAGCAGATATCTCTAGAATCACAGAAGTGGCTAGTAAGGGTGTTTTGCTTTTAATGTCAGATAGTACTGGCTCTGAAAAACCAGGTCATTCTATTTCTGAGAAAGACATTCAAGACAATCTAGAAATAATTTTTAAAGAAGCAAAAGGAAGAATTATTGTTGTTACTTTTGCATCTTTGATTAGTAGAATCCAGGAAATAATTAATTTAGCTGAGAAATATGACCGTAAAGTATTAGTAGATGGATATAGTATGAAATCTAATGTCGAATTAACTAAAAAATTAAAATACCTAAGATCTAATCCAGGTACACTTAATAAAATAGGTGCCATAAAGGATTATCCAGACGATAAGATAGTAATTCTTTGTACTGGAAGTCAAGGTGAAAATAATGCTGTTTTAATGCGTGTAGTCAATCAAGAACATAAATATGTTAAAATACAAAAAGGAGATGCTGTTGTTTTCTCTTCTTCAGCTGTCCCAGGTAACGAAAGATCAGTTCAATCATTAAAAGATATTCTCTGGAGACAAGGTGCTCGTGTTTACCATTATCAAATGATGGATATTCACGCCGGAGGTCATGCTTTAGTTGAAGATCTTAAAATAATGATAAACCTGATTAAACCTAAATTCTTCTACCCTATTCATGGTAATTATTACATGTTAAAATTACACGGAGAAATTGCTGAAAATGTTGGTATTCCCTCAGAAAATATCATTGTAGCAAATAATGGAAGTGTTACATTATTAGATGAAAAATCAATTACTTTAAGTAAAGAACAAGTTCCAGCTAACTATGTTATGGTTGATGGACTTGGAGTTGGAGATGTGGGACAAATAGTTCTACGAGATAGACAAGATCTAGCTAAAGATGGAATGTTTATTATTATTACTTCTGTTGATAGTAGAACTGGAAAAGTACGTGGAGAATCTGATATTATTTCTCGCGGATTTGTTTATTTAAGAGAATCTAAAGATTTACTTACTCAAGCACGAAAGAAAGTAAAAGAAATAGTTGAAAAGAAATCATCTCCAGGCCAAACAACAAACTGGAATTATGTAAAGGATAATATACGTGACAATATTGGACAGTTCCTATATAATAAGACGCAGAGACGTCCGATGGTTTTATCAGTAATAATTAAGGTATAGTTATTTTGAAAATTAAATATGGATTTGGAGGCAAAGGTCGAGTAATAAATTAAAAAGATCATGTAAAAAAAAACATAATGGAAAATAGAGATAGAACAGAGAAATCAGATCTTTTAAAACAAAGCCTGGAAAACACAGGCATAAGAACAGACAGATCTTCTTTTCCTACCGGTGGTCCTCAATTTGGAATGAAAGAAAGTAGTAAATCCAAAAAATGGATTAGTAAATATGGAAGTTCCGTTATATTGCCTATTATTGCTTTATTGATTTTAGCTGGAGGTATTTATTTATACGCTAATCAAAAAGGAAATAATATAACTCCTTTATTAGAAGAAAATACAGCAAATATGCAGGGAAATATAACTGAACAAGATGCAATAGTCACTCAAGAAGAAACAGAAAATAATGATGAAAAAGTTATTCCAGAAGCCATAAAAGAAAACGGAAATATCGTTGAAAAAGCGATAAGAGGAGACGGTGTAACAAATTTGTCACGCCGCGCACTAAAAGATTATTTAAAGGATAATCCCCAAGAATTAACTAATGAACATAAGATATACATTGAAGATTATCTAAAAGATAATATTGGCTCAAGACCATTAGAAGTTGGAGAAGAAGTAAGTTTTTCTGAAGATTCAATTCAACAAGCAATTAATGCATCTCTAGAATTAACTCCAGAACAATTAAAAAATCTAGAACAATATAGTGCTCTAGTTGCTTGGTAAAAAAATAGTTAATAAAATATAGTTCTTTTGTTAAATTATAAAAGCCCCCCGCCTAGGCGGGGGGCTTTTATAATAGTAAACAGTAGAGTGAGAATCCTTCGGGCATAAAGCCCATTCCATTAAGGAGGGATGATGGAATCCTAAAAGGTCCAGATTCTCACACTACTATCTACTAACTTGCTATGAGCATAGCATATAGTAAATAATTTGTCAATAGTTTTGGTAATGTATACAGACATTTTGCACTTTTCTGCTAATCTGAGGGCATATGAAAACAATGCCCAAATCAACAAAAGAAGAAAAATATCGTTGGATAAAACCAATTCTTGATCAAGAAATATCTATCAAGCAAATGACAAAGGTTTGTCCTTTCTCTGAACGTTCTTTGAAATACTGGCTTGCCAGTTTTAGAGAGTTCGGCTTCGATGGCCTTGAAAACAAATCAAAAAGACCTAAGACTAATCCAAATGAAACATCAATACGCATCAAAGAAAGAATAATTGAATTAAGAAAGGATAAAAACCAATGCGCTAAAAAGATTAGTTGGGATTTAGAAGAGGAAGGCATTAATATCCATTTTCAAACAATACAAAAGATAATCAAAACAGAAGGATTAACAAGAAAATATCGCTCAAGAAAGATAAAGACAAATTATTTAAAAAAACAATGGTTGCCAGGTGAGATGGTTGAGATTGACATAAAATGGGTGCCTGATAGGCCAAAAGGAGACAGGCTTTATCAGTTTACAGCTATTGATTCTGCTTCAAGATGGAGATATTTAAAAGCATATCCTTTCCAATCAAATACTTTTGCTGTAAAATTTTTAAAAGAGTTAGTGTCTATTGCTCCATTTATGATACAATCAATTAAAACAGATAATGGTTCATGTTTCACTAATAGATATTTAGGACACGCAATGTCAAAAGATCCTCTTAATATTCGACTGCATTATTTTGATGTTTCGTGTAATAATTTGAATATCACTCATTATCTGATTGATCCAGGCAAACCTGCTCAGAATGGCAAAGTAGAAAGAAGTCACAGAACAGATCAAGAGAAATTTTATGATCAATTACGATTCAAATCATTTGAAGAGTTGCAATACAAATTAAAACTATGGAATATGTATTACAACAATACAAAACATTGTGCCTTAGATGGTAAAACTCCTAATCAAGTTCTCGGGTTATCTTGAGTGCAATATGTCTATGTTTAAAGCATTTTAAAGAGAATATAATAGGCACGGCCTTACAGAGCTACATCCTTACGTTCGGAGGACGGAAGGTTGTGCGAATAAGGCCGTGCCTATTCAGTTTCCTTAATCAAAATACTCTTTTTGAAAATTATTAGCTAAACTAATAACCTTATTAGTTACTGAATGATACATCCATTTTTGATAGTTGCTACCACCTAAATACTTACCATAAGCTGTTCTTTCCCCTACTTCTGTTCTTTGATCTGCTCCTCCTTGAGATAATTTAATTGCAGAAGCCATAAAGGCATCTTTATGATTCCATGGATTTGGTGGATTATTACCTGTTAAACCGGCAACTTGATCTGCATAAGCAAGCCAAGTAGCTGGCATAAATTGACCTACTCCCATAGCGCCTCCACAACCATACCAAGGTTCTGCTGAAACTGGTTGAGTATCAGGATTAATACCTAAACTTTTACAAATCTGTAAAAATGCTTTTTTCTGTTTTTCGGCAGTCGTAATATAGCCAAGCTTACGATAACATTGATACATATCTTCTTTCCAATTACCTGTTCCAACATTTATACCTAAACGTGATTCAGCTTCTAAAACACCTAAAAGAAAAGCTGGTCTAATGCTAGTTTTAGAAGCAGCAAAAATAGCATACTGAACTGCCTCATTTATTGTTATGTTATACCTCTCAAGTAAAGAAAGCTGTTCTTTGATATAAATAATATCTTTTTCAACTCCTTGAATCATTTGTTGATAAAGACGTTCTTCTCCTTTTGTTTTATTTAAAATACTTTCTTTCTGGTTTTGTATACTTTCAACAGAACGACTTTGAACCATCTGAAATGATTTAAGTATATTTTGCTCTTCTCTTTCAACTTTTATTTTTTCTTTATCCTCTAGAAGTATTTCTTTTAACTGCCCTATCGCTTCTAAAATACTATGTATCTCTTCTTGAATGGTTTCAAATGCTTTTATCTCATCAAAAAAATCAGAGAATTTTTCATTTTTTAAAATAACTTCTAAAAGAGTTTCTTGATCATAGCGTGCAAATATCCTAATATATTCTGCTAAAAGTTTTTTCTTTTCATCTACACTTTGTTCTAAAGTTTCAATTTGTTTATCTATTTCTTGAATATTTAAAGTACTTTTTTGAATTGTTAAATCTATCTGATTCATTTCTACACGAATTTTTTTAATTTGCTCTTCAAGAATACTTATTTCATTATTAAGTGTTTTTGCCTTACCTTGAGTTTCTTGAATTTTATCTTGATGCTGATCTATTTCTTCCTGCTTTTGCTTTATTTGATTCTCTAAATCACGTTTTATTTCATCAGTATCAGCTGCAAATAGAACTAAAGGACAAATCAAAAAGAATAATACAGAGATTACTGTTATATGATTAATAATTTTTAATGATTTACTCATTTTACTTCCCACTAGAAGCAGACTCTTCCCCGGTAGGTTTTCCTCCTTGAACATCTTTATTTGATTCAGAAGATTCTTCTGTTGTTTCTGATTTTTTATCTTCTTTTTCAATATCTTCTATTTTCTCAACAGGCGCTTCTTCTAAATTCTCCAATTCCGCACTAGTTCTTGGAGGAATTACTGAAGCCACTGAATCTTCTTGGTTATTTTTTATTTTAGCTTTCTCTGGTATTTTTAAATCTTTAATATAAATATTATCATCAAAAGTTTTTAATACAGAAATATCAACTTCAATTTCAGAAGGCAAATCCTGAGGTAATGCTTCTATCTCAACAACCTGAATATTTTTAATTAAAACTCCCTTATCAGTTTCAACAGCATCTGATTTACCAATAAATACCAATGGAACTTCTACTGAAATTTCTTCATCCATTTTAACTTGATAAAAATCAACATGAATAACCTTATCACTTACTGCATCTTTTTCTACATTATAAATTAAAACTATTCTTTCCTTTTCTTTTTCATTTTTATCATCTTTTATACTAAGCTTAATTAAAGTGCTTTCACCAGCCTGCTTATATACTCTTTCAAAATCAGACTCTTTGATAGATAAATTAATATTTTTAACTTTATGACCATACAAAACAGCTGGAATCAAATTTTGTTCTCGGAGAACTTTATTGTGTCTACCAGTTTTCTGACGTAGTTTAGATAATAGTTTTAACATATATACATCCTAACTAAAAAAGACCACTAGGTCAAGATTTATTCCTCAACTTCAATTGCTTGTAATGGACAAATATCAGCTGCTTCTTTTATGCAATCCCTATCACCCTCCTTATTTTCTTTAAAATAGGCTTTATTTTCATCATCCATTTTAAAGAAATCAGGGCAAACAGCTTCACAGCTGCCACAGCCAATGCATTTCTCCTTATCTATTTTTACTTTCATGATTTATTATTACTACCAAATATCTTGATTTTATCTTCAACGACCTTTTGAACCGCTTCAACAACTGGCGGCATTATCTTATACGGAGTAACTCTATCTGGATCATCTTGAAGTGATTTTTTCAAAGATTCAGTATAAGCAACTCTTAACTCTGTATTAACATTAATCTTTATTATACCCAATTGAATAGATTTTTCAATATCTTCTTCTTTTATTCCAGAACCACCATGAAGAACTAAACCAATCTCATCTCCTACTACCTTATTTATTTCTTCCAATCTATCTAAAAATATATGTGGACTTTCGCCTGATTTAGAAATTCCATGAATATTGCCAATAACAATCGCTAAACTATCTACTCCTGTTTTATTAACAAATTCTTCAGCTTGTTTCGAATTAGTTAAATCTTCTGGTTTAACTTCTATTGTTTTATGAATATTTGAACCCCCTCTTAAATATCCCAATTCTCCTTCAATATTTTTAATACCTTTTTCTCTAGCAAAATCAACTATTTTTTTAGTTTCCTCTATATTTTCTTCAAAACTTAATTTAGAGCCATCAAAATGAATAGAATCATAACCAATTTCAATAGCCTCTTTAATAGCTTCAAAAGATTTTCCGTGATCTAAATGTAAAATTATTGGTAATCCAGTTTGCTCTTTATAGGCATCAATAATTAATCTAATTTGTTTTTTCCCAATAAAATTACTTTCACCTTCAGAAGTAGAAATAATAACTGGACTTTGAAGATTTTGAGCAGCTTGAACAATCGCTTTTACTTGTTCTAAATTAGAAACATTAAAAGCTCCTATGGCGTACTTATTTTCTTGTGCTTTTTTAAATATATTTAGCATAAAGTAAAAATTTTTAATTTTTAATTTTTAATTTTTAATCAATTTTCAATGAATTAATTTTTAAACATTATAAAATTAAGACATTATTTAGAAATTAGAAATTAGAAATTAGAAATTTCAGCCTATAGGCTGATGTATCCTTTATTTAAATTCTCTATCATTATTTTATCTAATTCATTTTCTCCCATATATTCAATAAAAATTTTATTCCATAACGATTCCTGCTGATGATAAAAATACCTTGATTTAAATTCTTTTTTTTGTAAAAGTGAGATTCCATTATCAAACAAGTCAAAACTTATTAAAGCTTTTTCTTTTGAATTATTAATAGGAAAAGAATCTACCACTACATCTAACCCATTCCAAAAATTAAGTCCTGGAATTTCAAATCTTTTTGCAAATTTTCTAATAATTTCAGCCGCTTTTGTATAATGCCATGATTCTGGATTAATATGAGGCTCAGCCAAACGAGGATCATTAATGTCGTGTTTTGCTAAATATTTAGGTACCATACGCCAACTTGCTTTTTCGCCACTAGGTAATGGATCACTAGTAACTTCAACTTTTAATGCATTTGTAACTTTATTCATAAAATCTTTGTCTTCGCTATAAGATTTAAATAATTTAGAATGCCAATCAGTTTCATAAATATAATGAAGAGTCATAAAAAAGAGATATAGTATTTCTCCTTTTACTTGTCTTTCAACTGGAATAATGAATACAAGACCAAGTTCTTTTAGATGACTCATATGATGAAGTTTTTTTCCTAAAAATTCTTTACCAATACCTTTCCATTTTTCTGACATAGCCATTACCTTAATTTCTCTTTCCTCAAAATCTTCTTTTTTTAAATCCTTATACGGTTTAAAGAAAACATCATTAAGCCATTTACCATCTTCAATAAAACGCAAAGCAGCAAATATTTCAAAAAGATTTTCTTTTTTAAGCATCTTATCAATATTATCTCCATAACCTAAGCTTTGCATAATTTTCTGAGGGGGATTTAGCTTTAATAGTTTCTTTGCCGCTTCTTCTTTTAAATAAAATCCAACAGGATTCCCAGCTAATTCATTGGCTGTATTAATTAAACTCCTACATCCAGCAGTATTAGAAAAATCAGGTTTATAGAAATATTTAAATAGCGTTGCATCTTCTTTCTTAGCTCTCTTAATTAATGCACTATAAACATCTTCTGCATTAGCATCAAAAGGTTCTTCCTTTTTACCAAATCCTAATTCTATTAATTTTTTTCTTGCTAAAAAATCATTATTTTGAACAATTTTACTAATAACATCGCTTTTCCTACTTATTTTATTCATTCTCTTTTCCAATTTTAAAATAACATCTTCAGATGTTCTTAATAACTCAGCTAATTTTTTTGTTTCAGTACTCATTATATCTTCTCCTTTAAAACTTCTACCTTGTCCCATTGACCCCACTCACCTTTTTTTAATAATCCATTAATTGCTCCGATTTCTTGTAAAACAGAAGTGGCATTAGCAGTTCCTAATTGAATTGCATAAGAAATATCATTTTTCTCTATATACCCTACTAAAAAAGCAGATGAAAAAGCATCACCAGCTCCAGTTCTATCAACTAAACCAGATTCAGGAATACCAGCTGAATAATAATATTCTCCATCTGAAACTTTTACTCCTTCAGGTCCCTTAGTCATTATTGCAATTCCTTTAACTAATTCATCTAATTTCTTAAAAATCTCTTCTTCTTTATTAAAATCTACTCCAGTTAAAAGAGATGCTTCTTCTTGATTAAGAATCAAAACATCTATTTTATCTAACAAAGCACGTGTTCTTTTTAATCCTTCGCCTAATTGACTTTGACCAACCGGACTCGCAGCAATCTTTATATTATTCTTAACAGCAAAATCAAATAAAGAATCAAGTGACTTATATGCCTCACCCGATAAAGAACCTGCATAAATCCATTTTGTTTTAATCTTATCAAATGGAATATCATTTTCAGTCATTTCATGACAAGCTCCTAATTTTTTTAAAATACTCCTGCCTATCCCAGGCAAAGAAAGAATTATTGAAAAGGCAGTTGGATATTTATCTGTTTCAATTAATAAATCTATTGAAACACCTTGAACTGAAAGTTCTTGTTTAATCATTTGACCTGGATAATCATTGCCAATTAATCCCAGATAAGCTGTTTTTGATTCCTGACGAGCAAAAGTTACAGCTGCATTAGTTCCACAGCCGCCCATAGCAAAATTAACATTATCAACTTTCATTTTTGAGCCTAAAGGAACACAAAGCCCTTTTTTTGTTATAAATTTTTCGCTTTCAACTACTTGCAATTTTTTACTGCTCATAAAAATATCCAGAGTAGCCGAACCTAATACTATAATATCATACATAAAATATTAAATTAAAAACGAGTATTTTGAAATTTCTGAGTGCGTCGGAGCCCTTTAGGGTAAAGCACGAAGAAATTTTAGAATACGAAGTTTTATGCTTTTCTCTTAATAACTTTTTTAACTGCTTCTTTGATATTTTCCGCAACTAAACCAAACTCTTTCATTAATTCATCTGTTTGGCCTGATTCGCCAAATCTATCCTGAACCCCAATCATTTCTACTGGAACCGGATGGTTTTTGCTAAGAACTTCAACCACAGCAGAACCCATACCTCCCATCACTTGATGATCTTCAGCTGTAACTACTGCGCCTGTTTTCTTAGCTGTTTCAATTATTGTTTTTTCATCAATCGGCTTAATAGTATGATTATTAACTACTTCAACTGAAATTCCTTCTTTTTCCAAATCATTAGCAGCTAATAAGGCCTCATAAACTGTTGGCCCGCAGGCAATTATTGAAACATCTTTTCCTTCACGAAAAACTTCTGCCTTGCTGATTTGAAAAGGCGTTTTTTCAGTAGTAAAAATAGGCGTAGCTTCTCTGGCAAATCTTAAATAAACAGGACCTTCCATTTCTCCAGCCGCGATCGTAGCCTTCTTGGTTTCAATCATATCGCAAGGCGCTAAAACAGTTAGATTAGGCAAACAGCGTGTTATAGCAATATCTTCCAATCCTTGATGAGTTGCTCCGTCAGGACCTACGGAAATTCCTGCATGAGCTCCAGTAAACTTAACATTAGCTTTATTATAAGCAACACTAACACGAATTTGATCCCAATTGCGACCAGGACAAAAAACAGAATAAGTGGAAGCAAAAGGAATTTTTCCTGATAAAGCCAATCCTACAGCAACACCCATCATATTTTGTTCAGCTATGCCTATTTGAATAAATCTGTCTGGAAATTCTTTTTCAAACCAATCACATCGAGTTGAGCCGGTTAAATCAGCGCCTAAAACAACTATATTTGGATTCTTTTTGCCTAATTCAACTAATCCATGACCATAGCCATCACGAGTCGGCTTTTGTTCTAATTTTTCTTTGTTGTATAAATCTTTTGATAAATTCATAATTTTATTCATGTTCACTTTTAATTTTCCCGTCTAAAGTCCTTAAACAGTTAAGAGCTTTATTAGCTTCTTCAGCGCAAGGAGCTTTCCCATGCCAAGAATATTCCCACTCCATAAAATCAACTCCCTTGCCAGGAATTGTATGAGCAATTATTAATGTTGGTTTTTCAAAAATCGCCTTTGATTTATTGCAAGCGTCAATAATCTCTTCTATATTATGTCCGTCAATTTCTAAAACATGCCAATTAAACGCTTCATATTTTTCTTTTAATGGCTCTAATGGCATAACATCTTCAGTATATCCATCAATTTGAATATTATTACGATCCATAATTTGAGTGATATTAAAAAGCTTGTTTTTTCCGGCAAACATAGCTGCTTCCC
Organism: Patescibacteria group bacterium; assembly: GCA_018819085.1. Taxonomy (GTDB): domain Bacteria; phylum Patescibacteriota; class Minisyncoccia; order Portnoybacterales; family UBA2143; genus JAHJQT01. Next base: position 14,862 of record JAHJQT010000018.1, read on the forward strand.
ACATCTGACCTTCATCATGTTCACCATCGCTAGTTAAAGCCCAAACCCAATTATCTTTTTTATCTAATTTATTAAAAGAATAAGCCATTCCGCAGGCAATAGATAAACCCTGACCTAAAGAGCCACCTGATGTCTCAATGCCAGAAAGTTCAAAACGATCAGGATGTCCTTGTAATTTACTTCCTAATTTTCTTAATGTTTTTAATTCCTTAATAGGAAAATATCCAGCCTGCGCTAAAGTAGCATACCAAACTGGACAAATATGAGCATTAGAAAGAACGACTCTATCTCTTTCTTTCCACTCTGGATTTTTAGAATCATATTTCATAATATCACCGAAATAAAGAGCGGCAAAAACATCAGCCATACCTAAAGAACCAGCTGAATGCCCTGACTTTGCCTCTAAAAGCATCTCAATGATATCTTTTCTTATTTCATTAGCTTTTTTCTCTATTTCTTTTATGCCCATATATTTATATTTTTGAATTTATTTATTACTTCTTTAATATTATCGCTTTTAAAAATAGCTGTGCCAACAGCTAAAAAATTAGCGCCAGCTTGAATAACTTTTGAAGCAGTTTTTAAATTTATTCCTCCATCTACCTCTATATTAACATCTTTATATTCCCCTCGCAATTGCTTAATTTTATCCACAGATTCATTTAAAAAATCCTGCCCACCAAAGCCAGGATTAACTGTCATAATTAAAACTAAATCAATCTTTTCAATAAAATCAACTATTTTTTCTAATGAAGTTTCTGGATTAATAGCTAAGCCAACTTCTAATCCAGCTTTTTTTATTTTATCAATAATTTCTGTTATTTTTTTAGTTGACTCGTAGTGAATGATAATTCTCTTAACTCCTGATTCAATCCATTGATCAATAACTTCTTCTGGATTTTTAACCATTAAATGAGCTTCTAAATTCAAATTAGTTTCTAAATTTTTTAAATCAACTGGGTTCTGCCATGTTGTATTATTAACAAACTTTCCATCCATAACATCTAACTGCGCCCATTCAGCATGTAATTCTACTTTATTAATTTTATCTTGAAGCTCTTGAAAATCTTTAGCGATTATTGTCGGAATAATTTGAATCATTTTATTTCATTAATTTTTTCCAATCTTCTGACGTGTCTTTCTTCTCCTGTAAATTCTGTTTCTAACCAAATACGAACAATTTTTTTCGCTGTTTCATCATCTAAGGATTTACCAGCTAAACAAAGAATATTAGCATCATTATGCTCGCGTGATTTAAAAGCTGTAAAATCATCCCAAACTACTGCAGCTCTAATTCCTTTAATTTTATTAGCAACCATAGACATGCCCAAACCAGTTGCGCAAATTAAAATACCCTGACTGCCTGTTTCTAAAACTTTTTCAGCCACTTTTATAGCAAAATCAGGATAATCATCTAAAAGATCAAGTTCTTTATTTCCTAAATCTTCATATTCATAACCTAATTCCTCAAGATATTTCTTGAGTTCTTCTTTAAGATGAAATCCAGCATGATCAGCGCCTAAATATATCATATTATAAATTTATAATTTTTTTCCAATGAATTCGGCAAATTCTGCCAAACGGCAACCATAGGCCCATTCATTGTCATACCAAGCTAATACTTTAATTAAATTCTTTCCCTGAACCATAGTTGAACCCATATCCACAATAGAAGAAAAAGAATTCCCCTTATAATCAATAGAAACTAATAAGGCGTCTTCTATTCCTAAAATACCGCTTAAACCCTTTTCAGAAGATGCTTTTTTAAAAATATAATTTACATCTTCCACAGTTGTATCTTTTTTAACTTTCGCTACAAAATCAACTAAAGATACTGTTGCAGTAGGTATCCTAATAGCCATCCCATGTATTTTACCTTCAAGTTCTGGAATAGCTTTAGTTACAGCAATAGCTGCTCCTGTAGTAGTAGGAATCATTGATAATCCTGCTGAACGAGCGCGACGCAAATCCTTATGAGGAGCATCAAGTAAACGCTGGTCATTAGTATAACTATGAATAGTTGTCATTAAACCGCTTTCTATTTCAAAATTTTGATGAAGAATTTTAGCTACAGGTGCAAGACAATTAGTTGTACATGAACACATTGAAACAATATTATCTTTTTCCGAATTATATTTTTCTTCATTAACTCCTAATACAAAATGAGGTATTTCAGAACTTTTAGACGGAGCTGAAATTATTACTTTCTTAGCTCCTGCTTCTAAATGTTTTTTAGCTCCTTCAAGATCAGTAAAATAACCTGTGCATTCAAGAACAACATCAACCTCTAAATCTTTCCAAGGAAGATTTGATGGATCTTTTTCTGTTAAACATTTTATTTCCTTACCATCTATTGTTAAAAATTCATCATCTGCTTTAACTGTCTTATTATATATCCCATAAGATGAATCATATTTCAAAAGATGAGCAAGTGTCTTATTATCAGTCAAGTCATTAATTGCTACTATCTCTACATCAGAATTATTTTCTAATATTTTTTTGAAAGAAACACGACCAATCCGGCCAAAACCATTAATAGCTATTTTTATTGACATAAGATTATTTTTAAATTTATTCTTTTATTCCTAAAATTTTATTTATCTTTTGTTTATCAAAACCAATAATAATTTCGTTGTTTATTTCTACAACAGGAACGCCCATCTGACCTGATTTTTCAATCATTTCCTTAGCTGCTTTTTTATCTTCAGCAACATTTATATCTTCATATTTAAAATCTTTTTCATCTAAATAAGCTTTTAAAGTAACGCAATAAGGACAAGTTGAAGTGCTAAAAACTCTAATTTTATTTTTTTCTGCCATAATATCTTCTTTCTTATTTTAACTTTTTTATATAATCATAAGCATTTAAAGCTGCTTTTGCGCCTTCGCCAGCCGCAATAATAACCTGCTTATGAGAAACATCTGTTACATCTCCAGCTGCAAAAATATTCAGCTGGGAAGTTCTATTTTTAGAATCTATTTTTATCTCATTTTGCTTATTTAATTTTACCACATTTTTGACTAAAGAGAAATTA
>JAHJQT010000019.1 GCA_018819085.1 Patescibacteria group bacterium
AATAGCTTATGTAATTATTGCAGCTGAAAGCGATAAGAAATTCTTGAAAGTTATTAACAGTGGCTTTGATCGTTTAAGAAAAATTTTTGAATTACTTGGTGCAAAAAATATTTTCTTGGTAAAACAAAAAAATATTTCTGATTTATATAATGCACAGATAGTTATTTTTTCTGGCGGTGATACTTCGTTTTTAATTAAATCCTTGAAGAAAGAAAATTTTGCGGAAAAAATACAAAAACAGGATAATAATATAGAAACTATCGTGGGAATTAGTGCGGGAGCTATTGTTTTGTTCGAAAAAGGCATCGGCACTAAAAACAATGAAGAATATATTTTTGATGGTTTAGGTTTACTACCAGGTATAATTATAGTTCATTCTAATGATAAATTGCAAAAAAAATATCCCAGAGCTATACATTTAAAAGATTATGAATTGTATAAGAAAAGAATTAAAAAAACCGCCCTATCCAAGCGATATTCCTGATTAATACTTGTAAAATAGTTATTGACAGAAAATTATTAATCTAATAATTTTCTATTTTATTTAGATATTTTCCGACAAAACTTATCCACAGGCATAAAAATTAAAAAATACCGCCCTATTTAAGCGATATTTTTAACTGATTGATTGTAAAATGATAGTTGACAATTATTAAAATTATTTCCAATATCCTATTAAATTCTTATGTAACATCTTTATTCTTTTATCATATTCTTGCCTTATTGAACTATCTGAAAAAGTCGACTCTTCCTTAAATTTAATCTCTTTTTGATTAATTCCAGATATAAAATTATAAACGCATTTAGGCAAGTATTTTAAATTATAACCACCCTCTAAAACAGCAAAGATATTTTTAAAGTTATTTGAAAGTATCTTGCCGATTTCATAAAAAGAATTTATGCTATAATTCAAGTCCAACAAAGGATCAGCGTAATGTCCATCAAATCCAGCTGAAACAGCTGCTATATCTGGCTTGAATTGTTTTATAATCGGCAAAAAATCTTTAAAAGATTGAACAAACAGATCATCTCCGCTTTTTACTGGTAAAGGAATATTTATATTATATCCTCTGCCTTGTTTTTGACCTATTTCATTTACCCATCCTTTATTAGGAAAAGCCGGATATTGATGAATTGATAAATACAAAACATCATTAGATTCATAAAATATTTTAGATGTACCATTGCCAAAATGCCCATCAAAATCAAAAATAAAAACCTTTTTCCCTTGATTAACTAATTTTTGAACAGCTACGGCAATATTATTAAAAAGACAAAACCCTTGAGGTTCTTTAAATCCAGCATGATGGCCAGGTGGCCTGACTAAAGCAAAATCATTCTGTTTAGAAGCCATAATAGAAGCACCAACCGCGTAGCAAGCGACTCGGTAACTATTTTTAGAAATAATCGTATCCTTATTCGGCGATTCTTCTTTTTGAGACAATTCTTTAATATATTCTATATATTTTTCAGGATGGACTAACTTTAAATATTGATCCCCATTCTTAATTTTTGTTTCTGGCAAATCGCCAAAAACTTCTAATCTCTTTTTATTCTCCAAGTGTTCGCTTGTTTCGTGCTTAAGAAATATTTTATTATAAATTAAATTCATAGATATTATTAACCTCCCAATAAAAACATTATAACTTAAAAATAAAATTTTTTAAAGTAAAATAAAAGAGCCGTTATTTGAAATCAACGACTCTTAGTTTAAAAATTTTTTGTAAAAAGAACTGGTTTTGTTAATCAGGGAAAATAAGCCATTCATCTTCCGGCTTGATCAAAGCACCTTCGTCAGAATTCTTACCAGTTCTTTCATCTAGAAGCATCTGAATAACAGGGTTAGTCACCTTATTGGAATGAACGCCCTCCAGGCTCAATCTCTCAAATCTATCAACCTGGGATTCTTCTGGTCCCTTTACCCACTCATGAGTCTTTTTGACTGCTGATTCCATCTTAACCTCCTATACTGATTAAGTTAAAAGTTTACAGCACTTTTTAACTCCATTCTTAGTTTCTGATAAATATGAGAAAATAGCATTTTTCTTCCGCAACAATAATAATCACTGTTATTGATGTTGCCGGTATAGACATATGCGGTATGTGGACATCCGCCATGACAAATCTCGTACCAAAAACATTGTTGACATTCTTCAATTAAGTGTTTCCTTTCAAGGATCTGGACGACCGGCTTTGACTGAACAATCTGGGAAATTGAATGAAAATTTACATTGCCCATACAATAACCTTTTTCACCAGCCCAGCGACCGCAAGGATAAACCTCGCCTGTGGGACAAATACTCAAATAGTCTCTGGAGCATTCTCCACTATAGCAACATATATTATTATATCCTGTAAACATACTTTTGACAATCTTCCAGAACTCGTAAATCTTTATATCTGGATTCTCGAACCACTTATTAAAAAGCTCAATCAGCACTAATGCATATCTCCGAGGCGAAATAGTTAATTCTTCCCTGAATATACTTCCTTGACCACTACTGACAAAAGGATTGAGATTTAAAGGAATATCATAACCTCTGTAGAAATCAACGACTTCTGCTAAATGTTCGACATTGTGCTGGGCGAGAACGCAAACACCGGCAATTATGATATTTCGTTCTTTCAGCATAAGGATACCTTTAAGGATATCTTTATGAGTTCCGTTACTATTTTTATAGCGTCGAGCCTTGTCATTGAGATATTGAGGCCCATCTATACTAACCCCAACATAAAAATTGTTCTCAGCGAAAAAATCACACCATTTTTCATTCAGCAAAGTTCCGTTTGTCTGAATCTCGTTGACAATTTTTTGCCCATTAACCTTGTACTTTTCCTGAAAATCTAACGCTTGTTTAAAAAAATCAACTCCCATCAAAGTAGATTCTCCGCCATGCCACAGAAATATCGTCTGGCGGTAATAAGAAAGAATAGCTCTAATAGAATTTTCTAAAGTTTCTTCAGACATTCTGACTTCTGGTGCTGAATAAGCGTTATAGCAATAACGACAATCCAGATTGCAGCTTTCAGTAGGACGCATAATAACCAAGACTGGACTCTCTCTTAATAAAGTTTGCATGATATTCACCTCTCTTTCATTATATTCTCTTAATTATAACTGTTTCTGCTTCCAATTCATCAAAAAGGTATTGATCCGGTATTATCGCGACTTCGATAAAACCAAGAGATTTATAGAAATCTTTAACTTGATTCTTTGAAACTGGGAAACTCACCTTTATTACTCTTAAGCGGTCTCCGAAGAGATTCATACTCTCCTCTATTGCAGCTTTTGCCAATTTAGAACCAAGCTTTCTTCCCCTCGCCTTTTCAGTCAAGGCAATCCCGAATTCGCCAACATGAGATTTCCTTTCTCTTTGAAGAGTTACATCTGACATGCCGACTACTTCATTATCTAAAAATACTACCATCTGAACCATTTTTTTCTGATTTATAAGCCCAATAACTTCTTTCAACCACATTTTTTCTTCGTTAATCACTCTTTGCTTATTAAAAGAAACTTTAGCAGAAGGATCATTGATAATCTCATTGATGAACTTGAGAAATTTTTCAGCATTATCAATATCCACTTCAATTAAAGACCTTATCAGAACTCTATCAAATTCATCTTTCATATTACCACCTCCTTTTTTTATATATTTAAATGTTAATGTTCTTACAATAAATTCTAATGATAAATTAAATAAATGTCAAGTTTTTAAAATATTTTATTTTCCGACAAAACTTATCCACAGGCATAAAAAACAAAAATACCGCCCTATTTAAGCAGTATTTCTGACTAATTGATTGTAAAATAGTTACTGACAATTTAATTTAATATATACATATTATATCCCCACCTTGCCTTAATTTAAAAAATAATTTAAAATTAATAAATATGGACATAAATTCAATCAAACAAGAAGCTAAAAAAGAAATTGATCAAGTAAAGAGATTAAAAGAGCTTGAACAAATATTTAGAAAATATTTAGGCAAAAAAGGCGAAGTTAGTCTTGTTTTACATTCTCTAAAGGATCTTCCGGAAAAAGAAAGAAAAGAAAAAGGATTAATGGCTAATAAAATTAAAAAAGAACTTAACGAATTAATAACTAAAAAGAAAAACGAAATATTATTAACCGATAATAAATCTGATAATCAAGAATGGATTGATGTAACAGCTCCTGGAATTCTACCTCCTCAAGGTTATGCTCATCCTATTAGTTTAATCCAGCAACAAATTGAAGAAAGTTTTCAATCAATGGGATTTTCAGTGATTGACGGTCCAGAAGTAGAAACTGAATATTATAATTTTGATGCTTTAAATATTCCCAAAAATCATCCAGCCAGAGATCAGTGGGATACTTTTTGGCTTAAAAATCTTGATTTACTTTTAAGAACTCATACCTCTCCAATGCAAGCTCGTTATATGGAAAAAAATAATCCTCCTTTACGAATTATTGTTCCTGGACGATGTTTTCGACATGAAGCGACAGATGCTTCTCATGATGTCCAATTCTATCAAGTTGAAGGACTAATGATTGGAAAGAATGTTTCAATGGCTAATTTTAAAGGCGTTATTAAAGCATTTCTAAAAGATATTTTTGGTCCAAAACTAAAAATGCGTTTGCGTCCTGGTTATTTTCCATTTACTGAACCAAGTTTTGAAATTGATATTATGGTTCGACAAGCTCACCATAAAAAATTAGGACAATGGCTTGAAATCATGGGTGCTGGAATGGTTCATCCTAATGTTTTAAAATCAGTTGGATATTTGCCTGGCGAATGGCAAGGGTTTGCTTTTGGAGTTGGTATAGATAGATTAGCTATGTTAAAATACGAAATAGATGATATTAGATTGCTTTATTCAGGAGATATGAGATTTTCAAAACAGTTTTAATTAATATGGAATTAGAAATTTTACCATTAGAATTAAGAAAATTAGGTCTGACTGAAAAACAAGCATCAGTCTATTTAACCGCTTTAGAGCTTGGTTATACTTCAATTCAAAAAATAGCTCAGAAAGCAAAAATTAGCAGACCGACTACTTATGAAATAGTAAAAACCCTTAAACAGAAAAGGCTTATTTCCGAATCAAGGGATAAAAATAAAACATATTTTATAGCAGAATCCCCCGATAAGCTCTTAGGTATTTTAAAAATAGAAAAAAAAGAAATTAAAGAAAAAGAAAGAGAATTCTTAAGAATTATTTCTGCTTTAAAAAGTAAATATTTTTTAGGAGATAAAAGAGAAATAAAAACATATAATGGCAAAGCTGAAATTGAAAACTTACTTAATGATTTTTTAAATACTCAAAGCAAAAAAATTTACATCTTAATCGGTAATGAAAAAATTTGGCCTCTCAAAAACAGAAAATCAGCTTATCAAAAGATAACTAAAAGATTAGGAAAAGTTGAAATTTTAGAAAAGAAATCTATTAAAAATGAAATTCAATTATTTTCAGGTGTAGTTATTATTTATGATAAAATTATTATTCTTCCTGATAAAAAATCAACTGGCATATTAGTTGAAAATAAGATTCTTATTAATCTGATAAAATCTTTCTTTCTTCACATTTGGAAATAATAATCATCTAATTATAGTTGATTGCAATTGATTAAGTTTTTTATAAACACCACCTTTATCAATTAACTCTTGATGATCGCCTTCTTCAATAATACGACCATTTTCTAAAACTAGGATTAAGTCAGCTTTTTGAATTGTACTTAAACGATGAGCAATAACAAAAGTAGTTCTCCCTTTAATTAATTTAGATAATGCTTCTTGAACCAATTTTTCCGTAGCTGAATCTAAACTAGAAGTTGCTTCATCAAGAATAAGAATACTAGGATTTCTTAAAATAGCCCTAACAATAGCAACTCTTTGTTTTTGTCCTGTAGAAAGTTTAATCCCTCGCTCGCCAACTAATTGTTCGTATTTTTTATCAAATTTCTGAACAAACTCATGAACATGAGCAATTTTAGATGCTTCAATAATTTCTTGTTCAGTTGCATTTTGCCGACCATAATGAATATTGTTTTTAATCGTATCATTAAATAAAGTTACTTCTTGAGGAACAATAGCAATTTGTTTTCTTAATGATTCCAAATTTACTTCAGCAATATCCTGACTATCAATTAATATTTTACCCTGTTTAGGAATATAATAACGAGAGATTAAATCAATTAAAGTTGTTTTTCCAACTCCACTTTCTCCAACCAAAGCAACCATTTGACCTGGCTTTACTTTAAAATTAATATCTTTTAAAACATTTTTTGCTTTTTGATAACTAAAATTAATATTAATAAATTCCAATGCGCCTTTAATATTTTTAAATTCTTTTTTATCTTTTTGATATAATTCTGGCTTAACATTAAGAAGTTTTCTGGCTCGCTGGATAGCAGTTAACCCAGTTCTGATTATTCTATAATTATTAGCCAACATGCCAAAAGGAGCATAAATCAAACTAATATATCCGATAAACATTACTAACTGGCCAGGAGTAATAATTTCTATATTTAAAAAATAAATAGCAACTCCAAAAATAAAAACAAAACCTATACTAAAAATTGCTTGCTGCCAAACGCTAAGATCACGCCAAAAACTTAAATATAATTTGTATTGTTGACCAGCCTTAATCCTAAAATCTATATAAGCCCTTTTTTCTTCTTTTTGTTCACGAGTAAAAGATTTTACTGTTTGAATATTAATAATAGAATCATAAAGATTTCCATAAGATTTTTCATAAACTTTATTCATTTTCTTCTGCGCTTTAACAATTGCTCTTGTTTTCCAAACAGAAGCTAAAGAATAAAGAACCAAAATCAAAAAAAGTAAAGAAGTTAAACGCCATTCAACAAAACTCATAATTATTAAAGCAACAACTACTGTTAAAAATTGCGGGCCAAAATTAAAAATAACATTGCTAATAATTGTTTCTAAATGGTCAGCTCCTCTAGAAGCGCGCTGAATTATTTCACCCATTTTTTTATTTTTATGAAAACCTAAAGGTAAGTATAAAAGATGATTAGTAATTTCCAAACGAAAATCATTCTCGATATCTATTGCTATATCATATCCACGATAATGAGCTATTCTATCAAGCCAATCTCCTATTAATGACAAAATTAACCACAGCAAAAGAAAAACAGCAATTATTTTAAAAGCAACTAATTTTGAAATCACAGCATCAACCAAATAACCATAAAAATATGGGATAACAGCCGCAATAAAAGAACCCAGAAAGGCAATCAGGGTTATTAAATAAACTTTGGCTTTATATTTTTTTAAATATTGCCAAATTACTCTTGATTCATTAAATATTTTCATAAATTAATATTATTTTAACATATTTATTTATTAATAAAAATTAAAAATACCTATCCCACTTAATATTATCCCTTATCTTCTCTAAATAATTAAACATAAACGAAAGGTTATGAAAAGTAGCTAAGCGAGAGCCAAGTATTTCTTTTGCCCTAAAAAGATGATTAAGATAAGCTCTAGTATAATTCTGACAAACATAACAGGAGCAACTTTTCATTATTGGCTTTTTGTCTGTTCTATGACTGGATTTTAAAATATTCAATTCTCCTTGATTAGTTAAAAAAGTACCATGCCTTGCTAAACGCGTCGGATAAACACAATCAAATAAATCAATTCCTCGTTTAATTGCTTCTTTCAAATCATCTAAATAACCAATTCCTAATAAATGGCGCGGTTTGTTTTCAGGCAAATAAGGAATAATCCAATCCAGCGCCTTTTTCATTTCTTTTTTTCCAAAAGAACCGCCAATGCCGAATCCGTCAAAAGGCAAAGAGCCAATAAATTTAGCGCTTTCTTTTCTTAAATCTTTAAAAAGCCCTCCTTGAACAATACCAAACAATAATTGCTTATTCTTTTTTTTAACTTTTAAACACCTTTTAGCCCATTGATGAGTTCTTTCCATTGATTTTTTTGTATAATCATAATCTGCTAAAGGAGAAGTACATTCATCAAAAGCAAAAA
>JAHJQT010000020.1 GCA_018819085.1 Patescibacteria group bacterium
AAAGAAGCAATTTATAGTATTTTAAAAGATAAATTCAAAACAAGGCGAAATATTAAAAACTATAATAATGAAATAGGAGCACCTTTAACTGTTTTGGGGTCTGATATATCTCCTGAAACGACGTTTAGCGGTTTACTAGGCTGGTTTAGAATTTTTTCAAAAGCATTGCTTGGTATTATTTATCAAAGAAATTATCCAGAAATTTTAGTTTTAGAACTAGGAGTTTCTAAACCAGGTGATATGGAATATTTAATGAGTTTTATTCATGCGAAAATAGGAGTTTTTACAGCTATCGGTGAATTTCCAAGTCATATAGAATTTTTTTCAGGAAAAGATCAATTAGTTAAAGAAAAATCTTTATTAATCAAATCTTTACCAGATGATGGATTAGCAATTTTAAATTATGATGATTTATTAATTAGACAAGAGGGAAATGATTTACCTGAAAAGATTGAAACTATTTATTATGGTTTTGAAGAGAGAGCTGATTTAAGAATTGAAAATTATGAATTAAAAGCTGACGACATTAAAAAAGGAGATTTTGGAATTAATTTTAAATTAGATTACAAAGGAAGTTTTGTTCCAATTAGATTAGTTGGTGTTTTAGGTAAGCATCAAGTTTTTGCTGCAGCAGCAGCAGCAAGCGTAGGATTATTTTTTAAACTTAATTTAGTTGACATTGCAGAAGCGTTGAAAGATTATTATTCTTTACCTGGTAGGACAAATTTGATTAAAGGAATTAAACAAACATGGATTATTGATGATACCTATAATGCTTCTCCCACGTCTGTTGAATCTGGTTTAGAAATACTTAATGAACTTAGTTTAAAATCTTCAGAACAAGTTAGAAGAATAGCTATTCTAGGAGATATGATGGAATTAGGTGTTAGAACTGAAGCGGGGCATAGAAGAGTTGGTAAAAAAGTAATAGAAACAGCTGATTTGCTTTTTACTGTTGGAGATAGAGCTCGTTTTATTGCTGATGAGGCAAAACAAAATGGCTTTGATGAAAATAATATTTTTGAATTTTCAAGAGCTGAAGATGCTGGATTGATAGTTCAAGAAAAAATAAATAAAAACGATATTATTTTAGTTAAAGGTTCAAGGTCTATGTGTATGGAAAAAATAGTTAAAGAAATCATGGCTGAGCCTCAAAAAGCTGATGAATTATTAATTTAATAAATGGACAAATAAAAATAATCGTGGTAAACTAAAAAATATTGGCCCTATCGTCTAGCGGTTAGGACGTTAGCTTCTCAAGCTAGTAACCGGGGTTCGACTCCCCGTAGGGCTACGTGAAAGGGGGTGACAATATAAGATGGAAGAAAAATTAATAGGAAAAATAACTCATTACTTCACTAATATAGGTGTGGCTGTAGTTGAAGTTACTACTAGTAAGTTAAGCGTTGGCGATAAAGTTCACATTAAGGGAGTGACAAGCGACTTTGAGCAAAATATTGATTCTATGCAAGTAGAACATGAGAATGTAAAAGTTGCCAAAAAAGGAGATGCTGTTGGATTAAAAGTTGATCAACAAGTACGAGAGGGTGATGAAGTTTATCTAGTTAGTGAATAATTTTAAATAATGAATACAAAGAGAAATAAAACCAAGGGCTTGGTTCTTTTGTCTGGTGGCCTTGATTCTATTTTGGCTATTAAAGTATTACAAAAACAGGACATAGATGTAACTGGCATAAGTTTTGTCAGTTATTTTTTTAATGCAGATTTAGCAAAAAAAGCAGCTAAAGAAATAAAAGCAAATATTAAAATAGTTGATTTTTCAATTGAACATTTAAATATGGTTAAAAATCCATCTTATGGACGTGGAAAAACAATAAATCCATGTATTGATTGTCATTTAATGATGATAAGAAAAGCAGGAGATTTTTTGAAAAAAGGTGAATTTGATTTTATTGCTACTGGCGAGGTTTTAGGACAAAGACCAATGTCTCAGAATAAACAGGCATTAGATTTAATTAAAGAGAAATCAGGATTAAAAGGATATTTATTGCGCCCTTTGTCAGCTAAATTACTTGAACCAACTATTCTAGAAGAAAAAGGATTAATTAATAGAAATAAGCTCTTAGATATTTCAGGTAGAAGTAGAAAGATACAAATGTCTTTAGCTAAAAAATGGGGAATTAAAGAATATCCTTCACCTGCTGGTGGATGTATTTTAACTGATTTACAGTTTAGTGAACGCCTTAAAGAACTTTTTGATCATTGGCCAGATTGTCAAGGTAACGATATTCAGCTTTTAAGATTAGGTAGACATTTTTGGGTGGGAGATAATAAGATTGTTATTGGACGAAATAAGGAAGAAAATGATAAAATAAATAAATTGAAGCAAAAAGGAGATATTGTAATTGAACCGAAAGAATTTCCTGGTCCTACGGTTTTAATAAGAAGTAAAGATAAAATTTTAGAAGAGAGTTTAATAAAAGCCAAAGAATTAATAATTAAATATTCAAAGAAAGCAAAGGAATAAGTGCCTTTAAGAAATCTAACCAGGCACGGCCTTATTCGCACAACCTTGCTTTTGCAAGGATGTAGCTCTGTAAGGCCACGCCTGCTCATCTTTCTAAGGCAATATCGCATATGCTGTATTTTTATTACCCTCAAATTCAAATAGGATCGTTTGTTATCCATACCTGGGGATTTTTTGTTGCTTTGGCTTTTTTAATTTGTTATTGGGTTGCTCTAAGAGAGGCAAATAAAAGAAATATTAAACAAGAAACAATTTTATGGTTAGTTGTTTCTATTTTTTTTGGAGCTATATTAGGTGCACGTTTAGGATATGTTTTACAATTCCCTAGTTATTATTTTTCTAATTTTTCAGAGATATTTGAATTTACTAGTGGAGGATTAACTTTTCATGGGGGATTGATTGGAGCTTTAATTGTTGGTTGGTTTTATTTTAAAAAACAAAAAAAACAATTTAATCTGTCTTTTTTACAGTTAGGCGATATGTTTGCACCCATTATTGCTTTAGGAATTTTTATTGGAAGAATTGGATGCTCTTTAATTAATGATCATCAAGGAGCTATAACTAATTTACCTTGGGCAATCATATGGCCTGATGGAATTTTACGTCATCCTGTTGCTGAGTATTTATTTTTAAATGCGTTAATTATGTTTTTTGTTTTGTTATTTTTAAAAGGTAAAATAAAGAAAACAGGTTATCTTTTTATAATTTTTTTAACTTGGTATAGTATTTCTCGTTTTTTACTTGATTTTACTCGCGTTTCCGGCACTTGTTCAGCAGATCCTCAATATTTCGGCTTATTTATCAGTCAATGGATTAGTTTATTAATATTGTTTGGATTAGGTATTCTTTTTATAAAGAAGCGTCATTAAATTATTATAAAAAATTAAAAAGCTATTATCAGATAGCTCTTTTTGTTGTATAATAGAATTAATATGGAAAAAGCATGGCATCATCTCTCAATTGAAAAAGTTTTTAAGGAATTAAATTCTGGAATTAGAGGATTAAGTGAGCAAGAAGCAGAAAAAAGATTAAAAAAATACGGTTATAATAAAATTCCTGAAAAAAAATCTTTCTCGAAAATAAAGATATTTATAGAACAACTTAAAAGTCCTTTGGTGTATATCTTATTAATCGCTGGAATAGTAACGTTTTTCTTGGAAGAATATTCAGACAGCATTATTATTTTTATAGCTGTTTTTTTAAATACAATAATTGGATATATTCAAGAAAAAAAAGCTAGTGATGCTCTTAATCAACTTAAAAAGATATTACAATTAAGCGCCATTGTTTTTCGTAATGGACAAGAGAAAAAAGTACTTCAAAAAGAAATTATTCCTGGAGATATTATTTTTTTAAGAGCTGGTGATAAAATCCCTGCTGATTCAAGAATAGTAGAATCTCATAATTTAAAAATTAATGAGTCTTCTTTAACTGGAGAGTGGTTAGCTTCTAGTAAAAATGAAAAAGTTTTACGAAAGGAAGTTCCTCTAGCTGATAGGCAAAATATGGCCTATATGGGAACGATAGTTGAAAGTGGTTGGGGAAAGGCTGTTATAATCCAAACTGGATTAAAAACAGAGATAGGGAAAATAGTTGAAACAGTCAAACAAACAAAAGAAGAAAAAACTCCTTATCAGAAAAAATTAGCTCGTTTTAGTAAGGTAATAGGGGGTATTGTTATTGTTATTTCAACTATCATTTTTATTGAAGGAATGTTGGCTGGTGAAAAATTTGTTGAAATATTCACTCTTTCTGTGGCAATTTCTGTAGCTGCTATCCCAGAAGGACTTCCAGTGGCCATGACTGCTGTTTTAGCTTTAGGAATGCAGAGAATTTTAAAGAGAAAAGGATTAGTCAGGAGAATGGCTTCAGCTGAGACATTAGGTAGTACTTCAATTATTTTGACTGATAAAACAGGAACATTAACAGAGGCAAAAATGGAAGTAGCAGGAATTTTCACCGAAACAAGTGAAATTTTAAAAGAAGATATTTCTAAAAAAAATATTGATAAAAATGGGACAACATCTAATGTTAAAGCTTTAAAGATTGGCATGTTTTGTAATGAATCATTTATTGAGAGTTCTAAAATTATTCATGGTAGACCAACAGAAAAAGCCTTGTTTTCTACTGGTATAAAAGTTGGTTTTTCAAGAAAAGAATTAGAAGAAGAGCATCCAGTAATTGATCAACTTCTTTTTGATTCCAATTGCAAATATGCGATTAGTTTAAATAAGCTTAATTTGGAAAAAAATATTTTATACATGGTTGGTTCTCCGGAAAAGATTTTATCGATGTCTTCTTTTTTAGATATTGATGGTCAAAAAAGAAAAATGCTCTTGGTAGATATTAAAAGATTAAAAATAAAGTATGAAAAATTAACTAGAAATGGATTTAGAGTTGTATCAGTGGCTTATAGGGAAACTGATGATCAGAAAATAGATAATAAGAGAGAAGAAAAGATTAAAGAAATGGTTTATGTTGGTTTTTTTGCTTTACATGACCCGATTAGGAAGAAGACTAAAGAAATTATGGAAACTTGTCGTAAGGCTGGAATGAAACCTATTATTGTTACTGGAGATCATATGCTCACAGCAAAAGCAGTAGCTGAAAAACTTGGGTTTAAGACAAATAAAGAGAATCTTATGGAAGGGAGTTATTTAAGTAAATTAAGTGATTTAGAATTTGAAAAAGTATTTAAAAATATTCAAGTATATAGTCGCGTTGAGCCAATTCAAAAATTAAGAATTGTTAAAGCGTGGCAGAAAGCAGGAAATGTTGTTGCTATGACAGGAGATGGAATAAATGATACTCCTGCTATTAAACAAGCTGATATTGGAGTTGCTTTAGGATCAGGTACTGATATAGCTAAAGAAGTTTCTGATTTAATTCTTTTAACTGATAATTTTAGTGTTATTAAATCAGCTATTGAAGAAGGAAGGGCGATTATTGATAATATTAGGAAAATAATAACATATCTTCTTTCTGATAGTTTTTCAGAAGTTATTTTAATTAGTATGAGCTTATTATTCGGTTGGCCCTTACCAATTTTAGCAGCTCAAATTCTATGGGTAAATTTAATAGAAGATGGTCCTTTAAGTATTTGTTTAGCTTTTGAAAAAAAGGAAAAAGATATTATTAAAAGAAAACCACTTGATTATGATTGCTCTTTATTAAACAAAGAGATGAAAGTACTAATTTTAATTATTGGTATTATTACTGACGTTCTCTTACTTGGACTTTTCTTTTTTCTTTTAAAATATTCTAGATATGAAATTACTCATATTAGATCAATTATCTTTGCTGGATTAACAATTGATTCTTTATTTTATGTTTTTTCCTGTAAGAGCTTACGTCAGAACTTATGGAATATTAATATTTTTTCTAATAAATTTTTAATTTATGCTTGGATTTCTGGGGTAGTGATGCTTTTATCAGCTCTTTATGTTCCTTTTTTGCAGGGATTATTAAAGACATCAGGTTTAAGTTTATTTGATTGGGGATTGGTCTTTGGATTAGGATTATTGAATATTATATTAATTGAATTTACTAAATGGTTGTTTATTAGAAAAGAAAAATAATTTTAATGATTTTACTATATCTTACTATTTTCATACTTTCATTTTTCATTCTTGCTTTTGCAAGTAAACGATTAGTTATTTCTTTAACAAAGATAGCTAAATTTTTAGGCTGGAAAGAATTTGTAGTTGCTTTTTTTACAATGGCTTTAGCAAGTTCTATACCTAATCTTTCAATTGGAATTAGTTCTGCTTTACATAAGATTCCACAACTTTCTTTAGGCGATGTTATTGGTGGAAATATTATAGATTTAACCTTGGTTGCTGCTCTAGCTGTTTTAATCTCAAAGAATGGATTAAAGTCAGCTGGTAGAACTGTTCAGGGAAGTGCAATATTTGTTTTATTAATTGCTGTTTTGCCTTTAGTTTTAATGATTGACGGAATGATTTCTAGAATTGATGGTTTAGTTTTGATTTTAGCATTTTTTATTTATGTTTTTTGGCTTTTTGGCAAAAAAGAAAGATTTCGTAAGGTTTATAATAATAATAATAATAAATTTAAGTCAGGCCATGTATTCAAAAATATATTTTTTTTGTTTAGTTCTTTAATTCTTTTGCTTTTAGCTGCTGAAGGAATTGTTCGTTCAGTCACTTATTTTTCATCAATTTTAAGTATACCTTTAGCTTTAATTGGAATTCTTATTATTGGCTTAGGCAATGCATTACCAGAATTATTTTTTACAATTCAGGCAGCTAAGAAAGGCAAAGGTTGGATGGTTATTGGCAATTTAATGGGTTCTATTATTTTTTTAATGACTTTAGTCTTAGGAATAGTTGTTTTAATTTGTCCAATTGAAATTAATGATTTTTCTCCTTTTGCTATTGGTCGTTTCTTCCTTATCATTTCAGCTATATTTTTTCTGTTTTTTTTAAGAACTGGAAAAAAAATTACAAAAAAAGAAGCTTGGGTTCTTTTATCTATTTATTTAATATTTGTAATTGCGGAAATTTTGTTTTATTAAAATAATTGTGTTAAATTAAGATTATGGAATATTTAATTATTTCGCTTTTAATTATTGTTATTACAGGCTTAGGTTCAGTCTTTTATCTTTTATTCAAAAAAAAACCAGAAAAACATGATTCTGATTCATTATTAATGTTGCAACAGCAAATGAATCAGTTAAGTCAGGTTTTAGACACCAAATTATCTCAGTCAGCTGAGTCAGCTCAGAAGCAATTCAATCAGAGTTCTAAAATAATTAGAGATGTTACTGAAAAACTAACCAAACTTGATGAAACCAATAAACAAGTTGTCGGTTTTGCCGAGCAATTGCAATCATTAGAAAACATTTTGACAAATCCTAAACAGCGTGGAATTCTTGGAGAATATTATTTAGAAACAGTTCTAAAAAATGTTTTACCGCCAGGTTCTTATAAAATCCAGTATCCTTTTAAAGATGGAACTATAGTTGACGCAGTTGTATTTTATGATAAACAAATTATTCCAATTGATTCTAAATTTAGTTTAGAAAACTATAATAGAATTTTAGATAGTCAGATTCCTGAAGAAAAGAAAAAACATGAGATTGCTTTTATTAATGATTTAAAGTTTAGAATTGATGAA
This sequence comes from Patescibacteria group bacterium, assembly GCA_018819085.1. Lineage (GTDB taxonomy): Bacteria > Patescibacteriota > Minisyncoccia > Portnoybacterales > UBA2143 > JAHJQT01. The sequence continues at coordinate 7,628 of JAHJQT010000020.1, forward strand.
ACTTCAAAATATGTAAAACCAGAAGAAAAAACAATAGATTTCGCATTTATGTTTATTCCTTCAGAAGCTATTTATTATGATCTTTTGATTAATAAAGTAGGAGTAGTTACAGGCGACACTAATAGTTTAATTTCTTATGCAGTCAAAAAAAAGGTAGTAATTGTTTCTCCAACTTCATTTTTAGCTTATTTACAAACCGTTTTGCAGGGATTAAGAAGACAGAAAATTTCTGAACAGGCTTTATGGATAATCAAAGAAGTAGAAAGACTTGGAAAACATTTAGGGACATATAGTCAGTATATGGAGAAAATAGGGAATCATTTAACAACAACTGTAAGTAGTTATAATAAAGCTAATAAAGAATTAAAAAAAATTGATAAAGATGTAGTTAAAATTACTGATGGCCAACCGCAAATAAAGATTAAAGAAATAGAAAAACCATCCTCAGATTAAATTCAAAAGAGACGGTCTTGATTTTTTTAAATATTTATTATATATTTGATATATTATTATGTTTGCAATTATTAAAACAGGTGGAAAGCAATATTTGATTTCTGCTGGTGATAAAATAAAAATAGAAAAAATAGATACAGAAGAAGGGAAAGAAGTCGTTTTTGACGAAGTTTTATTATTAGGCAAAGATGAAAAGGATATTAAGATAGGAGATCCATTAGTTAAAGGCGCTAAGGTTAATGCAAAGGTTATTAAACAAGATAGAGCCAAGAAAATTATTATTTTTAAATATAAGCCTAAGAAACGTTATAAAAATAAAAAAGGGCATCGTCAGCTCTATACAGAAGTTGAAATATTAAAGATATTATCTTCGTCCGCGAAAAGCGCTACTTAAGGTGCTTTCGTCAATATATTCTAAGTCACTTCCAAATGATAAGCCACGAGCCAAGCGGCTTATTTTAATATTTAATGGCTTAATCATTCGTTCAATATATAAGAAGGTTGTATCTCCTTCAGTTGTTGGACTTAAAGCAAAGATGATTTCCTTATTAGGTGAATTGTCTTTTTTTATTCTTTTAACTAATTCATTAATTTTTAAATTTTCAGGACTTAATCCATTGCCTGGAGAAATTAGTCCTCCTAAGACATGATAGACCCCTGTAAATTGTTTTGTTCTTTCTATTGGAGGAATATTCAAGATTGTTTCTACAACACAAATAACATCTTTATTTCTTTGAATATCTGAACAAATAGAACAAGAATCGTTCTCTTTACTAGTAATATTAAAACATTGAGAGCAAAGATGAACTTTTCTTTTTAAATTTTTTATTAATTCTGATAGTTTTTCTAATTCTTCCTGATTTTGATTCATAAGATAAAAAGCCAAACGAGTAGCAGCTCTTGGCCCAATATCAGGCAATTTACTTAATTGCTTAAC
>JAHJQT010000021.1 GCA_018819085.1 Patescibacteria group bacterium
TATCTACAAATTTATACAAATATGGACAGGCTCGCCTTCGCCAAGGCTTCGGCGGAGCACTGATTTTTGTGCCAGAAATAAATTTCTGACAAAAATCGTGCGGGGACGATGGGATTTGAACCCACGATCTCTGCCGTGACAGGGCAGCGCTTTAAACCGGGCTGAGCTACGTCCCCAAAATATTTAATTTCAGTAGCGGCAGAGGGATTTGAACCCCCGACCCCGGCCTTATGAATGCCGTGCTCTAACCAACTGAGCTATGCCGCCATCAATCTATTATTTTGTTGCGGGGGTCGGATTCGAACCGACGACCTCAAGGTTATGGGCCTTGCGAGCTGCCGCTGCTCCACCCCGCATTTGCATTATATGGTATAATTTTGCACATGGCAAGGTCTTGCTCTGATAGCTACAATATAGTAAAATAAAAATAGAAAATAATATGAATCTATTAGCTTACTTAGTAGGGTTGGTTTTAGTTAGTGTCATAGCCGGGGCCTGCTTAGCGGCTATTTTAGTTTATTTCAATCCATTTACTTCAGGATTGTTAGTATTTATATTATTCTACTTAAGCCTATTCATCGCTTCTACTTCAGTTTTCACATTAATTGGCTGGATTATACGAGTCATTTCTAGAAAAAGAACATCTCCCTTACCAAAGAAAGAAGCTATTCATAGATTTGAAATTTCTTTTAGACAGGGAATGTTTTTATCAGCAATTTTAATTGCTTCCCTTATTTTACAAAGTAAAGATATTTTATTATGGTGGAATTTATTAATTTTAATGTTAGTAGTAGGATTATCTGAATGGTGGCTTTCTAGAAGATAGTTTTTAATTTATAAATAAAATAAATTATGAAAATATCATATAATTGGCTTCAATCATTTTTTATTAAAAAACTTCCTTTACCAGAAAAACTGGCTGATTTATTGACTATACATTCTTTTGAAACAGAAGTAATTGGGAAAAGCAACTCTGATATTATTTTAGATATAGATATTTTACCTAATAGAGCTCATGACTGTTCAAGTCATAATGGTATTGCTAGAGAAATATCTGTCTTACTTGAATATCCTTTTAATTTAGTTGATTATAGTAAAAAGATAAAAGAGGATAAGGAATTAGCTAGTAAATTAGTTAAAGTGGAAATTAAAGAAAAAGAACTCTGTCCTCGTTATGCTGCTCGTGTATTAAGTAATGTTAAAATAGGGCCATCGCCTCAATGGATTCAGGAAAGATTAAGAGCGTGTGGTCTACGTCCTATTAGTAATGTTGTTGATATAACAAACTATACCATGCTAGAAACAGGACAGCCCCTGCATGCATTTGATCTTGATAAACTTACTTCTGGAAAAATTATTGTTCGTAAAGCTAAAAAAGGAGAGAAAATAATTACTTTAGATAATGAAAAGTATGATTTGGATGAAAATATTTTAGTTATTGCTGATGAAAAAAAACCAGTTTGTATTGCTGGAATCAAAGGAGGCAAAGGTCCTGAAATTGATGCTCAAACAAAAAGAATTGTTTTAGAAGCTGCTAATTTTAATCCGCAATTCATAAGAAATGGTTCTAAACAATTAAAATTAGAAACAGATGCTTCTTGGAGATTTGAAAGAGAAATAGATTCAAATTTAGCCGAAGAAGCAATTAATATGGCAGCTTATCTAGTTCAAGATATTGCAGAAGGAAAAGTTTTAAAGGGAATAGTTGATGTTTTTTCTAAAAAAGTTGATTCAAAAATAATAAATTTAGATATTGAAAAAGTTAATAGTTTACTAGGTATTAAAATTACTAAAAAAGAAGTAATTGATATTTTAGAAAAATTAGATTTTAAAGTAAAAACCGTAGGAAATAAATTAAGTGTTTCTATTCCTATGCGCAGAATAGATGTTTCTATTCCAGAAGATTTAATTGAAGAGATAGGAAGGATTTATGGTTTTGAGAAAATAGTAAGTAAGTTGCCAAGAGCAAGTTTAATTCCTCCAGTTAGAAATGAAAATTTGGTTTATAAGAATAAAATAAGGCATATTTTTATTAATTCAGGTTTTAGTGAGGTATATAATTATTCTTTTGTTTCAGAAAAAGAATCTGTTGAAGTTGCTAATCCTGTTAGTCAGGAACAGAAATATATGCGTTCAAATCTAACAGTTAATTTATTAAAAAACGTTGAAGAGAATAAAAAATATTTTAAAGAAGTAAGATTATTTGAAATTGGAAAAGTTTTTAATAAAATAAAGAGCAGTAAGAACAAAATAGAAGAAGTGGATAAATTAGGAGCAGTTTTAAGTTTAGATGAAAAAAATAGTCAGGCTCAAGAATTCTATATTCTCAAAGGACTTGTTGATTCTTTACTTAATAAATTACGAATTAGTGATATTTGGTATGATGATGCTATAGAAAAAAATGATTCATCAGTCCCTAATTTTTGTAATATAAACAGAAGGGCTCAAATAAAAGTTGGTAATGATTGTTTAGGATGGATAGCTGAAACTAATTCAAGAATTGCTGCTTTTGAAATAGATTTTGGTAAATTAGTTGAATTAGCTACTGAAGAAAGAATTTATTCCCCCCCTTCAAAGTATCCTTCTGTAGTTAGGGATATTGCTATTTTAACGAATAAGGAAACAAAAATAATTACAGTTATGAATTTAATTAATTCATCAGGAGGTGCTTTAATTGTAGATATTGATTTATTTGATATATATGAAGGCAAGAATATTCCTGATAGTAAAAAGAGTTTAGCTTTCCATATAATTTATCAATCAGATGATCATACTTTAACAGACAAAGAAGTTAATGATCTTCATCAGAAAGTCACAAAAACATTAAAAGAAGAAGGGGAATGGGAAATAAGAGAATAACAATGACAAATACTAAAAAAGATAAAAAACCATCATATACAGCAAAAGATATTTTTGTATTAGAAGGACTTGATCCTGTTAGACGTAGACCTGGAATGTATATTGGTTCAACTGGGGTTGATGGATTACATCATCTTATTTGGGAAGTAGTTGATAATGCTTTAGACGAAGCAATTTCAGGTTGTTGCGATAAAATAGAGATCGTCTTATTGTCTGACAATAAGATTAAAGTAACAGATAATGGACGTGGAATTCCTGTTGAAAAACATCCTCAAACAAAAAAATCAACTCTAGAAACAGTTATGTGCACCCTTCATGCCGGAGGTAAATTTGGTGGTGATTCATATAAGATTTCAGGTGGATTGCATGGTGTTGGAGTTTCGGTTGTTAATGCACTTTCAGAATATGTTAAAGCTGAAGTTTGTCGTGATGGATTCATATATATTCAGGAATACTCCAGAGGTAAAGCAAAAGCTAATGTTAAAAAAATTGGCAAATGTAAACAAACTGGAACAACAATCACTTTCCAACCTGATCCAGAGGTTTTTAAAGATATTAATTTTAAATGGAGTAAGATTTTAAAGCGTTTACGTCAGCAAGCTTATTTAACAAAAGGAATTAAAATAATAATAAAAGATGAGCGTAAAAAACCTTTTAAAGATTATTCTTTCTATTTTGAAGGTGGAATAATTTCTTATGTTAAATATTTAAACCGTGATCAATCTCTTAAACATGAAAATGTTTTTTATATATCAAAAGAATCTCAAGGCGTTTTAGTGAAAGTTGCTTTACAATATACAAACGATATTCAAGGATACGAAGAGAGTTTTGCTAATAATATCAATACCAGAGAAGGTGGTATGCATTTAACTGGATTTAAAGCAGCTTTAACAAAAACTTTTAATAATTATGCTAGAAAGAATAATTTCTTAAAAGATTCTGATGAAAATCTAAGTGGCGATGATGTTAGAGAAGGGTTAACATCTGTTATTAGTGTTGGATTAAAAGAGCCACAGTTTGAAGGTCAGACAAAAGCTCGTTTAGGTAATCCTGAAGCTAGAACAGCTGTTGAAACAATTGTTTCTTACGGATTAGAAGAATTTTTAGAAAATCATCCTCAAGATGCAAGATTGATTATGGAAAAGAATATTTTAGCGGCTAAAGCACGTCAGGCTGCTAAAGCTGCCAGAGAAACAGTTATTCGTAAAGGAGTTTTAGATGGATTAGCTTTACCTGGTAAACTTTCAGATTGTTCTAGTCGCGATCCAGAAGAATCAGAACTATATATTTTGGAAGGCGATAGCGCCGGAGGCTGTTTTTCAGGCGATACAAAAATTGCTCTAACTGATGGTCGTAATATAGATTTTAAAGAATTAATCAAAGAAGATAAGAAGGGCAAAAAAAATTATTGTTATACTATTAAGAAAAATGGTTCTGTTGGAATTGAACAAATTAGAAATATAAGGAGAACTAAGAAAAATAATCAAGTAGTCAAAGTAATTCTTGATAATGGTGAAGAAATAGTTTGTACGCCAGATCATAAGTTTATGTTGAAGAATGGAAAATACAAAGAAGTAAAAGATTTAACAATAAATGATTCTTTAATGCCTTTATATAGAAAACTATCTAAGAAAGAAAAAAGAATTACAATTGAAGGATATGAAATGATATGGAATCCTAATCCAATAAATCTAAAACATGAATGGGTTTTCACACATCTTTTATCTGATGAGTATAATTTGAAAAATAAAATTTATTTGGAAAAAGATAATTCTCATAAGCATCATATTGATTTTAATAAATTAAACAACAATCCGAATAATATTAAAAGAATGAGCAAAGAAGATCATATGGCTTATCATCGTAAGATGCTTAAATTTACTATTCATAGAGACGATGTCAAAGAGAAAGTAAAGAAGTTACATAAAACGTCAGAATTTAGAGAAAAAATTAGAACAGTAATGACTACCCCTAAAATGCGAAGGATGTTAAGTAGGAGAGCCAAGAAACAGTGGGAGAATAATGAGTATAAAGAATATATGATAAAGAAATTCTTAGAATTTTATAACAATTCTCCAGAATATAGAAGGAAAAATAATGAATTATTAAATAAAGCTCAAAAAAAATATTGGGCTGATAAGAAAAATAGAAACAAACAAGCAAAAAGAGTTAAAAAATATTTTGAATTACACCCTGAAGAAAGAAAGAAATATTCTTTATCATCAAAACAACAATGGAAAAATCCTGAATTATTAGTTTGGCGTAGTCAGAAAACTAAAGAGCAATGGACAGATGATTTCAGAAAACGAAGGAATAAAGCTCTTAATAAAACATATTATGATAAAACAATAAAATTTTTAAAGGATGTTTATGATAAATATGGAAATTTAGAAAAATATGATTATTTAAGGGTCAAAAGTAAAGATAATACTTTTTTTAAATTTTCAACATTTTGTGAAAGATTCTTTAGAGGAGATGAAGATGCTGCTCGTGAAGCTGTTAAAAATTATAATCATAAAATTAAAAAGATAATTAAGGTTAGAAAAAAAATAGATGTATATGATTTAGAAGTGAAAGGAACTCATAATTTTGCTTTATCATCTGGTGTTTTTGTTCATAATAGTGCCAAAATGGGACGAGATAGAAAAACTCAAGCGATTTTACCTTTACGTGGAAAAATTCTTAACGTCGAAAAAGCAAGATTGGACAAGGCATTAAGTTCTAAAGAGATAAGAGCTCTTGTTATTGCTTTAGGTACTGCTATTGCTGAAGAATTTGATATTAGCAAACTTCGTTATCACAGAGTAATAATTATGACTGATGCAGATGTTGATGGTTCTCATATTAGAACTTTACTTCTTACTTTATTCTTCCGTTATTTCTTAGAACTCATTGAAAAAGGTTACCTATATGTTGCTCAACCACCACTGTATCGTATTCAAAAAGGAAAACAAACTGAATATGGATATACTGAAGCTGATAAAGAAAGAATCTTATCTAGTATGGGAGGTGAGAATGTTAATATACAGAGATATAAAGGATTAGGAGAAATGAATCCAGAAGAATTATGGGAAACAACCATGAATCCTGCTAGTAGAATCATGAAACAAATTAGAATTGAAGACGCAAAAGAAGCTGATAGGATTTTTGATGTTTTAATGGGAGATGATGTTGCACCAAGAAAGAAATTCATTCAAACTCATGCCAAGAAAGCAAAGAACCTTGATATTTAAATGATTATTGACATAATCTTTATTAAAGTATAAGATGAGGGCAAATAGATGCCCCGAAAGGGGTTTTTAAATAAATGAAAATTAACGAATTACCAAAAAAAGGAATAAGTTTTCTTAGAGAAGTCCGAATAGAATTAAAACGGGTTACTTGGCTTACGCGCAAAGATACAATCAAATATACTATTTTTGTTATTGGATTAAGTTTAGTTGTAGCAGCTTTTTTAGGAGGACTAGACTTTCTTTTTAGTTGGTTATTAGATAAATTTGTTATATAAATTATGCCTAAACAAGTAGAACAAGGAAAAAATTGGTATGTTCTTCATACATATTCTGGATACGAAGAAGCTGTAGCAAGAAATTTAAAACAGCGTATTGAATCATTAGGAATGGAAGGTAAAATTTTTAATGTTTTAGTGCCTACTGAAAAGAAGATTAAAATCAAAAATGGAAAACGTCAAATAATTGAAGAAAAAGTTTATCCCGGTTATGTTTTAGTTGAAATGATTGTTACTGATGCTTCATGGTATGTGGTTCGTAATACACCAAGAGTAACGGGATTCATTGGAGCAGGTACTGTTCCAACTCCTATTTCTGATTTAGAAATAAAAAGTCTTCAAAAACGAATGGGTGTTGAAGAACCGAAGTATAAGATTGATGTTGCTATAGGTGATGCTGTTAAAATAGTTGATGGTCCCTTTAAAGATTATGATGGAAAGATTTCTGAGATAGATGAAAAACGAGGAAAAATTAAAGTATTAGTCTCAATATTTGGTAGAGAAACTCCAGTAGAATTGGATTTCTTACAAATTAAAAAAATATGAAGCAAATAAAAACAATTATTAAATTACAAATTAAAGCAGGGCAAGCGAATCCTGCACCTCCAATTGGACCAGCTTTAGGTCAGCACGGTTTGAATATTCAAGATTTTTGTCTTAAATTCAATGAAGCTACTAAAGAAATGGAAGGAGATATTATTCCAGCAGAAATTACTGTTTATGAAGACAGAACTTTTGATTTTAAATTAAAAACTCCGCCAGCATCTGATTTATTGAAAAAAGCAGCTGGGATTGAAAAGGGTTCTGGTGAACCTCATAAAAAGAAAGTTGGAAAAATTACTAAAAAACAAATTAAAGAAATAGCTGAAAAGAAAATAGTTGATTTAAATGCATACAGTACTGAACAAGCAGAAAAGATAATAGAAGGAACAGCTCGAAGTATGGGTATTGATGTGAAATAACTGTATATTATATAAGGAGGGAGTTATGAAAAGAAAAAGAAAGAATTGGTGGTTAAGACGCTTCTGGAACTACATCGTAAAATCTAATTCCGGGCAAGGATGTAAAATCGGAATTCCGGAAAGAAAATTAGCATGGAGGGGCAGGAGGTAACCCTGTCCTTTTCTGTTCTTAAACAATTTATAAGGAGGTAATTATCATGGGAAGACCAAGTTGGGATAAGACGAGATTGGATTTAGTGAGAACAATATCTAAAAGGTCAGTATGTAAACATTATAAGGTTGGCGTTTTATTTTACAGAGGTAAAAAGCCAATTGTTTTTGGTTATAATGGACCACCAGTAGGAGAGCCACATTGTGTGGAGGTTGGTTGTGCAAAAGAAGATGAGAAAGGTAATAAACTGCCGGCTGGATCTGGAAAATGTCGAGGTGCACATGCAGAAATGAATGCAATAACTAACGCTGCTTTAGAAGGAATCAATCTTAAAAATTGCGGAATTATTTGCACTTTTTCTCCATGCTATCCTTGTGCTAAGGAACTTATCAATTTGGGAATTTCTGAATTTGTTTATGAAATTCCTTATGATGATGAGAGAGAATCTTGTTTGGTAAAAGAACTTTTTGAACGGAGAGGAATAATTCTTCGACAAATTAAGGAGGGATAGTGATGGGCATAGTAAAATATTTTGAAGCAACCACTCTTGGAGATGCTTGGTACCAGATTTTGTATAAAATAATGGACCAAGGCAGAGATTACTTGATTGACAAGGGAAGTTTTGAAGGTAGGCAAAGATTAGGATTATCTGTTATAGTGGAAATTAAATTTCCTGGAAAGAAGCCATTAGCTCCAATTATGCCAGAGGGCATGGACGTTTCTATTCCAACAACTGAAGAAGATATCAATGAATATTCTACATATTTAATGACTGCAGTTCGTCAGCCTCATGAGCATTATACCTATGGAGAAGATCTCCATTGGTTAATTGATTGGGTTATTGATTATTACAAAAAAAATGGTTATGGGACGAATCGTTGCTATATGACAGTTGGTCGTCCTGAAACAGTTTTCTTTTATGACCAAAGTGTTGATTATTCAGATGTTATCTTTGTTCAAGAGAGAGTTTCGGGTAAACAACCAAAACCGGTTTTGGGCCGTCAGATAACTAATCAGTGGAACAAGGATCCAGGAAATAAACCCAGTTCCCAATGTTTAAGAGGGATAGATACTTGGATTGACAATGAAAAGCTTCATTTTTGGGCATATTTCCGGTCATGGGATCATTGGGGTGGCTTTCCAGTTAATTTGGGTGGTATTCAGCTAATGAAAGAGCATATGGCTGGAGAAATCGGAGTTCAGGATGGAGTTCTTATTGCTTCCAGCAAAGACCTTCATCTTTATGACCATGGTTGGAAAGAGGCATATAAACTGTACAGGAATTGGGAGAGAGTAGATGAATTTTTGAACAAGTCAACAGAAGAAAAAGGTTGAAAAAAAGGAGGTGTAGATATGAAACAGTGTTTGTATTGTCAATACCGACTTTTTTTAAAGCCATTGTCTGATGAAGGCTTTACATATTGTTGGGCGCATGGAGAAAGAGTTGGAAATATTGATTTAGCAACCGGTGTAAGTCCTGCTGTTGAAAGACATGGTTTAAATAATGTTCCTTGTAGAAAGTTTTACGGAGGAACGAGTATTTGTACTCCAGTAATGAAAGAAAATGGAGAGCGTTTTTTAAGAAATATTTTCAGAATGGAGGGATAGTGAATTTTGAGTCCTGCTTGAGTTAATCTCTCGCAGGACTTTATTTTTTACCAATTTTGTTATAGCATTAAGTAATATGATTTTAGGAATAGATAAATTACATAAATTAGTTAAAGAAAAGAAGCTAGTTGAGAATCTCTGTGAGCGTGAATTAAAAAATCCAGAAGGAGCTGGGTTTGATTTAAGATTGGGTGAAATTTATAAATTAAAAGGTAATTCTTTTTTAGGTATTGATGAGAGAAAAACTCCAGAAATAGAACTTGTTGCAAAATTTAATCAAAAAAAGGAACAAAGCTTTGTTTTTAAACCAGGTGATTATTATTTAATGAAAACCATTGAAAAAGTAAATACGCCTGATGATATTTTAATACTTTTTAGACCTCGAACTACTATTTTTCGTTCTGGGATGACTATCGTGACAGGTAACGTTTCTCCTGGATATTGTGGAGAATTAACTTTTGGAATTGTTAATCTTGGTTCAATTGATGTGAAAATTGAACTAGGAGCTAGAGTTATTCACTCTATGTTTTATAAAATTGAGGGAAAGACTAATTTATATCGTGGGCAATGGCAAGGAGGTAGAGTAACTACTAATAAAAAAGAAAAACAGGTTTGATTTATGATTAATTTTCTTAAAAAGACAGATTTGAAAATAAATAATTTAATCAGACAGGAATTTGAGCGCCATAATGAGGGGCTTAATTTGATTGCATCTGATAATTATACAAGTTTAGCTGTGCGTAGTGCAGTTGGAAGTATTTTAAGCGCTCGTTATGCCGAGGGCTATCCTGAAAAAAGATATTATTCTGGACAACAATTCATTGATCAGATTGAAAAAATAGCAATTGCTCGGGCTAAAAAAGTATTTTCTGCAAATTTTGCTAATGTTCAACCTCATTCAGGTTCGCAGGCAAATCAAGCAGTATATTTTGCTCTACTTAAGCCAGGCGACACTGTCTTATCAATGAAAATTGATCAAGGAGGTCATTTATCTCATGGTTCTCCAGTAAATTTTTCTGGTTCTTTATATAACTTTATTTTCTACGGAGTTGATAAAAAAACAGAACAAATAGATTTTAATGAAGTTAGGAAGATTGCTAAAAGTAAAAAACCAAAATTAATTATTGCCGGAGCATCAAGTTATTCTCGTCAGATTGATTTTTCTAAATTTGGAAAAATAGCTAAAGAAACAGGATCTTATTTAATGGCTGATATTGCTCATATCGCAGGTTTAGTTGCAGCTGATTTACATCCACATCCTTTTCCTTATTGTGATGTAGTTACAATGACTACTCATAAAACATTGCGTGGATCTCGTGGAGGATTAATTCTTTCTAAAGATAAAGAAATAGCTGAAAAAATTGATAAAGCTATTTTTCCAGGATTACAAGGTGGTCCTTTGCAAAATGAAATTGCAGGTAAGGCAGTTGCCTTAAAAGAGGCGCAACAGAAAAAATTTGTTGATTATCAAAAACAAGTTATTAAAAATGCTAAAGTTCTAGCTGATGTATTCGTAGAGAATGGGTTTGATTTAGTTTCTGGTGGTACTGATAATCATCTTATTTTAATAAACTTAACTAAATTAGGTCTCTCTGGAAAAAAAGTTCAAGAAGCGCTCGAATTAGCTAATCTTTATGTTAATCGTAATATGATTCCTTATGATACACGTTCTAAATGGGAAACATCTGGAGTTAGAATTGGTACACCATGCGTAACTACAAAAGGATTAAAAGAAAAAGAAATGAAACAGGTTGCTTCTTTTGTTATAAGAATAATTAAAAATATTAATAACAAAGAAATAAGACGAAAAGTTAAAGAAGAAGTTATTAAATTATCAAAAAAATTTCCTATTTTATGAAAATTATCAATGGTAAAAAAATAGCTCATAGAATATTAGAAGATTTAAAAAAAGAAATTAAGAAACAAAAGATTAAGCCGCGATTAGCTGTAATTCTTGTCGGTCATAATCCAGCGTCGTGTTTGTATGTTAAAATAAAAGAGAAAGTAGGGCAGAGTATAGGGATTGAAATAGAAAAGCATTTTCTATCTAGTAAAACAAAAGAATGGGAAATCATAAATATTATTGATACTTTAAATAATAATAATAAAATAAATGGTATTTTAGTTCAATTACCATTGCCTCAAGGTCTTTCAACTGATAGAATTATAAAGGAAATAAGCATTAAAAAAGATGTGGATGGTTTTTTGTCTGAAAGTAGATTTGAATCTCCTTTTATTTTAGCTATTTATGAAGCAATTAAAGCAACAGGCGAGGATTTAAAGAATAAAAAAATAATTGCTTTAGTTAATTCTGATATTTTTGGAAAGAAATTAGAATCGAAATTAGGCGCAAAGTATGTCATAGGTTCTTCAAGCTTAGCTTTCAGAATGACAAAACAAGCAGATATTTTAATTACTGCTTTGGGTTGTCCAGGAATTATCAAGGGCGATATGATAAAAAAAGATGTTATTCTAATTGACGGGGGAATTAGCAAAATAGATGATAAGATAATAGGAGATATTGATGCAGAAAATGTTAAAGATAAAGCAAAGTGGCTTTCACCTGTACCTGGAGGATTAGGCCCATTAACAGTCGCTTTTTTAATGAAGAACGTTATTGAAGCAAATAAAATATGAAATATATACCAGTTATTGGATTAGAAATACATGCAGAATTAAAAACAAAGAGCAAAATGTTCTGTGATTGTTTAAATGATCCAGAAGAAAAAGAACCAAATACTAATATTTGTCCTATTTGCATGGGTCATCCTGGAACATTGCCTGTGATCAATAATAAGGCAGTTAAATTTGTTGTAAAAACAGCTTTGTCTTTAAATTGTCAAATTCCTGAATCTTCAAGATTTGATCGTAAAAATTATTTTTATCCTGATTTACCTAAGGCATATCAAATTTCTCAGCTTTATGCTCCTTTATCAGTCAAAGGATTTTTAAGTATCAATGGAAATAAAATAAGGATTAAAGAAATTCATTTAGAGGAAGATACTGGGAAATTAAATCATTTGCAAGGAGAAAATTCTTCTTTAGTTGATTTCAATCGTGCTGGAAGACCATTAATGGAATTAGTTACAGAACCTGATATTGTTTCTGGTGAAGAGGCAAGGCGATTTTGTGAAGAATTAAGATTAATTTTTCGTTATCTAAATGTTTCAGAAGCTAATATGGAAAAAGGGCAAATGCGCTGTGAAGTTAATATTTCTTTAGGATTAAATAAAAAAAAATTAGGCACTAAAGTAGAAATAAAAAATCTTAATTCTTTTCGTGCAGTTGAACGTTCTGTAAATTATGAAATTAAAAGACAAGCAGATTTACTTGATTCTGATGATAAGGTTATTCAAGAAACAAGAGGTTGGGATGAGAATAAACAAGTAACTTTTTCTCAGCGTACAAAAGAAGGAGCGCAGGATTATCGTTATTTTCCTGAACCTGATTTACCTCCATTGACTAATATGTCAAAGGTTAGTGCTAAAGCTTCTTCTGAAATTCCTGAATTACCTCAAGCAAAAAGAGAAAGATTTCTTGATGAATATAAGATACCTCAATCAGATATAGATGTTTTAGTTAGTAATAAAAATTTAGCTGATTATTTTGAACAGGTAATTTCTGAATTAAAAACATGGTTGAAAATAAAGTCCATTGGTGATAAACAAGCACTTGTTAAATTAACTGTTAATTATTTATTAACTGAATTACAAAAATTACTTATTGATGATGGTTTGAAAATAGAAAAATGTAAAATTAGTCCCGAAAATTTTGCTGAATTTATAACTTTAATTGAGCAGAAGGAAATTTCAAGTTCAGCTGCTCAAACAGTTTTGAAAGAAATGCTTAAAACAGGAGCAGATCCTTCTAATATTGTAGATGATAAAGAATTAAAGCAAGTTAGCGATAAAGATGCTTTATCTAAAATAGCTAAGCAAGTTGTTAGTGATAATCCAAAACCAGTTAAGGATTATAAGGAAGGAAAGGAAAGTGCTTTACAATTTTTAGTAGGCAAGGTTATGGCTGCAAGTAAGGGGCAGGCAAATCCAGAAATAGCTAGAGAGCTATTAAAGAAACAATTGGATTAATTTTTCAGCTTCAGAATAATTTTTAATCCATTTTATAGTTTTATCACGTTTAAACCAGGTCATTTGTCTTTTAGCATATTGACGAGTATGTATTTTAATTAATTCTTTAGCTTGGTCTAAATTAATTTTATTGTTTAAATAAGATATAATTTCTTGATATCCAATTCCACTCATTGAATACGGTTTATCGCCGTATTTTTTTAATAACTTCTTATTTTCTTTAATCAATCCGTTTTTAATCATTTTTTCAATTCTTTTAATTATTTTCTGTTCTAGATTTTTTGTATTTAATTTAATTCCTATTTGTAAGGTATTAAAAATTGATTTATTCTTCTTCCTTTGCTCTGAAAATGGTTTTTTAGTTAATAAACAAATTTCTAAAGCTCTGATTAATCTTCTTTTGTTTTTTAGATCAATAATTTTTAATGCTTTTGAATCCAGTTTTTTTAATTTATTAATTAATTCTTGATTAGTTAGTTTTTCTAATTTATTTCTTAATTTTTTATCTGGTTTAGTTTCTGGAATTTTTAAGTTATCAACAATAGATTGAATGTATAGTCCGGTTCCTCCTACTAATAATGGAAGCTTATTTCTTTTTTGAATATCTTTAATAATTTTTATTGTTTTCTTTTGAAACTGAGCTAATGTGAATTTTTGATTTGGTTTTACAATATCAATCATATAATGGGGGACGCCTGACATCTCTTTTTTTATTATCTTAGCAGTGCCAATATTCATTTCTTTATAGATTTGCCTAGAGTCAGCTGAAATAATTTCTCCGTTGAATTTTTGGGCAAGTTTAATAGCCAGGTCTGATTTACCTGAAGCTGTTGGTCCAAGAATGATGATTAGTTTGTTGTGTGACATAATGAATAGGACGCTGCCTTGAGAGCTACATCCCTTACGCTCGGAGGGCGGAAGGGTGTACTCGTCAAGGCGTGTCCTATGAATGAATAGGTGCCTTTAAGAAATCTGACCAGGCACGGCCTTATTCGCACAACCTTGCTTCGCAAGGATGTAGCTCTGTAAGGCCACGCCTGCCCATCTTTCTAAGGCAAGTTGATTTTCAAAAATCTCTTGACAAAATATTACAGATGTGTATAATGGAGATAGTTGATGTAATGCCTTGCGTTATATTAACTGGTAGTACCTTTTAGTTAATATATAAAGGAGGTGATGAGAATGGATGGTGTGCGAATGAACAGCCTGATTAGATTAAATCTGAATACATTTTGCGACACCAAGTCCGCCGCCCTGGGCACCTGATCGGCCCCGGTCCAGGCCCCAGCCAGGAGCGATGATTGCGCAAAAGATCGTGACATCAACCTTGGCATCGGGCCTGGGAAAAACTCCAAAAAAGGGGAATATCATGGAAAAAATGGCCTATTATTCTGGATTCACTTAGGTGAATTCACATCATACACATTCTATGTCCTCCTAAGTGTGCGTCCTCAAACCCCAGACGATTGAACTAATATATCGCCTGGGGTTTTTTATTTTAATATTTTATAAGATCTAAAATTATTCTTTTTCTCTTTATCTTTTCATTATCTGGAACATCATTTTCTAATTTAGCTGCTTTAGTTCCTAACCTGGGGGAATAACGAGCTGTATAAATTTGTTTAAAATTCATTTCTTTAACTAATTTAACTGTATTTTCAAATTGTTTTTTTGTTTCTCCAGGAAAACCTACAATAATATCAGTAGAAATTATAGCTTTTGGAATTGCTTTGCGTATTTTTTTTATTAATTTCTTATAATCTCCAATTGTATATCCACGGTTCATTTTTTTAAGTATTACATTATCTCCGGATTGGACTGGCAAATGAATCTCTCTGGAGATTTTTTTATTTTCCGCAATTGTTTTAATTAATTGATCAGACATATCTTTAGGGTGGGAAGTCATAAATTTAATTTGAAAATCACCTGGAATATTGCTAATAATTTGAAGTAATTTTGGAAAACCAAATTCATAACTATTTACATTTTGACCAAGCAAAGTTATTTCCTTATATCCATTCTTAATTAGTTTTTTAACTTCTTTAATTATTTCATTAGCTGGTCTTGATTTTTCTCTGCCTCTTGTATATGGGACAGCGCAATAAGAACAA
>JAHJQT010000022.1 GCA_018819085.1 Patescibacteria group bacterium
AAAGGGCGAATCCTTGATTTTTATTTCAGGGAACAATTCAGCCCTTTTTTATTTTTATAACAAAAACATGATTAAAAAATATTATATAAAAGATATACTAAAAAAAATAGACAGAAATAAAACCACATTAATTAGATGGGAAAATTTAGATTTAATCCCAAAAGCTAAAAAAGATTCTCGTGGGTGGAGATATTATACAGAAAACGAAGTTGAAGAAATTGTTAGTTTAATAAAAAATACTAACTATTTTAAAAATATTTTTTCAGGAAAGAATAATACAATAAAAAAAGATTTTGAATATAAATCACATAAAAATCTATCAAGATCAAAAATTGCAATTGGTATTGTATCAGTAATTTTAATATTTGCTTGTTCTCTTTTATTTTTCAATCAATCAGCAAAAGCATTTATTGCAAGTTCATTAATAAGTACTTCTGATTTTACCTCAAACCAAATCCAAGATACAAAAGATTTAGCAAATAATACTCTGGCTCTTACAAAGATAATCTCAAACAAAACCAAAAACACAATAACAAGTACAGCTATTCAAACACAAGATTATCTATTATCAAATATTTCTTCAATAAAAAATAAAATAAGTTCTACAATTTCATATACAGGGAATAACGCACTTAATTTTATTTCAAATGAATTAGATATATTTACAAGTCAATTTGAAAAATTAACTAAGGATGCTGGAAATACGATAGGCAATATTTCATTATTAGCAAAAGATATTGAAAATAAGATTGGTATGAAAGTTATAGGTTTTTTTGATAATATATCTTCAGCAAAAGATTATGCATCAGCAAGTATATTTGATCCAATAACTAATACATTACAGCTTCCAGGAATAGTTGGATATTTTAATGGTTGTTGTGGCAATCAAGAATATATTAAACCAACAATGACTTCTGTTATGAATCTTAATAATGCTACAGAAATATCTTATGAATATGGCCCAGTATCAGAAATATATCTTAGGAAAATTCTTGATTCTTGTTATATGCCTATTAATCAAAGTAGGCCAGTTATTAGTGATAATTTTTTCGAGTTTTATCCAGAGTTTAAAGAGTGCTTAGGGCAATAGATTGTTAGAATGAAAATATTAGGGGTTAAGGGGCGTATTGTGGATAAACCTAGAATAAACTAGACAAGATATATAGTTGATATTCAAAATTTGTCGTTTGCCACTTGACATTTTTATATCAAAAATGTAAAATGGAAATATATGATATATCCAAGAAGAATTTTTCGTCTCATAAACAAACGGATTGAAGATAAAGAGATAATAGTTTTGACTGGTATGCGCCGCGTGGGCAAGACCACGCTTTATCGGATGATTTTTGATAACATTAAAAGCGATAATAAAGTTTTTTTAGATATGGAAAATCCTATTGAGCAAAGGATTTTTGAAGAAAAAGATTATAATAATATTTTGGCTAATCTGAAGGAATTCGGCATAAACACAAAAACCAAAGCATATGTTTTTCTGGACGAAATACAGGCGATGCCTAATGCCGTAAAAGCCGTCAAATATCTACATGACCATTACAAGATTAAATTTTTTCTTACCGGTTCCAGTAGTTTTTATTTGAAAAATCTTTTTCCGGAAAGTTTAGCGGGCAGGAAATTTATTTTTGAGCTTTTTCCTCTTGATTTTGAGGAATTTTTAATTTTTAGAGATGTAAATAGACAAGTGCGGGAAAAATTTAACAAAATTGCCCAAAACAAGAATTTAATCGCTTATGAAAAGCGTAAAAAACATTATGATGAATATATGGAGCATGGTGGATTCCCTGAGGTTGTTTTGAGTAAAGATATTGAAACAAAAAAACTGCGCTTGAATGATATTTTTAAATCTTATTTTGAAAAAGATGTCGGAGTTTTGGCCGACTTTAAAGAAATGAAGGCCTTTCGGGATTTGATTTTTTTATTAATGCAGAGAGTCGGGTCAAAAATTGAAATTACCAAATTATCTTCGGAAATAGGGATTTCAAGAGGAACCGTTTATTCATTTTTGTCTTTTTTGGAAAGCACTTATTTTGTAAGTTTTATTTCTCCTTTCACAAAAAATGTTGATAGGGAAGTTAGCGGAAGCAAAAAAGTATATTTATGCGATAATGGTTTTCTGAACCATTTTGCAAAAGTTTCAGAGGGCTCTCTTTTTGAAAATTCTGTTTTTCTCAATTTGAGAAAGTACGGGAAGATTAATTATTATCAGAAACGTAGCGGCGCAGAGATTGATTTTATTTTGGATGGGCAGATTGCTCTAGAAGCAAAATTAAGGGGTGTAGATTCTGATTTGAGAAAATTGGAAAAAATTTCTAAATTGCTTAATCTATCGCAATGGTATGTACTAACAAAAAATTTCGTTGAAGAAAAGCATTTTATACCTATAGGGGAGATATAGACGTCTACGTCCCACTATGCCACTTGGCTTAAAAAATAGTTTTCATTGACAATGAAAACTATTTGATGTAAGCTTTCAGTGTAAGAGCAAACATTAAATATATGGACAAATTATTATTAAAAGAAGTCATTTTAGAACAAAGGGATTTTATTGATCGTGCTGAACAAGGCATAGAGCGGAAGGTCTTATTAAATCTTAAAAAATATTTTAAACTGCCTCATACTTTGGTAGTGTCTGGTATTCGGAGAGTGGGTAAATCTACTTTATTGGTTCAGTTAATGCGTAATTTTTATAAAGATACCAGTTATTATTTTAATTTTGAAGATGAGCGGCTACTTAATTTTGAATCAAATGATTTTAACGCTCTTTATGAATTAATGATAGAACTTTTTGGCGAAAAAAAAGTTTTCTTTTTTGACGAAATTCAGAATGTAAAAGGATGGGAAAATTTTGTCAGAAGAATGCAAGATAGAAAATTTAAATTTTTTATTACTGGCTCTAACGCTTCTTTACTAAGCAAGGAGTTAGGAACTAAACTAACTGGCCGTCATCTTTCTCAAAAACTTTATCCTTTTTCTTTTAAAGAATTTTTATCTTTTAAAAATTACAAGTTTCAACCGAATAATCTTTATAAAACAGTTGAAAGGGGAAAGCTTAAAAAGTTTTTCAATGTTTATTTAAAAGAAGGGGGAATGCCAGAATATTTACAATATCAGAATAAAGAGGTATTAAAAAATGTCTATGAAGATATTTTATATCGCGATATTGCAGTTAGGTATGATATTAAAGAAACTAAGTCCCTTAGAGAATTGGCTTTATATTTTCTAACTAATTTGGGCGGTCTTTTTTCATATAACAAGTTAAAGAAGAATTTGAGTTTGGGTAGCGTTAATACTGTTAAAAGCTATACAGAACATTTAGAAAATAGTTTTTTGATTTTTACAATTAATCTTTTTTCTTATTCTTTAAAACAACAGGCCGTAGCGCCTAAGAAAGTTTATTGTCTTGATAATGGATTAGCTAACGCAGTTTCTTTTAGATTTTCTCGCGATAGAGGAAAATTTTTAGAGAATTTAGTTTTTATAGAATTAAAAAGAAGAAATGAAGATATTTATTATTATAAGACAAAAAATAATTTAGAAGTTGATTTTCTTTTGAAAAAAGCAAGGAAAGTAAAACAATTAATTCAGGTTTCGCAGAATTTAAAAGAGAACAAAACAAAAGAAAGAGAAATAAATGGTTTAATAACTGCTTTAAAAGAATTAAAATTAAAACAGGGCCTGATTTTAACTGAAGATGAGGAGGAGGTAATTACTCTAAAAGGAATAAAAATTATAGTTCAGCCGATTTATAAATGGCTATTAATGCCTGTAAATAAGAAAAATGAAAATTAATAATGAAAATTTTAGGGGTTAAAATAGATAATTTATCTTTGAATGAAGTTCTTGATAAGGTGGAGGGGTTTTTAGGGGATAATAATTCTCATTACATTGTAACTCCTAATCCAGAGTTTTTAGTTAAAGCGCAGAAAGATGAGGAGTTTAAGAAAATTCTTAATCAAGCAGATTTGAGTATTCCCGATGGAGTTGGATTAGTTCTTGCTTCACTATTATCAGGTGAGAGAATTAAAGAAAGAATAGCTGGCGTTGATTTAATGGAAGCGATTTGCGAAAGAGCGGCTGAAAAAAACTGGCCGGTTTTTTTATTTGGTGCTGGGGAGGGCGTAGCTGAAAAAGCAGGGGATAATTTGAAGGGGAAATATGAGGGGTTGGAGGTAAAAGTTTATAGGCCGTGCCTTGGTGTCATTCCCGCGAAAGCGGGAATCCAGACCTACACTTTCAGTAATTCCTGGATCCCCAATCAAGTTGGGGATGACACTGGGGTTGGGGATGACACCCTTTCCTCTTCTATTCTTTTTGTTGCTCTAGGCGCGCCTAAACAGGAGAAATGGATTAATGAGAATTTAAAAAAAATGCCGAGTGTTAAATTGGCTATTGGGGTGGGGGGAGCTTTTGATTTTATTTCAGGTAATGTTAAAAGAGCGCCTAAATTCATAAGGGATTTGGGATTAGAATGGCTTTGGAGATTAATGATTCAACCATGGAGAATAAAAAGAATTTTTAATGCAGTAGTTGTGTTTCCGTTATTGGTGTTAAAATCAAAATTGATGTATAATTAAAATATAATTAATAATAAATAAATAATACGCAAGGCTTTTGTATTGAGTTAGATTAAGAAACTTATTATACAAGTTTATGCGGATAAAATTATGATGTGGATATGGGTAATAATTGCTGTCATTGTTATCGCTGGCTTGCTTTTCTGGGTAAAGTCAGGTAACAAAGATGATGAAGCTGACCCGTCTGCCGACGAGGCAGACTTGTCAGCTGATATAGAAGAGCCTGCCTCTTCAGCAGACGAGCCTGAGGTTTCAGTAGAAACACCTGAACCTCCTGTTGAGACGCCAGCTGAGTCAGAAGAACCAGAAGTATCAGAAGAGCCAAAACAAGAAGAAATAGTTTCTTCTAATGAGGAAGATAAGATGGTGTAGATTGTGCTTGTGATTAAAGGAATTAATTAAAGGAACGTCCTTAAAATATAATATTTTAAAGACGTTCCTTTATAATTAATGAAAAAAATATTTAAGCATCCACTTATTCTGTCTCTATTGATAATATTTTCCCTTATTTTTTTAAACCAACAGGGTTGGTTGAATTCTGTTTATAATATCTTTTTTAAATCAAGTTCTTTTATTCAAGAAAATATTTTTCAGGCCTCTCTTAAAACAAATAATTTTGTTAATTTTATTATCTCAATAAAAAATCTTGAACAAGAAAATGTTGAGTTAAAAAATAATAATTTAAATCTTTTAAGTGAAATTGTTAAATTTAAAGAAATAGAAAAAGAAAATGAAATACTTCGCGAACAAATAGGGTTGCCTTTAGAAGAATCAAGTAAATTGATTTTAACAAGTATTATTGGTAAAGATTCTTCTGATTTTGGGAAGTATTTTTTAATTGATAAAGGTAAAAAAGATGGAATTGAAAAAAAATTTGTTGTGATAGCTTCTGGAAATCTATTAGTAGGACAAGTAATTGAAGTTTTTGATTCTTTTTCAAGAATAAGATTGATTACAGATCCTAATAGTTTAGTTAATGCACGTATTCAGGATTCAGGAATAACAGGATTGATAAAAGGTGGACAGGGGTCAGATTTAATTTTTGATTTATTACCACAAGGCAAGGATATTGAAATTAATAGTGTTGTTGTTACTTCTGGTTTATCAGGATTATTTCCTGCAGGATTATTGATAGGTCAAATTGAAAAAGTAGTTTCTTCTAAAGCTCAAATCTCACAGATAGCTAAG
Source organism: Patescibacteria group bacterium (assembly GCA_018819085.1). Classification (GTDB taxonomy): domain Bacteria; phylum Patescibacteriota; class Minisyncoccia; order Portnoybacterales; family UBA2143; genus JAHJQT01. The sequence continues at coordinate 5,781 of JAHJQT010000022.1, forward strand.
GTTAAAACTATGGTTGATTTTAATAAATTAGATAAAGTTTTTGTAATTATACGATGAAAATATTTTTAATAACTCTCACTTTTTTATTAGCTCTTATCCTCCAAACAACAGCGGTTTCTTTTTTATCTTTTTTAGATGTCAGTCCTAATTTAATTTTAATTCTTGTTCTTCTTTTAATTATTCTTAAAGATTTTAAAAATGTTTGGTGGATTGTTATTTTAATAGGATTTTTTATGGATTTGTTTTCAGGAATTCCTTTTGGAACCATAAGTTTAAGTTTGGTCTTATCTTCTTATCTAATTGACTGGCTTAATAGAACTATTTTTTCAGCAACTAAATTTTGGATGATTATTGCACTTGTAGGTATAGGAGTTTTGTCATACAATCTTATGCTAATCATATTTAGTAAGTTTTTTATTCTTATAGGAATGGATAGTATGATTTTTTCCTATAACTTAACCTCAAGAATAATAATTGAAGTAATATATAATTCATTTTTTGCAATTTTAATTTTTTATGCGATTAAAAAAATATTTTATAAAGAGGCAAACGCGTGAAAATATTGAGGCAGAAGAGATTTTTTTAGACGCGGAAGCTGTTCGCTCAATAGAGGCAAAGGGTAAATTAGAAAATCCGATTAAACATCGTAATTTTATCCTTTTCTATATCGTAATGATTATAGGGATATTGTGTTTGTTTTCTAGGACTGGATATCTTCAAATTATTAAAGGAGATTATTATGAAAACCTAGCGAAAGGAAATAGATTGAGGATATATAATTCAATTGCTCCGCGTGGAATTATTTATGACCGCTTTAATAATCCTTTAGTCTATAATACTCCAAGCTTTGATTTAATTGCTGACGTAGCTGATTTTTATAGTAATCCTGAAGATGTTCAAGATGAAATTCTTACTAAAATAGCTGAGATTGTTCCGGTATCTGACTTAAGAGAAAAAATAGATAGTGCGTATAATAAGACGAGACAAACTATCCTCATTAAAGGAATTGAGCATGCTGATGCTTTAGTTTTTGAAACAGTGGTTAATGAATGGCCAGGCATAAGGATACAGCAGAATGCACAACGTCAATATATTCTTGGACCATATTTCTCTCATATTATTGGATATACAGGAGAGGTAAATGAATCAGATTTAGAAAAGCATCCAGATTATTTTTTAAATGATGAAATTGGTAAAATTGGTCTTGAAAAACAATATCAAGATTATTTAAGAGGTCAGCCAGGACAAGAACAAATAGAAGTTGATTCATCTGGGAAAACGCAGAGGATAATTGCTAATAAGCCATCTCAGCCTGGAAATGGTTTGGTTCTTTTTGTTGATAAAGATTTACAGGAAAAACTTTATCAATCTCTTGAAAATATGTTAAAAAAACTTTCTGGTACTAAAGATAGTACAAAGAAAGCAGCGGCTGTAGCGATAAATCCAAATAATGGCGGTATTCTAGCATTAGTAAGTCTGCCTAGTTTTAATAACAATCCCTTTGCTCAAGGTATTTCGCAAGAAGATTTAAATTTTTTGGAAAACAATCCTAATGAGCCGTTTATGAACAGGGTTTTAGCTGGCCAGTATCCATCTGGATCTATCATAAAACCATTAATTGCAGCTGCAGCTTTAGAAGAAAATATTATTAGTGCTTATCAGAAAATAAATTGTAATGGAGTCATAAGTATTGGGAATGAATATAATCCTCAAATTGTATATAATTTTGTAGATTCAAAAGCTCATGGAATGACTAATATGTTTAAAGCTATTGCTGAATCTTGCAATGTATTTTTCTATACCATTGGTGGAGGGTATAAGGATATAGAAGGATTGGGCGTTGATAGAATTAAAAAGTATCTTGGATATTTTGGGTTAGGAAGTATTACAGGAATTGATTTGCCTAATGAAAAATCAGGATTAATTTCTAATAAAGAAGATTGGTATTTAGGAGATACCTATCATTTATCCATTGGACAAGGTGATCTTTTAGTGACGCCTCTTCAAATGGCTTCGGCTATTGCAAGTATAGCTAATGGTGGTATCTTATATCAACCACAATTAGTTGATAAAATAATTGATGAACAGGGGAATATAGTTGAAGATATTCAACCTAGTATTATTAGACAGGGATTTATAAGTGAAGATAATCTTAAAGAAATTCGCAAGGCGATGAGAGAAACAGTTGTCAGTGGTTCTGCTCAATCATTTTTAAGTTTACCTATTGAAGTCGCTGGTAAAACAGGAACAGCTCAATTTGGAAATAATAATAAAACACATGCTTGGTTCGCTAGCTTTGCTCCTTATGAGAATTCACAAATCGCTTTAATTATTTTGATTGAAGGAGGAGGTGAAGGACATTTATCTGCTAATCCTGTTGCAAAAGAAGTTTATGAATGGTATTTTAGTAAGTAAGTTTTTTAATTTTCTAATTTCTATTAAATTAAGGTTTAATTTAAAAAATCACAGGCCGTGCCTTGATAGCTGTGAAAAATTTAAATAAGTAATTGATATAATAAATGATATTGTTCTGAAGAAAAGGCACGGCCTATTATTTTTTAATAATTAAACATATTAATTTAATAATATAATATTTATGAAATACATTTCTCTAGAGGGACTCAAAAAATTAAAAGAAGAATTAGAAGAATGTAAAACGATTAAAAGACAAGAAATAGCTAATCGTTTAGAAGAAGCAAAATCACTAGGTGATTTATCTGAAAATGCTGAATATTCTTCTGCCAAAGAAGCTCAATCCTTTAATGAGGGTAGAATTTTTGAATTGGAAAAAATAGTTAAAGAATCTATTGTAATTAAACCAGGTAGAAAAGGTCAAAAAAAGATTAGTATAGGGACTGTTTTTGAAGTTAAGTTAATAGATGGAAGTCCTTCAAAAAAACAAATTTTTACAATTGTTGGATTTCAAGAGGCTGATCCATCAAATGGAAAGATTTCTAATGAATCACCTTTAGGAATGGCCTTTTTAGGTAATCAAATAGGTGATATAATAGAAGTAGAAACTCCAAAGAAAAAGAATAAGTATAAGATAGTGGGTATAAAATAAATGTCTAATATTGATGAATTAAAAAAAGAGCGTTTAAGGAAATTAGAGGATATAAAAAAATCAGGTATTAATCCTTATCCAGCCAAATCAGAACGTACTCATACTTGTCAACAAGCAATTGATAATTTTAAAGATGGCCAAGAAATGATTTTAGCTGGACGTTTACGAGCTATTCGGGGTCATGGCGGTTCTGTTTTTATTCATTTTGAAGATGGTTCAGGAAAAATTCAGTCATATTTAAAAAAAGATGAATTAGGCGAAGAGAAATATAAGTTTTTTCATAATAATATTGATATAGGAGATTTTATTGAAATTAAAGGAGTTCTTTTCTTAACAAAAAAAGGAGAAAAAACACTTTTAGCAAAAGATTATAAGATTTTAAGTAAAAGTTTAGTTCCTTTACCTGAAAAATGGCATGGAATTAAAGATGTAGAAGAAAGATTTCGTAAAAGATATTTGGACTTAATAATGAACAAGGAAACAAAAGATATTTTTAAGAAACGAAGTGAGATAATGAAGAAAATAAGGGAATTTTTAGATGATAATGATTTTACGGAAGTAGAAACTCCAATTTTACAACCATTATATGGAGGAGCTAGTGCAAAGCCATTCAAGACTCATCTCAATGCTTTAGACATGGACCTATATCTTAGAGTTGCCCCAGAACTTTATTTAAAAAGACTATTAGTTGGTGGATATGATCGTGTTTTTGAAATAGGAAGATGTTTCAGAAACGAAGGTATGGATAGAGAACATAATCCTGACTTTACTATGTTAGAATGTTATGCAGCCTATTGGGATTGGGAGAACTTAATGGAATTTATGGAAAAAATGATGCATCAGCTTGATCCTAAAGTTTTTCCTAAGAAATGGGATAGAGTTGAACATCAGGATATTGTTAAAAATAATAATGAAAAAGAAAGTTTCGCTAAACTTAAAAATCCAACTTTTGTTCTTCATTTGCCTAATATTCCTCTCTGCAAGAAAGGAGAAGCGCTTCAAGGAATTGTTAATGGAATAGAATTAATTAAGGCTTTTACCGAGCAGAATGATCCTATAGAACAAAGGAAAGCATTTGAAGGACAAGAAGTTTTACGTAAAAAAGGAGATGAAGAAGCACAAGTGTTAGATGAAGACTTTTTAGAAGCATTAGAATATGGTATGCCACCAGCTGCTGGATTTGGCATAGGCATAGATCGCTTGGCTATTCTTTTAACAGAAGCAAAGAGTTTAAGGGAAAGCATTCTTTTCCCATTTATGAGACCGAAGGAAGGAATAGGACGCGCCTTGGTGTCATTCCCGCCCCGCATCTGTCATTCCCGCGAAAGCGGGAATCCAGGTCTGGATTCCCAATCAAGTTGGGAATGACACCGGAAGGGTTGGGGATGACACCCTTGTCATTTCGACTAAAGCGAAGCGAAAGGAGAAATCCCTTCACTGTGTGTCCATCTTTAAGGGATTCCTCCCTGCCTGAGGCAGGTCGGAATGACAAAAATTAGAAATTAGAAATTACACTTATGCTTGATATAAAATACATTAGAGAAAATTCAGATAAAGTTAAAGAAGGCTGTGAAAAAAAACAGGTTAATGTTGATATTGATAAACTTTTGGAAATAGATAAGAAAAGAAGAGAATTACTTCAAAAAATAGAAACGTTAAAAGCAGAACAGAATAAATTAGGCAAAGATGATCAAGAAAAAGCTAAAAAACTTAAAGAAAAGATTAAGAAATTAGATCCAGAATTATCTAAAATAGAAAAAGAGTTTAATCAATCAATGAGGCAAATCCCAAATATTCCTTTAGATGATGTTATTGAAGGTAAAGGAGAAGAAGATAATAAGGTTTTACGTGAGGAAGCAAAAAAACCAGAATTTTCTGATTTTAAACCAAAAGACTATTTAGAAATTGCGGAGAAATTAGATATTATTGATATACAAAGAGCTGCTAAAACAAGTGGAAGTCGTTTTGGCTATTTAAAAGGTGGAGCTGTTTTATTAGAATTTGCTTTAATTCAATTAGCTTTTAAAGTTTTAAGTAAAAAAAACTTTGTACCAGTTATCCCTCCTGTAATGCTTAAACGTGAAGCAATGGAAGGAATGGGCTATTTAGATAGAGGGGCTGATGAAGTTTATCATCTTGAAAAAGATGATCTATATCTAGTTGGAACTTCAGAACAATCAATAGGCGCAATGCATATGAATGAAATTTTCCAGGAAAAGGATTTGCCTAAGAGATATATGGGATTTTCAACCTGTTTCAGAAGAGAAGCCGGAGCTTATGGAAAAGATACAAAAGGAATCTTAAGAGTTCATCAATTTGATAAGATAGAAATGTTTAGTTTTTGTTTACCTGAAGAGTCAGCACAGGAACATAAATTATTATTATCATTAGAAGAAGAATTAATGAAAGCGCTTGAATTACCTTATCGTGTTATAGATATTTGTTCAGGAGATCTAGGTGATCCAGCTGCAAAGAAATGGGATATTGAGACATGGATGCCTGGTCAAGATACTTATAGAGAGACACATTCAACAAGTAATTGCACTGATTGGCAATCACGTCGACTTAATATTAGATATAAAGGGAAAGATGGAGTAAAATTTGTTCATACTTTAAATGGAACTGCTTTTGCAATTGGGAGAATGATTATTAGTATTATAGAAAACTATCAGCAAAAAGATGGTAGTGTTAAAATCCCAGAAGTTTTACAAGAATATATGGGCGGAATTGAGAAAATAAAGGAATAAGCCGTGCCTTGAAAAACAACGCTCCTTACGTTCGGAGGACGGAAGGGTGTGTTTTGAGAGGCACGGCCTATGAACTTTTTGAAATTTTAAGAAATCTGAAAAGGCACGGCCTTATTCGCACAACCTTGCTACGCAAGGATGTAGCTCTGTAAGGCCATGCCTGTCCATCTTTCTATGAGCAATATTTTTTTTCCAAAAAGAAAAAAGAAGAGATTGTCCTTCAAGATAATAATTTTCGGAGGGCTATTTTTTTGTCTTCTAGGTGTTTTAATATATTTTTCTATTTGGTCTTCTATATTACAGATAAAGAAAATAGAAATTAAATCAGAAAAGAATCCTATCTATTATAATAACAATGAAATTATAAAGATAGCAGAAGAGAAGCTAGCTGAAAAAATATTTAATATTATTCCTCAAAATACTATTATCTTAGCTCCGATTGATGAGATTAAAAATACTATCTTAGATAAATTTTCAGAAATTAGACAAGTGAATATTTATAGAAATTTATCTGATATGGGATTAACTATAGAGATAGAGGAAAGAGAAAGTATTGGTATTTGGTGTAAGTTTGAAGAAATAGAAAGAATATTAGAGCCAATTAGTACCAGCACAGAAGAAGTTGTTGAAAAAATTAAAGAAATAAAGATTGGTCATTGTTTCCAAATAGATAAAGAAGGAGTTATTTACAGAAAATCACTTTTAGTAAAAAGTAGTTCTGTTTTAAATATTTATAGTTCAAGAAACCAATCAGCTGCTATTAAAGATACAGTTGTTCCATTGAAAATCATTAATTTTATTTCAGAAATAAAAGAAAAAGCACCTGTTTTAATGTCTGAGTTTAATTTTATTTCTATTGAAGATTTAAGGGGAATTACTTTTTGGGGTTGGCAAGTTTATTTTAATCCTGCTTATTCTATTGATTCACAGATTAAAGCGCTAGAAATTGTCTTAGATGAACAAATTAAAGAGAATTATACTTCTTTGGAATATATTGATTTAAGAATAGAAGGAAGGATTTATTATAAGTAATTAATCAGAATCAGAAAACTTATTTTCTATATTTACTTTTGATTTTATGTGATAGATAAAAATTGAATTTCCGATGACAGTAACCGGTTCATATTGGGTTAACCAATTATAGTAGCCGGTTTTTTCTTTGTATTCAGGATTAGGAACACCTCTTCCACCTTGTAAGAATGTAGCAGAAACAGCAAGCCAACTATCTAATGGGAGTTCTTTTGGATCTCTGTCGCCCCACCATGATTGGTATTTATCGCCTAAGCGGTATTCAAGTGAATCTCCACCAAAATAATCAACATAGATTTTATCTATATCATTGTCATCAACAAACGTAGCTAGACGTTTTAAATCTTGTCCCCAGTCAAGATTAGAATCATTTACATACTTATACCCCTGACTTGGTCCACCAATTGATTCGTTAAAGAAAGATAAGAAATTAGGATAGATTTTAATTGTTCCAAAAGCGTACCAAGCAAATAATATAATTATTATCGTATATTTAGCATAAGTTATGAAATGGCTCCAAGTAATCATTTTAACATTTTTAAATTCTTTTTTTGAATTAAGTTTAATTTTTTCCAAAAATGGTCCTGAATAATCATTTAACCATTTTTCTATTTGTCCGCTAATTAAGATATAGATTATTGGGAATACAGGGAGTACGTGTCTAATCCCTATATTCAAATTACTTGTAATACTTATATACCAGTATATAGCAAAGAAAGTAAGAAGCGCGAATTCAGTAAAGTATTTCTTTAGAAATAATCTCAATCTCTTAAATACTTGATACTTAAACATTTTTTTAATTCTAGATTGAGATAAAACATATATTAAAGATATTAACATTAATAAAAGCAAAGGAAGTGGAACTTTAATAAGGAAAACAAATGGGAAATAATGAGGCCAGGCTGTTCTTGATATTTCTCCTAAGAAGTAAGTTGTATTTCCTCCTATTGCTCTTTGAAAAACCATTAAAAATCCTGTAAAGAATTGAGCATAAGGTCTAAGAATTGGTTTGTCAGAAGCCCAAATAACAGGATCAGCAAGTATTCGGTTTCCAAATGTTTTAAGATTAGCTTCTGCGTCTGCAAATTGTTTTTCAGCTGGGTAATTCCAAACATGAAATTGATAAACAGGCCAAACAAGAGCCATTGCAATTAATCCAATAAGAGCAAGTCCAATTATTGGTTTTAGAAATTTACGATTAATAATCATCCATACAATTATTATGAATATAAAATAGGGAATTAATAGAACAAGAGAAAACTTAGATAGAAGAGCGAGTCCAAATACAATTCCAGCAATAATTAAAGTTTTTGTATTCGTATTCTTTATCCATTTCATAAAATAGTAGATTGATATGAAAAAAGCAGCAGCTGCGACAACATCAGTAGTTACTAAACGTCCATTAGCAATAAAAGCAGGAGATAGAGAATAGAGGAATAAAGATGATACGCCAGCTGTATTTCCATAGAGCTCACGAGCCCATCTGAAAACATAAAATCCTAAGACAATCATAAATAAAAGCATTGGTAGACGAGCAAGAAGAATAATTTTGTCAGCGTTATTATTATTTCTAAAAAGAAATTCTCTTCCAAAATCCCATTGTCCATTTAAATCTTCTGTCCATGGTTTTACTTGATCGGGAAAATAGACAGGATCATTTGTTATTTTAGAACCAAGCCAAACAGATAATCCAGCTAAATCTTTTAACAAAGGAGGATGTTCTGGATTAAGACGCATATCTTGTTTAACGATGTATGAATAACCAGCTGGAGTATGTGCAAGTTCATCCATTGTATTCGCATCGCCAAGCATACTAAAAAAGGCCAGTCCAAACATTAAAGTTAAAAGACAGACCGCTATAATATTTGTTGTTTTATTATTTAATTTCATTTTATTTTCTCCTTTACTATTTTATTATTATCAATTTTAACATATAATAGACAATATAACCAAATATATATACATGAAAAATATAATTTACGCTATTTTGTCTTTGGTTTTTATTGGAACAGCTCTGTTTTCTGCAAGTTTTCTTTCTGAAGGAGATGTTTTAGCTAAAAAGGCCTATTTGCCTAAACTAGATCTAATAAAAGGTGATGGTCCAGAAATTTATGTTTTAGAAAATGGAACAAGACATTGGATTCCTGACATAGAAACATTTAATAGTTTTAAATTTAAATGGGGGAATATAAAGAATGTTTCTGATCTTATCCTAGAATCTTATCCACAGGCAGATGATTGGAAAAAAAGTAGTAAATATCCTGATGGAACTCTACTTCGTGGTTCTGGACCAAAAGTCTATTTAATTGAATTAGGCAAAAAGAGATGGATTCCAACAGCAAATATTTTTGAA
>JAHJQT010000023.1 GCA_018819085.1 Patescibacteria group bacterium
AGGCCCAAACGTTTTTTCTTTTTTCCCCAGAACCTCCTTTCCCAGTCAGGAATCTCTTCTCGTTTTTCCAAATACCTCCCGATCCAAAGAGCTGCAACCATCATCACAAACCCGATGACAATCACAAGGACTCCCGACCAAAGACCATTAGGATCTGTTTCTATATTACCAACTCCGCCCAAAACACCAATAAACCCCGCAAATCCAATCCAAAGCGGTAATAATTTCATCTTCTTTCCCCCTTATAAATTGATGTTAAACAACTTAATAATATTATACTAAAATGACAGATTTTGTCAACCCCCAAGTCCCCGACCAAGCGGGGCAAGCTAAATATTTCAACGCTTTTAATTTAATTGGAAATATCGGACCAATTACTTTTAAAAAATTACTAGATCATTTTAATTCTCTTGATATTGCCTGGGAGTCTGAAATAAATGAATTTCGTAAAGCAGGATTAAATCAATCCATAGTTGAACAAATAAAAAATAAACGACCAAAAATTAATCCTGATTATGAAATGGAAATATTAAAGAAAGAAAGAATTAATATAATAACTATTCAAGATGAATCCTATCCAAAACTATTAAAGGAAATATATGCTCCCCCAGCAATATTATATATAAAAGGAAATTTTAGTCCAAATGATAAATTCAGCTTAGGAATTGTTGGAACAAGAAATCCCTCTGATTATGGCAGACAGATTACGCCAATAATCACATCTGAATTAAGTAAATCAGGTATAACTATTGTCAGCGGATTAGCAAAAGGCATAGATGCTATTGCGCATAAAACAGCTATAGATAATAATGGAAGAACTATTGCAGTGCTTGGATCTGGAATTGATTCAAAAAGCATTTATCCTGTAATCAATAAATACTTATCTGAAAAAATCACTGAAAACGGAGCGGTTATTAGCGAATTCCCAATTAATACAAAACCATTGGCTCAAAATTTTCCTCAACGTAATAGAATTATCTCGGGTCTTAGTTTAGGAATTCTTGTTATTGAAGCCTCAGAAAAAAGTGGTTCTATGATCACAGCTAGAAATGCATTAGAACAAAATAGAGAGGTATTCGCAATCCCAGGAGACATTCTTTCAAACAATTCTTTAGGCCCAAATAATCTTATAAAAATGGGCGCAAAATTAGTAACTAAAACAAACGATATTTTAGAAGAGTTAAATTTATGAAATTAATTATTGTAGAATCACCAACCAAAACGAAAAGTATTTCAAAATTTTTAGGTAAAGAGTATAAGCTTTTATCTTCTTACGGACATATTAGAGATTTGCCTCAAAAAGGATTAGGCGTTGATATTAAAAATAATTTTAAACCAGAATATGTTATTTCAGATAAAGCTAAAAAAGTAGTAAAAGAATTAAGAGAAGCAGCTAAAAAATCTGATTTAATTATTTTAGCAACTGATGAAGATAGAGAAGGAGAAGCTATTGCTTGGCATATTCTTCATGCTTTAAAAATGAATGAAAAAGGAAATTATCAAAGAATTGTTTTTCATGAAATAACAAAAAGTGCAATTGAAAAAGCATTAGAAAATCCAAGAAAAATTGACATAAATCTTGTTGACGCTCAACAAGCCAGAAGAATCCTAGACAGATTAGTAGGATATAAATTATCTCCTTTTCTATGGAAAAAAGTAGCCAGAGGTCTTTCAGCTGGGCGCGTCCAATCAGTTGCAGTTCGACTTATAGTTGATAAAGAAAGAGAAATAAAAGCATTTAAACCAGAAGAATATTGGAGTATTGAAGCTAATCTTAAAAAACAAGATAACCCAGAAGAATTTATTGCCCGTCTTGCAAAAAAAGATAATAAGAAAATAGATAAATTAGGAATTAAAGATAAAAAAGAAGCTGACGAAATATTAAAAGAATTAAAGGGTGCTGAATATAAGATTTCTGATATTCAAAAGAAAGAAACAAAAAAATACCCTGCCCCACCTTTTAAAACAAGTACTCTTCAACAAGAAGCATCTCGCAAATTAGGATTTTCAGCTAAACAAACAATGCGCTTAGCACAACAACTATATGAAGCTGGCTTAATAACTTATCATAGAACTGATTCTTTAAATCTTTCTAATGAATCATTAAGAGATGCTAATGAATTTATTAAAAATAAATTTGGTTTAAAATATATCTCATCTTCTCCAAGAGTTTATAAAACAAAATCAAAAGGAGCTCAAGAAGCTGATGAAGCAATTCGTCCAACGAAATCAGAACATGATCCCGACGAAATTAAAAATTACCCAGACGGAAGACAATATAAATTATATAGATTGATCTGGCAAAGATTTATCGCCTCTCAAATGAATCCGGCTATTTTAGATAATGTTGCAATTGATATTCAGGCAAATGGTTCGACAGGCTCACCATGCATTTTTAGAGCTAATGGATCAACAATTAAATTTGACGGTTTCCTTAAAATATACTCTACTAAGCTTAAAGAAAAAAATCTTCCAGAATTAAATAAAGAAGAAATTTTAGAATTAATTAAACTTATTTCCGAACAACACTTCACACAACCACCAGCCCGTTATACTGAAGCTTCTTTGGTTAAAATATTAGAAGAATATGGCATTGGACGTCCTTCAACATATGCTAGCATTATAAGCGTCATCCAGGATCGTAAATACGTAGAAAAAGATGATCAAAAAAGATTTGTTCCTACCGAAATTGGATTTACTGTAATAGATATTCTTAAAAAACATTTCCCTAAAATAGTTGACGTTAAATTTACCGCAAACGTAGAGGAAAATTTAGATAAAATATCTGAAGGGAAACAGAAATGGCAAGATATCCTTAAAGAATTTTATGAACCATTTGAAAAAAATCTCAAAAAGAAAACTGAAGAAGTAAAAAAAGAAGATTTTCAAAAAAAACTAGGACGCAAATGTCCTGAATGCAAATCAGAATTAGTAGAAAAATTTGGTCGTTTTGGAAAATTTATTGCTTGTACTAATTATCCAGAATGTAAGTATACAGAAAAAAGCGCTGATGATAAAAAGAAAGAAGATGAGATTAGAAAAAACGAAGGTGATGAAAAAGGTGATATAATTTGTGATAAATGCGGTTCTAAGATGGAAATTAAAAACGGACCTTATGGGATGTTTTTGGGTTGCAGTAAATATCCTGAATGTAAAAATATTAAAAAGATAGAAAATAAAACTGGAGTAAAATGTCCTGAATGTAAAAAAGGAGAAATTGTAGAACGAAAAAGTAAAAAAGGTAGAATATTCTATTCTTGTTCTAAATACCCAAAATGCAAATTTGCCTTATGGGACAAACCAATAAAAGAAGAATGTCCAAAATGCAAATCTTTATTAGTTCAAACAAAAAATAATAAGATAAAATGTAGTAATAAAGAATGTGCTTATAAAAAAGATGACTAGTATTGAACAAATTATACAAAAATTTAAAAATAATAATCCATCAGAAGATACAAAAGATATTCTTCGAGCATATCATTTTGCTTTAAAAGCTCATCGTGGCCAAAAAAGAAAATCTGGAGAAGATTATATTTATCATTGCCTTGGAACAGCTGAAACATTAGTTGAATTAAAATTAGATAAAGAAACCATTATAGCAGCATTACTTCATGATATCTTAGATGATACAGAGGCAACAAAAAATCAATTAAAAAGAGAGTTCGGAGAAGAGGTTTTCAATTTAGTTCAAGGAGTATGTAAAATTGGAAAAATAAAATATCGCGGACAGGAAAGAATGACTGAGAATTTAAGAAAATTATTCTTAGCAATGGCTAAAGATATTCGTGTTATTTTAATCAAACTTGCTGATAGATTGCATAATATGAAAACTCTTGATGCCTTACCAGAAGAAAAACAAAAAAGAATTGCTCTGGAAACACTTGAAATTTATGCTCCCTTAGCTTATCGTCTCGGAATTGGAGAGCTTAAGGGCCAGCTAGAAGATGTCGCTTTTTCTTATGTATATCCAACTGAATATAATGAAATAGTCAAACAAGTTGAAAATAAATATGTTAAATGGGAAAATCATCTTAAAGAAATTATTCCATCAGTCAGAAAAGTATTAGCAAAAAAAGGAATTAAGGTTATCGAGATTCATTCAAGAACAAAACATTATTACAGCTTATATAAAAAACTACTAAAATATGACATGAATTGGCATAAGATTTACGATTTAGTTGCTTTAAGAATCATTGTTCCTGATATTGAAAGCTGTTATGCCACATTAGGAATTATACATAAAGAATGGAGACCTTTAATAGGTAGAATTAAAGATTATATCGCTATTACAAAACCGAATGGATATCAATCTCTGCATACTACTATATTCTGCCACAAAGGTAGAATTATTGAATTTCAAATTAGAACACCAAAAATGCACGAAGAAGCAGAATATGGAATTGCAGCACATTGGTATTATAGTGAAAATAAAAATCTAAAGGAATATATTAGAGAGAAAATATTAAAACAAAAATCAAAACGGAAACCAGAAGAAGAATTAAAAAAAGAACTTACTTGGGTAAAACAACTTCAAGAATGGCAAAAAGAAAAATTTTCTTCTCCACAAGAATTTATTGATAGTCTAAAAATTGATTTTTTAAAAGATAGAATTTTTGTTTTTACACCGAACGGTGATGTTATAGACTTACCAGAAGGAGCTACTCCAATAGATTTTGCATATCAAATTCACAGCGACATAGGAGATCAATGTGTTGGTGTAAAAATTAATGGAAAACTAAGCCCCATATCAGAACAACTTCAAAATGGACAATTAATTGAAATAATGACTCAGAAAAATAAAAAGCCAAACAGAGATTGGCTTAAATTCGTGAAGACAAGTCAAGCTAAAAGCAGAATTAAATCATGGTATAGAAAGAATTAACCACGCCGAACGGGGCTAGAATTTTAATAAATATTTAGAAAACTTTTCTAATTCCTTTTGATCAGCAAATTGAATATTAATATAATTACTATCGCCTCTCTTGAGAATACTTACACGACGTCCTAAAGCATCTGCAAGTTCTTTCTCTATTTTTTTAAAAAGCATATTTTTAGGGCCATGACTTCTTAGTTTATTAGGAAGAGCAACTTTTCTTGCTTTTTCTTCTGCTTGGCGAACACTTAAATTATTTTTTACAATTGCATTAAAAAGGACCATACGCGCTTCTGGCTTTGCCATTAAAAGCGCTCTACCATGTCCTTCGCTAATATTATTATTAAGAATTGCATCTTGCACTTTCTTTGGCAGAGTAAGAAGACGAAAAACATTAGTTATAGTAACTCTACTTTTACCAACTTTATCAGCAATGTCCCTATGTCTTAAATTAAAATCATCTCGAAGTTGTTTAAAGGCTAAAGCTAAATCTATTGGATTAAGATTTTCACGCTGAATATTCTCCACTAAAGCTATTTCTAATCTTTTATTAGCAATAGAGCTTCCGCGAATAATAACAGGAACATGAGGTAATCCAGCCATTCTAGACGCACGCCATCTACGCTCGCCGGCAACTAATTCATATTCTACATCCCGTCCTCTGTCAGTCGGCTTTTCAATTTTAGTTACAATTAATGGTTGAAGCACTCCATGTTCTTTAATTGAGTCAGCTAATTCTTTTAAACTTTCTTTTGATATTTCTTTACGTGGCTGAAATGTATTTGGTTTAATCTTATCAATTTCAATATTAAAAATACTATCTTTTTTAGGCCTGCCAAAATCAACTGATTCACTTTGATTTCTCATCAAACTGGCTATTTTAGATTGTTTTTTAGGGATAAGAGATTGAAGCCCTCTTCCTAATGTTTTTATCATAATTTTATTTTTTATCAAGATTAATTATTTCTTGAGCTAATCGCTGATAAGCTTTAGCTCCTTTAGAACGAGGATTATATTGAATTATTGATTGACCAAAACTTGGCGCTTCAGCTAATTTGACACATCTCGGAATAATTGATTCAAAAACATAACCAGCAAAATTTCTATCCATTTCTTTACGAACCTGTCTAGAAAGACGATTTCTTTTATCGTACATAGTTAACAAAGCTCCTTTAACTTTTATAGGACTACCTAAATTATCCTGAACAAGTTCTATTGTTTTTAAAAGCTGTCCTAATCCTTCCAAAGCATAATATTCACACTGAACAGGAATAATAACTTCATCAGCAGCAACTAATCCATTAATAGTTAAAAGTCCTAAACTTGGAGGACAGTCAATTAAAATATAATCATAATTAGTCCTAATATGGCGAAGTAATTCATAAAGCTTGAATTCTCGATTAGGCATATTAACTAATTCAACTGTTGCTCCTGCTAAATCAGAATTAGATGGAAAAATATCATAACCAAAAAGTTTTGTTTTACGAATAATTTCTTCAGGCAATAATCCTCCTATTAAAGAGTGGTATAAGCTTAATGGCAATGTTTGAGTATCAAAACCAATCCCTGAAGTTGCATTTGCCTGTGGATCAATATCAACTAAAAGCACGTATTTGCCTGAAGCAGCCAAATAACTAGCTAAATTAATTGCTGTTGTTGTTTTAGAAACGCCTCCTTTTTGATTTACTAAAGCTATAATTTGCGCCATTGATTATATTATAATCCAATATAAAAAAATTGACAATAAGGCAATTTTAATAGAAAATACAAGTAAGCCGGAGTGGCGGAACTGGCAGACGCGTACGACTCAAAATTGTATGGAGCTTGCTCCTTGAGGGTTCGACTCCCTCCTCCGGCACAATTTTTATTTCAACATTTCCATTAAATCTTTTTTACTAATTGGACCAACGCGTGTAATTTTAGGACTTTGACTAGTTAAATCTAAAACTGTTGAAGCAGGACTTTCAGGTAAATCCCCTGCATCTAAGAATAAATCGGGATGAGGATGTGCTTTATTAAAAATTTTAATTACATCTACTGAACGTATTAAAGAAGGCTCACCTGAAAAATTAGCTGAAGTTGCTGTAATTGGTTCTTCTAAACTTTCCATTAATAATTTTGTAAATTCACAATCAGCAATTCTTAACCCAACTGTTCTTTTACCAGCTGTTAAAATATCTGAAACAATTCCTCTTTTTTCCAAAATTGCAGTTACCTGGCCAGGCCAAACAGATTCTAATATTTTTTCTTGCTTTTTATTAATATAGGCAAGTCGTTTCGCCATTTCAATATCTCTTACTATAATCGGAACTGGTTTTGTTTCTGGTCTTTTTTTTATTTTAAAAAGGTGTTCAATGCTATCTTCTCGCAAAGCATTAACGCCTAAACCGTAAACAGTATCAGTTGGATAAACAATACTACCGCCTCTTTGAATAACTCCTGCGGCTATTTCAATAATATTATAATCTAAATCTTGCCAATTTCCAGCTAAATTAAATTTTATTATTTTCATTGGTTTCTAAATCTAAACAACCAAATTAATTAATCTATTTTTAATGTAAATTATTTTTTTTGGTTTTTTATTACCAAGCCACTTTTTAACTTTATCCTGAGATAAGGTTATTTTTTTTGCTTCTTCCTCAGAAATATTTTTTTTCACTTCTATTTTATCTCTAACCTTACCATCAATTTGAATAATTAACTCCCAAGTTTTTTCCTGAATTAATTTCTTATCATATTTAGGCCATTTTTCTTTAAATATACTCTTTTTATTTCCTAATACCTCCCAAATCTCTTCAGCAATATGAGGCGCAAAAGGATAAAGTATTACAGCAAATTTATTTAAAATTTCCTTATTACAACCAAGTTCTTGAATCTTATTAGCTAAAATCATTAACTTAGCAATAGCCGTATTGTACTTTAAACGCATCAAGTCGTTCTGAACACCTTTGATTGTTTGGTGCAATAATCTAATTAACTGATCATCTGGTTTTTTATCATCAACCTTATCAATTAACTTATATATCCGAACCATAAACCTATACATACCTTCAATGCCACTATCTCGCCAATCTCCACCTTGTCTCATATCTCCTAAAAACATTAAATACATTCTTACTGCATCTGCTCCGTATTGATTAATGTATTTATCTGGATTAACTATATTACTTTTTGATTTACTAATTTTAGCTCCTTCACTAATAAGTAATCCGTGAGCTCTAAATTTTTTGAATGGTTCTTCTTCTGGAACATATCCTAGTTGATGTAAAACCATAGTTACAAAACGAGAGTATAGAAGATGCAAGACGCTATGTTCTTTGCCACCAATATACATATCAACTGGCATCCATTTTTTAAGACGTTTTTTATCTAAAGCCTGATTATTAGATTCAGTGGAAAGATAACGTAAATAATACCAACTAGAATCAACAAAAGGATCAGAAACGTCTGTCTCTCTTTTAGCTGGACTTCCACATTTAGGACAAGTAGTATTAACAAATTCTTTAATCTTATTTAAAGGCCCTTTACCTGATCCATCTGGTAGAAAATCACTCATATCAGGTAAAAGAACTGGTAAATCTTTTTCTGGAACTGGCACCCATCCACAATCCTTACACTCAATCATTGGAATAGGTGGTCCCCAATATCTTTGACGACTAACACACCAATCGCGCAAACGATAATTAACTGTCCCTTTACCTAGTTTTTTCTTTCCTAGCCATTTAATTATTTCTATTTTTGCTTTTTTAGTTTCTAAATTATTTAAAAAGCCAGAATTAATTGAAATACTTTCCCCTACAAAACACTCTTCATCTGTTTTTAAAACTTTAATAATGTCTAAATCAAATTTCTTAGCAAATTCCATATCTCTTTCATCGTGAGCAGGTACAGCCATAATTGCTCCAGTACCATAACCAGATAAAACGTAATCAGCTACATACAAAGGAATTTCTTTATTATTTACTGGGTTAATAACTATTAATCCTTTTACTTCCACCCCTGTTTTATCTTTATTTAAATCAGTCCTATCTATATCTGATTTTATTTTTGATTTTTTTATATATTTTTCTATTTCTGAATAATTTTTAATTTTTGATTGAAACTTACTTAATAACTCGTGTTCTGGACAAACAACCATATAAGTACAACCAAATAAAGTATCTGGTCTAGTGGTAAACACTTCTAGAATATATTCTAAATTTTTAATTTTAAATTTAACCAAAGCACCTTCGCTTTTACCAATCCAATTCTTTTGAATTGTTTTAACATCTTCGCTCCAATCAATCCAATCTAAATTTTTTAATAATTTTTCTGCATAATTAGTAATGCGCCAAAACCATTGCTCCATATCTTTCTTCTCTACTTGAGCTTCGCACCTTTCACATTTACCAGAGATAACTTGCTCATTAGAAAGGACAGTCTTACAACTTGTACACCAATTAACAGACGATTTTTTACGATAAGCTAATCCTTTTTCATACATTTTCAAAAAAAGCCATTGAGTCCATTTATAATAATTAGGCTTATATGTTTCAACTGTTTTAGTCCAATCATAAGCATTCCCAATCATATGAAGTTGTTTATAGAAATTCTTTTCAGTCCGAGAAGAAACATCTTTAATATGTTCTTTTATTTTAATAGCATAATTTTCAGAATGAATACCAAACCCATCCAAACCAATTGGTTCAAAAACATTATAGCCTTGAAGACCCATAAAACGTCCATAAACATCACTATGAACAAAGGCATACATATTTCCAACATGTAATCCCTCAGCTGAAGGATAAGGAAACATCATTAAATTATAGTATGGTTTTTTTACCTTATCCAAATCAACTTGATATGTTTTTTCTTCTTCCCATTTCTTCTGCCATTTTTTTTCAATTTTTTGCGGATTATATTTCATATTTTTATATCTCAAGTAATTCCCTTGCGTTTTTTGTTGTTTGCTCGGCAACTTTTTTAAAACTTACTTTTTTTATCTCAGCTATTTTTTCAGCTACATATTTTACATAAATTGGTTCATTTCTTTTTTCGCGATGAGGTTCTGGAGTTAAATAAGGCGCATCTGTTTCCAAAACAATTTTATCTAAAGGCATTTTTTCAATAACTTTATTATAATCGCGCGCATAAGTAATTAATCCGTTAAAACTAATATAAAATCCCATTTCCATTAATTTCTCTGCTTGAGACCAACGTCCCATAAAACAATGAACTATACCTCTTAATTCTGGAGAACAAGAATGTGGACAATGAGCACAACCGGAATTAAACATGGTTAATAATTCAATCAAATCATCGTAAGCCTTGCGACAATGCAAAGAAATAGGTTTATTCATCTGTTGAGCTAATTCAATTTGTTCTATAAAAATCTGCTTTTGCTTATCTTTTTCTTCTTCAGAAATATTATCATAATAATCCAAACCTATTTCTCCTACAGCAATAGATTTTGGATTCTCTAATAATTTAATATATTTATCAACGTCAAATTCCTCAAATTCTCTTTCTTCTCCCTTTTCCCATTCATCTTCTTTTTTTGTTTTTTTATAAACATGACTTGGATGTAGGCCAACCATAGCATAAACACCTTCTTTATATTTTCCAGCATATTCAACAGCCCGTTTGCTAGTACTATATTGCGCGCCTACATTAATAACCCAAATATTTTCATCTAAAGCACGTTTAATTACTTTATCCCCATCTTTTTTAAAAACATTAAAATTAATATGCGCGTGCGTGTCTATTAATAGAGGTTTTTTCATATTTATCTATAGTAGCTTATTTAAAACCTATTTTCAAGTTAAAGAGATATGGTATAATAGATTAGGAGTTAATCCGTGTAAAATTTATTATCGGAAGGGAGGGTACTGAAATGAGAGACAGATTTAGATCAGAAGAAAGAAGAATTGAAGTGCTAAAAACTTTGAATAAGAAAAAGGCAATGGCAAAAGCAAAAAACCTGTTTGTAAATCTTGTAATAAATAACAACACGATAAACGGTGAGCTCTTCAAATAAGAAGAGCTCCCAAAAATTTTACGGTGATACTAGTAATTGCTTACGTATCGGAAAGTTAAGAAATAAAAAAGCCCCGCTAGGGGCTTTTTAAAATAGCTTTCAATATTACAACCGTGGGAATAATGCCTTGGTTTTTTTGTTTTGCTTAATTTGTTTTAAGATTTTCTCTGAAGTTTCCGGTATAAACGGTTCCAATAAATCAGCAATTTCTTTTATCGCTATTAATAAATTAGAAATAACGCCGTTGAATTTTTCTATATCATTTTTAATCTCCCACGGCTTATTTTTTTCGACATATTCATCACAAAAACTAATCAATTGCCAAATTGATTCTAAGGCCTCATTAAATTTAATTTCTTCAATCGCTTTCTTGTACTTCTCCTGAGCTAATTTAATTTCTGAGTTAAATTCTTTATCAGATTCTTCGCTATTGCTCAGAATGACGCCGGCTTTTTCTGATAAAGTTAAAACTCTACTAACTAAATTACCTAATCCGTTAGCTAAATCAGAATTATATCTCTCCTCCAAACGTTTAATGCTAAAATCACCATCACTTCCAAAAGAAATCTCTCTTAAAAGAAAATATCTAACTGCATCTGCTCCATATTTATCAACTAAATAAATCGGATCAATAACATTGCCTAATGTTTTACTCATCTTTTGCCCTTCTACCGTAAAAAATCCATGAACAAAGATTCTTTTCGGTAATTCTAATCCTGTAGCTAAAAGCAAAGCTGGCCAGAAAATAGCATGGAATTTAACGATGTCCTTAGCGATTAGATGAAGATCAGCTGGCCAATACTTTTTAAACTCTTTAGAATCATTTCCATAGCCAATGGCAGTGATATAGTTTTGCAAAGCTTCAACCCATACCCAAATATTCTGTTTTTTATCAAAAGGTAAAGAAATACCCCATTCTACATTTTGTCGGGAAATAGAAAAATTACCTAAATCTTGTTTTAATAAAGATAAAACTTCTTTTTTACGTTCCTTTGGTTCAATTACTATTTTATCGCTTTCAATCAATTCTTTTATTTGAGGAAGGAAATCCTTTAATTTAAAAAAATAATTAGTTTCAGAAATTAATTCTGGCTCTTTTTGATGGTCAGGGCATTTATCATCAATTAATTCTTTTTTAGTAATAAATTTTTCGCAGCCAGCACAATATAATCCTCTATATTCATCTTGATAAACTTTTCCGCTTTCTTTTAATTTTAATAAAAATTTCTCTACTCCTTTCTTATGTTTCTCATCTGTTGTCCTAATAAAATCATCATAAGAAATATTTAGTTTTTTCCATGCTTTTTTAAATAATTCAGATATTTGATCAACAAATTCTTGTGGCGTCTTGCCTGCTTTTTCTGCTGCTTGAGCAATTTTTTCTCCATGTTCGTCTGTGCCAGTTAAGAATAAGACATCTTCACCTAATTTACGATGATAACGAGCTAAAACATCAGCTGCCACAGTAGTATAAGCTGTTCCCACATGAGCAGCCTGATTAGTATAATATATTGGAGTAGTGATATAAAATTTCTTTTTCATATTTTTACCCCGCTCGGCGGGGGTTACCTTCTATAACTATAACAAATTCTCCTTTTAATTCTTCTTTAGGCAATGAATTAATTTGTTCAATAATTTCTTCAATATTCCCCCTATAAATCGTTTCAAATTTTTTAGTTAATTCTCTACAAACTACAACTCTTCTTTCAGAATCTAAAACGTTTTTTAAATTCTCTAATGTTTTTATAATCCTATGAATTGATTCATAAAAAACAACTGTTTTTTCTATATCAGTAATTTCATGAAAAAATTTATTTCTTTTTTTCTTAATTGGAGGGAAACCTAGAAAAATAAATTTGTCAGCTGAAAATCCTGAAACACTTAATGCAGATATTAAAGCTGATGGACCTGGTATGGAAATAACTTTTAAGTCTGGCAGATTTTCAAGTAAGTAATCAATCAATTTCGCTCCTGGATCACTAATGCATGGAGTACCCGCATCTGAAACTAAAGCTAAATTCTTCCCATTTTTTATCTCTTCTAAAATATATCTTGATTTGGTTAGTTTACTATGCTGATGATAACTTATTGTAGGTTTTGGTATTTGAAAAGATGTTAGTATTTTCTTGGTTACTCGTGTATCTTCACAAAGTACTAAATCAACTTCTTCTAAAGTTTTTAATGCTCGAGAAGATAAATCACCTAAATTACCGATTGGAGTAGCTATGATATATAAGGTCATAACCTTATTGTATATAAAAACCGTCCATTTTGACAAGGACGGAATTTTATAACCAACAAATAAATAAAATTAAGCGTCCTTCTTTCTAACATCTTTCAAAAACTCTGCTACAGCCGCTGTTAATGGAACTGATAAAATAAGACCTAGAATTCCTGCTAATTTAGCTCCAATAAGCATAACTACAATAATAATAATTGGATTCAGACCAACTGCTTTTTTCATAACCTGAGGAACAATAACATAATTTTCGAGCTGTTGAATAACAACATAAAGAATGACCACCATTAAAGCTAAGAATGGAGAAACTAGAAAAGCTAATATAACTGCTGGAATAGCAGCAATGATTGGACCAACATAAGGAATAATTTCAAATAGTCCAGCAAGTAATGCTAAAACTAAAACATAAGGAACTCCTAAGAAATATAATCCGATAAATGTTAGACACCCAATAATGAGCATCAATAATAATTGACCCCTTAACCAACTCCCTATTTTTATCTGAATACGATCTATTAAATCAGAAAGATAATGCTGATGATTTTCTGGAGTTAATGAAATTAAAAACTTCCTTACTCCTTTTTCTTGCACTGCTAAATAAAAAGAAATAACTAAGACAATCACAGCTGAGAATAAACCTCCAAATAAACTAATGATGGTAGCAAAAAAACTTGAGGTTGCTTCTGTTAATCTGCTACTTATTTTATAAAGAAGATTCTGCAAATTACCTTCAATTTCATATTTGCCCCATAATTCATTAACATTCAACCCGATTTTATTCATAAATTCAGGAAAATTGTTAGTTAATTCTCTAATTTGTTCAGCTAAAGTAGGAAAAATTAAAGTAATAATTAAAGCTAAAAGCAATAAAGCAAGAAGATAAATAAAAATTACTCCAAGAATTCGTGGAACTTTACGTCTTTGTAACCAACTAACAGGACCATTAATAGCTGCAGCAATAATAACTGCAACAAAAACGATAATAAGAATGTCTCTGATTAAATACAAAAAGCCTAATCCTAATAAAATCAAAACAACCCTAAAAATAGTTGATGTGGAAATATTAATTGTTCGTGAATTATTATCCATCTTAAATTTTCAATAATTTATCAAATCTCTTTTTGTCTTTAAATGGACCGATTAAGGCTAAATTAAGTTTTTCTGGTTTGAAAATATCTTTAGCTACTCTTTGAATATCATTAACTGTTACTTCATTTATTTTACTGAATTTTTCTTCTAATGTCAAAATTTTATTCGTTAAAAGTTCTTGAGAAGCATAGAATGAGGCCTGCTCATCTGACGCTTCCATGCCTATTAAAGATGATCCTTTTATATAATCCTTAGCTTTTTTCAATTCAGCTAGACTAATTTTTTTGTCTCTAATCTTTTTATATTCGTTAAGAATCGTTTCAATAGCTCTTTCTACTTTTTGATTATCAACTCCAGCTTGAGTGACTAAAAACCCTGTGTCTGTATCTGTTTCTGCCCCTGTGTGAACATAATACGCCAAACCCTGTCTTTCACGAACAGAAATCCACATCCTAGAACTCATATTACCTCCCAACATTACTCCCAATAAACCTAAAGCATATTTGTCTGGATGAAAAATATTATAAGCTCTTACTCCTAAAATTAAATGTGTTTGATCAGTATTCTTGTAATAAATTAATGATTCAGGTTTTATTTGTTTTTCCTCAACAGACAATTTATCTTTTATTTTGTTATCATTAATCTTTTGAAAATATTTCTTAATTTTGCTAATCGTTTCTTTATGACTAATATTTCCAGCAACGGCTATAATCGTATTTTTGGAAGAATAATGGTTTTGGAGATATGTAACAAAATCATTTCTTTTAACTCCTTTAATCACTTTCTTCGTTCCAATAATTTGCCAGCCAGCTGGTTGGTCTCCATAGAGTAAATCAGTCCAAAGATTAGACACATAACGCATAGGGTTATCTAAATACATGTTTAATTCCTGAAGAATGGTGCCTTTTTCTAAATCAATTTCTTTTTGCTCTAATTTAGAATTTAAATATATGTCTGAAACCCAATCTAATACTAAATCTAAATGACTAGCATCAACCTTAGCCCAGTAGCCAGTATATTCCTGTGAAGTAAATGCATTATATGCTCCACCAATTTTGTCTAATGGCCCAATTAATTTAATAGTATTAGGGCTTTTTTTGGTTCCTTTAAAAAACATATGTTCCAAAAAATGAGAAAGCCCATTAATATTTTTATCTTCGTATTTAGAACCGGTTCCAACTAAAACTAAGACTGTTATTGTTTTAGTGTTTTTAGTAGGAACAGTAATAATTCTTAATCCATTTTTAAGTGTTGTTTTTTTAAAATTATTCATATTATTTAACAAGTTTGCCTAATTCTAAAAAATTCTCCCCTTTAATGATTCTCTGAACAACATCTTTTAATTCTGGTATTTTTACTCTTATTTGTTTCATAGTGTCTCTGTCCCTCATAGTAACTGTATTATCATCTAGTGTTTGAAAATCCGCTGTAATTCCTACAACGGTTCCAATTTCATCTTGACGGCGATAACGCTTTCCAATATTTCCATTGTCATCAAATTCACAAACAAAATCTGTTTTAAGATCATTAAAAATTTCTTTTGCTTTTTTAACTAATTTTGGTTTGTTTCTTAATAAAGGAAATATTGCTACTTTAACTGGCGCTAATTTTTTAGGAAATTTCATAACTAACCTTATTTCTTTGCCAACTTTTTCTTCGGTATAAGCCTCAGTTAAAACGGCAAAAACAGTTCTACCAACACCAACTGATGATTCAATTATATGAGGAATATATTTTTCTCCGGTTTTAGAATCAACATATGATAAATCTTTGCCAGAAAATTTGGTATGCTGCGATAAATCATAATTACCCCGGGCATGAACACCTTCAAGCTCGCTAAAACCGAAAGGAAATTTGTAATCTATATCATAAGCCGCTTTAGCATAAAAAACCAAATTTTTATGCTTATTCCACTTCAAATGTTCTTTTTTTAGACCTAAATCCAAATAGTATTGCCAACGAGCTTTTCTTAACTTCTCATATTCATCCATTTCCTTATCAGGATGAACAAAATATTGCATTTCCATTTGATCAAATTCACGCGTTCTAAAAAGAAACTGACGAGCTGTTATCTCATTACGAAAAGCTTTTCCAATCTGAGCAATTCCAAATGGAATTCTAACTCTTGTTGAATCTAAAACATTTCTATAATTAACATAAATTCCCTGACATGTTTCTCCCCTAAGATAAACAGGTTTTTTATCCCAGTCGTCAGTAAAATTACCTAAATTAGATTTAACCAATAAATTAAATTTTTTGGCTTCAGTAAAATTTTTTCTACCACAATTAGGACATTTTAATTTTTCTTTATTCTCTAAAAATATTTTATTAATTTCTTCTTCAGACATCTTTTCATCAGCTTCCACTCCAATTTCTTCTAACAAATGATCAACTCTAGAACGGGTATGACAATCTTTGCATTCAACTAAAGGGTCTGAAAAACCAGACACATGTCCACTTGCTTCCCAAATTTTAGGATGCATAAAAATAGCTGAATCCAATCCAACAATATCATCTCTTAATTGAACCATTGTTTTCCACCATTCTCTCTTTATTGCATTAGCAAGCTCTACGCCATAAGGTCCATAATCATAAATAGCAGCAAAGCCACCATAAATATCCGATGAAGGGAAAATAAATCCACGACGTTTACATAAAGATACAATTTTTTCCATAGTAATCATATAATTTTTATTTATTGACTAACTATTCCTTGACTACTACTGACAGTTAAATCGTCGGGTAAATCAGTGTCAATTGGTTTATCAGTTCCACTTATCTCTGAACTAATAAAATTATCATAACCAGAAACTTTTGACTGACCAATTAATTCTAATAAATGACCGACATTAGCTAATCCAGGAGTTATTGATACTTGAAAGGCAACTTCCTTAACAGGTAAAAGAATTCCTGTAGCAGAAGCTAAATTTCCAATATCCCAAATAAGTTGACCTGTATTAAAATTATATTCTAAATTGGAATTAGTAGGATTAAAATTACCAATCCATTTAACATGAGGAGGTAAAAATACTTCAACCTTAACGTCACTTAAATCATTACTTGAATTAACTAATCTTAATTTAATTGTATAAGTAGTTGTTTGTCCAACTTTTGGAGGAATTGGTCCACTATTCGCAATAAGATCATCCTTATAATACGCCTGAGCCTGAACAGTTAATTGACTTTTGATTTTAACAGATATTTCATTTTGACCTGCAATATCAATATCTTTTAAAGATAATGGAGCTTGTAAAGAATCAACTTTAACTTTATTGATTATTTCAAAATTTTTATCGTTATAATTATTTATAGGAAGCGGTTTTTTAACTCTAACAGAAAAATTAACTTTTCCCTCTTGTCCGGGACCTAAAAATTCTAATTCAGGTAAATTACTTGTTCTCCATGTAATAGTTTGTGAATTCCCATCAAAAGAACCATCTTTTAAATCTAAAGTTTCATAATCTAAAGCATTTCCTTTTAATTCTGAAGTTATAACAACACTTCTAATTCCTACGTTCGTAGTGTTTTTATAATTTATTTGATAATTTAATTTTTCTCCTGCTTCAGCAATATAATTAGACGAATCATTAACCGTTTGAATCGCTGATAACGGAGATGATGAAATTTTTAAAGCACTTATTGATTCAGAATATGTAATAAATTGATCATTATCTAAAATCCCTACCTGAGCCTTAAAAGGCTTACTATCACCTTCTTCTCCTTGAATATCTCCATTTATGAAAATTTCTAATTCTTCTCCAGCATCTATCTCCCCTATAGTCCAAATATTATTTTCTTCTGATGATTGAGGTTCAGATGATTTAAAATTAAATCCAGAAGGATAATCCAGTTTTATTTGAAGATTATTAAATGAAACATCTGATTGATTTAAAAATTTTAAAGAGAACTCAAATAATTGTCCATTAACTAATTCTTTAGGTATATCAAAATTAAGGATTAAAGGAACTAAAATTATTTCGCTTGAAAATTCTGCCTGATTATTAAAAACAGAAGTAATTTCTCCTGGCTCATAACTCAATCTAACTGAAACTTTTTTTATTTCATCTTTTAACCCTATAATCCTAACTGGAAACTCTACTTGATTCTCTTGTCCTGCTTCTAAATCAGCTAAATTCAAAGATTCAATTAAATTATCGCTACTTAAATGAATTGATCCTTCAGGATAATAAAATATTAGTTTAATGTTTTTTAAAGAAAGTTTAGTGTTATTTTGATATTTGACTTTATAAACAACTTCTTCTCCGCTAATAATTCTTTCTGGACCATTTATTTCTAATTTAACATTATCTATATCAAAAGAAGTTAATCCTCGCCAAAACATAAATCCAGCTGTTGCTAGAAAAACAACTACTATTGAAATTGAACCAATCAGTAAGTATTTTTTTTGCCCAGAAGAAAGTGAAAATAGTTTTTTTTCTTTTTTCTCCCATTCTTTCGAAGATTTTTTTTCTCTTTCTTTTTCAGGTTCAAAAAGTTCTGGTACTTTTAATCTTTCTTCAAAATCAGATTCTGGTTTATAAAGTTTTCTTTTTAAATCTTTTAATTCCATTAGTCTTATATTAACAAATCAAACTCTTTTTGTAAAAAATATTTTGAATTTATTTTTTCATTTAAAATAGATTGGATAGAATCAAGATTATTTTCTTGTTTACTTCCATAACCAAGAAACTCTAATAATTTACTTTCAAAATTATTAACAATAATTTTAGTATCACTATTTTTATTATTAATTGCCTGGAAAGAATATAGAATAAGATCCCAAATTTGATCATCTTTTTCTGGTTCAGGAATTAGTTTATCAATTAATTCAGATAAATAGAAAGAAGCTGATAAAGAGAGTAAATCATTATGAAGATAAGAAAAACTTCTTACAGTTTCTGCCCCAGTAATAATATCAAATCCCCTGGCTGGAGCAACCATTAAACAACTATTTAAAAAAAGTTCTAAATGACCTTTAAGTTTTGCTTGATTCTTACGAGTAGATTTTCCCTTAAGTAAAATTTTACCAAATTCTTTGGTATAAATAGTTATGAGATGGTCAAATTCTCCTAAATTTGATTTTTTTATAATAATTCCTTGGGTTTTATAAAGCATAGTATAATATTACCCCACCTCCTTATTGTAGCACTTCTCGCAATAAACAATCTCTTTTCTATCTGGTGAGTATGTTGTTTGGAATTCATTATGACATCCTTTCTTCATGCATT
The DNA here is from genome assembly GCA_018819085.1 of Patescibacteria group bacterium. Classification (GTDB taxonomy): domain Bacteria; phylum Patescibacteriota; class Minisyncoccia; order Portnoybacterales; family UBA2143; genus JAHJQT01. Next base: position 19,446 of record JAHJQT010000023.1, read on the forward strand.
TCCTTTTCCAGAGTTTTAAAGGATTTCTTTGTTTAATTCTTTCTCTATGTCTACAATCAGGACATAGACGCGGTAGAGGAAGATTCATCTTTTTGTAGAATTTTAGTTCTGTTGGAATTAGACGGAATACGCCTGATCCTGTGCACTTGTTAGACCCTAAGGGTCTAACATTCTCACACTCAATTACTTCTTTTAAAATACTATTATCTACATCTTTGATGTTGTCTGGCAGATTAGATGCTTTGATTGTTGGTTTGTAT
>JAHJQT010000024.1 GCA_018819085.1 Patescibacteria group bacterium
CTTAATTCATCTCCAAATTCTTGAGGTTGTTGAGACTGCTGTTGAGGTTGTTGTTGAGTTACTTGTTGCGAACCTTCTTCTCCAGGAAAAATTAATTTTTTATCATCTTTATTCATATTAATCCCTTCTATTTCATTTTTGTCGTCAAAAACTATAGAAGCAATATAAAGACCACCTCCAATAATAATTAAAACTACAAATGCCGAAATTAAACTTCTCATATTCGCATTATACTATTTTATTATGAAAAATAAAAGCCGTTAAATCCTGAGGAACTAACGGCTTTAAAATTATTGATATCATAAACAACTTATTTTTTAACCTTCTTACTAAAAGGTTTAATTATAATAATAAGACCCAAAATCATAATTACCAAAGAAATTAATGCGCCCAACAATCCTGGATTATACAGCAAATATATGACCCCACCACCAATTAGAATATAACTAATGTTCTGAGGCCTATTCAAAAAGAAATCAATGAAATTTTTTAAACCTTTCCATATCTCTGGAGCAATAAACCCTAAAGACAATGCTACTGTTAAAGACACTATCATTTTTTTAAAAGGATAAATCTCAAATATCCAATTTAAAAAAAGATAGAAGAAGTACATAATCCCTAAAGAAATCCAAACTTGAAAATTCTTATATTCCAATCTTACCATTAAAGCTACCCCAAAAGGAAACAGAAAAATTAAATATTTCATCATATCTCTCCTTTGCTATTAAAGGTTAAATAACTAATTAAAAAATAGCATAAATATGCTATTTGTCAAGATTGTGATGGCTGGCCACCTCGGTCGCTATTATTCTACTTGACAAGCCTTTTCTACTTTGATATATTTATAATATCACGAAGGGGAAAAGACTTTAAGGTTTGTCCTTAAAGCGACGCCCCTTTTTTATTTTGAATGTTTTTTAAGTTTATTACTTAAATTATTCATATAATCCATATATTTTCTGAATTTCGAAAGAAGTTGAGAATAAGCTTTTCTATTTGGAATAATAACTCGCCCTAGTTTTCCTTTTTGTTCTAAATATTCAATTAAACAATGGAAATCGCCATCGCCTGAAACGATAATAGCTTTATTATAATTTGGATATTCTATCATTGTATGTAAAACCAATTCTGCATCAACATTTCCTTTTACTCTAATTTTTCCTTTTTCTTTTATTTCTAAAGTCGGCTTGAAAATACAAATATAACCTGCTGTTTGTAAGTAAGTATATAGCGCCTCGTTACCTGCCACATAACCAATAAAAAGAAATGATTTCTTTACTTTATATTTATCTTTTAAATAAACGTAAAATCTAGCGAAATCTAAATCCCAACCTTGGCTTTTAACTCCTAAGTTAAGATTCTGACTATCTACAAAAGCATAGTTATATTCCTGTTTTTTCTTCTTTATGTTTATATTATACCAAAAAATCGCCTTTTTGACGATTTTTTACGCACTGCGATCTCTCGAACCGCTGTCCAGAATGGCTGGCTGTATGGGACAAAATTGGAACCTTTTCACATAATTACCAGTAAGAATAAAAAGCTCTTGAGCCCATTTTATGTGATATTATACTGACTCTTACTGCCCAAGCTCAGTCCAGATTAAAATATTACAAAACTTATAAAATTATTTCAAGAATCTCTTTAGGGTTATTAACTAAATAATCTGGTTTTTCTTTTTTTAATAATTTTTCTGAATTAAACCCCCAAGTTACCGCAATGATTTTAATTCTAGCTTTTTTTGCCGCGACAATATCCCTATCTTCATCTCCTACATAAATTACATTATCAGAATTAATTTTATATCTTCTGCACATTCTTTTTAAAACTAAATGTTTACCGAATATAGAACTATCAGAATATATAAATTCAAATAGATTTTCAATTTTGTATTTTTTTAAAACAATTCTAATATTTTCTTCTGAATTACTAGAAACAATACCAAGATTATAATTCTCACTTAACTTTTTAAAAACATCTAAAATTTCTGGAAATAATTTAATATTATCTCTCTTTTTTAATTTGGATGTTACTTGATAAACAAATTTTGGAATTTTCCAAAAAGGGATTCCTGATTTTTTAATTAAATATCTAGTCCCGTAATTTTTAATATCTTCTAAATTAATCTCTTTATATTTATCATTTTTTAAATCTTTTACAATATTTAAAATATCTTCGTATGTATCCACAATAGTTCCATCAAAATCAAATACAATATATTTTTTCATAATTCTGAAATAATTTACGCACCTTGGTCCTTCGAACTGCTGCCCACAATGGCTGGCTGTATGGGACGAAATTGGAACCTTTTTACATAATTACCAGCAAGAATAAAAAGCTCATGACCCCATTTTCCATTCTGACAAATGCTTATGAAATCTACATTTTCGTCTTTTTTATTTGGTTCGAATCTCGGATGGGTCGTTAGAAACCCTAATTTAAATCCATTTCTTGCTAGCTAAAAAATCTTTTACTTTTATAAAAATTTTCTCGTGGCCAGATGTATTAGGATGTAAACCATCATCAAAATCTTTATTTTCAAGCAAACCGACATTCAAGAAAAAAATATTATTTTGCTGACACACTTTTTCCATAATTTCACTGTATTTTCTGATGTTCTTATTTGTATAGTAAATATCTATCCATGCAACAGGCATTGTTTTAGATTCATCACAATTCTTAAGATCCATAAAAATTATATTTTTGGTAATCTTTTTTACTTTTTTGATTATTTCTTCCAAATTTGCTCTAAATTTTTCAGGAGAGACTAGATAATTACCGGGGGTATTCTTATAGGCGGCATCATTGCTGCCAGTCTGAAATATTATCGCGTCTGCATTTCTAATCTTAGCCTCACTCTCAAAACGAGCTAAGATAGTTTCTGTCGTGCCTCCCGATATACTCAAATTGTAAATTTCAACATAATCTTCATCTCTTTTGGCCACATGAAACCATAAGCGGTTAACCCAACCACCTTTCCTCATATCCCACGCACCCCAAGCTGTACTGTCTCCAAAAATACAAATTGATTCAATTTTGTTCATATTAAAATTATGTCAATTAGTTCGAATCCATAAACAGTGTGTTCTCTAGACAGACCAAATCAATAATCCAAAAATTACTTAAATTAGCGCTCTCGGGTCTGCACGATAAAAAAGTCACATTGGCTGCCAGACTAGGACTCGAACCTAGATAACATGCTCCAGAGGCATGTGGCCTACCATTAGCCGATCTGGCAAAATCTATACTTCCAAATATCTTCTAATGGCGACTAAACTACTAATAGTTCCAAGAGAAACGCCTACTAATATTTGGATTAAAAATAAAACTATTATATTCGCCTGGAAAAAATAAAAGAGATCAGTGCCAGGTAAATAAGAAGTTATTTTAGGCGAGATATACCATAAAAGTGGATATAAAATAAAAAGAGATACTAAAGCTGCAATGACTCCATAAAGCGCTCCTTCAATAATAAATGGCCCTCTAGCAAACCAATTACTTGCACCAACCAATTTCATTACCTTTATTTCTCTCCTAGAACTATAGATAGTTAAACGAATTGTATTAAAAGTAACTAAAACAGCTAATCCTGCTAAAACTAATAAAATAACCAATCCAATCTGACGAATGCTTCTCGTTATTGAAGTAAGTCGTGCAATAACTGCCTTATTCTCAAGGTAATTTATTTTATCAATAATTTCATTATATTTTTCCTGTTCAAAAAAACTAACAATTGATTCATACTGCGATGCTTGCTGAGCTTTAATATTCAAACTTGCTGATAAAGGATTATTACCTAATTCATCTAAACTCTGCATTAGAATACTATTGTCTTTATGTTTATCTTTAAATTTATTTAATGCTTCTCCAGTAGAAACATATTCAGCGCTACGAACTTCATTCAATTTAACTAAATCAACTCTAGCATCAAGAATTTCATCTTCCGAAGTATCTAAATTAAAATAAACACTTATATCAATCTTATCTTCAAGATTAGCTGTAAGTGAATTTATTAAAACATTAACAAGTAATAAACTTGTAATACCTAAAATAGCTAAACTCATCATTGAAACAGCTGATGAAGAGAGCCATTTGTTTCTCCAAAAACTTATACATCCAGATTTAATTATACGAACGAATGTTGTAAACATAAATTAAAATAATATATATTTCCCTTTTGGGTCATCTTTAATAATTTTTCCTTTTTCCAAAGTAATTACTCTTCTATCTAATCCATTAATAATATCTCTATCATGAGTTGAAAGAATAACAATAGTTTTAAGTTCATTAATCTTCATTAGAAGTTTAATGATTTCCCAAGTATTAAGCAAGTCTAAATTACCAGTTGGTTCATCAGCAACTAAAACCTTTGGCCTATGAGCTAATGCTCTTGCAATAGCTACGCGTTGCTGCTCTCCACCTGAAAGTTGATCGGGGAAATTATCTGCCTTATTAATTAAATTAACTAATTTTAAAAGTTGAGGAACACTTTTCTCTATTTCAAGCTTTGGACAACCTCCAACTTCCATGGCAAAGGCAATATTTTCATAAGCTGTTTTATTAGGCAATAATCGAAAATCTTGAAAGATCATTCCTATTTGTCTACGCCAAAAAGGAATATCTCTATTATGAAGCTTACCAATATCTTGATCTCCCCAAAGAATTTGCCCTTTACTTGGCAATTCTTCACGTATTAAAAGTTTTATTAAAGTTGATTTCCCAGCGCCTGAACGTCCTGCAATAGAAACGAATTCTTCATCATTAATAGTTAAATTGATATTATCTAATGCTAAACAATTAGGCGGATAAGCTTTTGAAACTTTTTTGAAATATATCATGCTATTTTTTAATATAACCTTCTATGAATTTATCTAAATTACCATCTAAAACTCTATTTGGATCACCTGATTTAATTTTATTCCTATGATCTTTAACCATTTGATATGGATGAAGCACATAAGATCGTATTTGACTTCCCCATTCAGCTGGAGTTAAAGTCCCTCTTAATTTATTTCTTTCCTGTTCACTGCTTTTTAAATTATATTGGTACAATCTACTACGAAGTAATTTCATTGCACTTTTCTTATTCTCCCCTTGTAAACGTTCATTTTGACAAGAAGCTGTTAATCCTGTAGATAAATGAGTAATACGAACAGCTGATTCTGTTTTATTAACATACTGACCTCCTGGACCACTTGCCTTATACGTCTCAATTCTTAAATCTTCTGGATTTATCTTCATTTCTTTTACCTCATCAAATTCAGGTAAAACTTCAACTAAAGCAAAAGAAGTGTGACGGAGATTATTAGAATTAAAAGGAGACAATCTCACTAAACGGTGAACTCCTGATTCTCCTTTTAAATAACCGTAAGAATATTGGTTTTTAATTATTAAAGTAGCATTTTTAATACCTGCTTCTTTACCTTCTTTAATCTGTAAAACTTGGGATTTCCATTCGTTTTTCTGTGCAAATTTAAGATACATTTTTAACAACATTTCAGCCCAATCCTGTGCATCTGTGCCACCTGCTCCTGCGTAAATTGAGATGATAGCTTTTCGTTTATCGTATTTGTCTTTTAATTTTTCAGTCAAATCTCTCATTAACCAAGCTTATCATACTTCTATAACGAAGTAAATCCCAGAGCCGACCCGGGGAGTTGAACCCCAAACCTATACTTTACGAAAGTATTGCTCTACCATTGAGCTAGGTCGGCATGAGCGGATGAAGGGAATCGAACCCTCGTCATCTGCTTGGGAAGCAGAAGCTCTACCATTGAGCTACATCCGCAAATATATTATGAATTAAAAAAATATTCCCACCACTTCCAATAATTAGCTAATTCTGTATTATTATCTTCTAATTTAACATCTGGATTATTTAATTCCTCTATTTCTGCACCACCCTTTCTGACAACCTCAACTCCATCAATAATATCTTTAGATAAAACAACTACTGTTTCTCCTGGATTTTTTAGATTAAGTTTTATCCTTGCTTCTTTTTCTAAATATGAATCTTCTTTAAAGTAATCCATCAAATCAGATAATTGTTGATTATCTCCTTCTAATTTATCTATATTTGATTTAAGTTGATTAATTTCGTTTGATAATTGATGTTCGCGATAAGTTTCTCTAACTAAACCGATTAATAAGAAAATCAAAACAAAAACAGCAATAAAAAGAAATATTTTAGAGCTTAAAATCTTTTTTATTTTTTTTGCTTTTTGTGCCATTTGTGTTATTGTTAATACAATGAAAGCTTCTACAAGAAAGAAAATATTTTATACAGTTTGGATTATATTAGCTAGTATGGTTATCTTAAGTATGCTTAGTTTCTTGTTCACGCCAATGTTTTAATTTTAACATGGTCTTTATTTTTTCAAAACCTTTAAAAATACTTCTTGAGGAATATTTAGTTTACCAAGAGATCTCATTTTCTTTTTACCTTTTTTTTGCTTCTCTAATAATTTTCTTTTACGTGTATAATCTCCTCCGTATAAATATCCAGTAACATCTTTACGCATAGCACTGATTGTTTCTCTTGCTATAACTTTTCCACCAATAACTGCTTGTATGGATATAGAAAAAAGCTGTTTTGGAATGGCTTGTTTTAATTTTAAAACTAAAGCCTTCGCTTCTTTATAAACACCTTCTTTATGAACAATTCTAGAAAATGCTTCTTGCTTTTCTCCAGCTATTAAAATATCCATCTTTATCAAATCTCCAAGACGATAACCAGTAATTTCATAATTCATTGAACCATATCCAGATGTAATATTTTTTAATTTATCATAAAAATCAACAACAATTTCACTTAAAGCTATATCATATTTAATTAAAACTCTTCCAACTCCTAAGTATTGTGTATCTTTATATTCCGATCTCATTCCTTCTAATAACTTCATTACTTGACCTAAATAAAGATTTGGCGTAATAACTTCAAGACAAACCCATGGTTCTTTAATGCTATTAATTTTATTAACTTCAGGCATATCTTCTGGTGAAGAAATAACAAACTCTTTATTCTCATTATCAGTTATCTGATAAGTAACTGATGGTGACGTAACAATTAAATTCAATTGATATTCTCTTTTTAAACGTTCTAATATTATTTCTAAATGAAGCATTCCTAAAAAACCACAACGGAATCCTCTACCTAATCCTTCACATGACTCTGGCTCATACTGAAGAGAAGCATCACTTAATTTTAATTTGTCTAAACTTTCTTTCAATAAATCGTAATCACTTGATTCAATAGGATAAAAACTTGCAAAGACAACAGAATTTATCTTCTTATACCCCAACAATGGTTTTATTATTGAACCAAATAAAGTAATAGTATCTCCAACTTGACATTGTCCTAGATCTTTAAGACCTGTAGCGATATATCCTATTTCTCCTGCATTTAAAGAATTAGTTTTAACAAAATCAGGCTTAAATACTCCCGTCTCAATAATCTCAGCTTGAGCTTTTGAAGCAAACATTGTTATTTTATCTCTTGTTTTAATTTGACCATCAACAATTCTGACATAAACCACAACTCCCTTATATAAATCATAATCAGAATCAAAAATTAAAGCTCTTAAGGGATCTTCTTGTTTTCCACTTGGTGCAGGTATTCTTTCTATAACAGCACTTAAAACTTTATCTATGTTTGTTCCTTCTTTAGCTGAAATTTTAATAATTTCATCTTCTTTCACATTAAGCATCTGACATATTTCCTGAACCGTCTCTTTAATTTGAGCATTAGGCAAATCAATTTTATTTAAAACAGGAATAATAACTAAATTCTGCTCTTGAGCAAAATGAAGATTAGCTAATGTTTGAGCTTGAACTCCCTGACTAGCATCAACCATTAAAATTGCACCTTCAACAGCAGCCAAACTTCGCGAAACTTCATAAGCAAAATCAACATGACCTGGAGTATCAATTAGGTTTAAAATATAATCTTTGTATTCCATTCTTACTGGCTGTAATTTTATAGTAATCCCTTTCTCTCTTTCCAAATCCATCATATCTAAAAATTGTTTCTTCATTTTTCTTTTTTCTATCGTCTTGGTCAATTCTAAAAGACGATCAGCTAAAGTTGATTTACCATGATCTATATGACTGATGATGCAAAAATTACGTATGTTTTGTTGTGTTGTCATTATTTTTTAAACAAAGAATTGAGAAAAAACTTTAATTCTGATAATTTGAAAATCCAAGAAAAAAATAAATAAATTAAAATACCAACAAGACCAGCTAAAGCTCCTTGAATTAAAGCATTTAAAACCACATTTATATTAACTAAAGCAATTAAAAATTGCAAAGAAATATATGCACCTAGACCTGCTAATAAAGAGGCTAAAACCATTTTAATTCCAGAAATAAATATTTTCTTACCATCAATAAATCCTATTTTTCTTTTTAAGAATACAAAAAGAAGAATCATGTAAAAAATTCCACCTAGAGAAAATCCTAAAGCTAATCCAGGTACACCCATAAAACGAGAAAGGAATAACGCAGATGACACACGTATAGTTGTCGCAAAAAGTCCAATAACAAAAGGACGCCAAGCATCTTCCCAAGCGAAAAAACCACGCAATAGAAGAAGAATAAGTGCCTCAGCAAAAAGAGCTATAGAGAAATATGCTAGTGTTTTTAATGTCAGAGATACATCATAAACATCAAAATTACCTGTTCCTAAAATAACCTGAACTATCTCAGCTCGTAAAACAATGACAAGAGCTGCAGATGGTAAAGTAAAGAAAAGAATTTGACGAGCAACTAAAGAAAATTCTTTTATAAATCTCTGTGTATCTCTTTTCTGAGCTGATTCTGAAAGTTTTGGAAAAACAGCTAAAACAAAAGAAATACCAAAAATACCCAATGGAAAACTCCAAATATTGTGAGCTAAATTATATACAGCAATACTTCCAACTGCCAAAAAAGAAGCTATTATTGTCATGGCTAAAAAATCAATTTGAAAAAGAATTAAATTCAAAACACGCGGAGGCATTAATTTAAAAATTCTTTTAACTCCTTCAAATCTAAAATCAAAAATAGGTGCCCATCTAAATCCACAGAAAAAAGATGTTGGAACTTGAATTGCCATATGAAAGAAAGAACCTAGCACAACACCATAAGCAAGTCCTAAAAGACCATATGGTTCTATTAAAAACAAAGCTCCAAAAATGATTCCCAGATTATACATAATTGGTCCTAAAGAATATACAAGAAAACGTTTAAAGCTACGTAAAATTCCACCCAAAACAGTACTTATTCCAAGAAAAAAAGAACTTAAAAACATAACCCTAGCTAATTCAACTGTTGCAGACAATTTTTCAGGCGAAAATCCAGGAGCAATAAGTTTAATCAACCAAGGAGCAAAAACTATTAAAATAAGGCAAATAACAATTAAAGAAAGACCAATTAAATTAAGAATACTGTTAGCTAAATACCAAGCATTATTCTTATCTTTTTGAAGATAATTAATAAAAACAGGAATAAAACCTGCTGTAATTGCACCTAAAACAAGTATAGAATAAACCAAATCAGGAATACGAAAAGCAGTGTAATAGATATCTAATTCATCCCCAGCTCCAAATTTTCCTGCAAGAATTCTATCGCGAACAAGTCCTAATAATCGACTAACTAAAGAAGCCGCTCCTAAAATTATAGCGGCTGAAGCAATAGTTTTTGATTTGTTATTTAAAAATTTTTTAATCATATTATTTAAAAGAATCAGTATATTCAAGCACGGCAGGAATAGGACGTGCCTTAGAAAGATAGACAGGCGTGGCCTTACAGAGCTACATCCTTGCGTAGTAAGGTTGTGCGAATAAGGCCGTGCCTGGTTAGATTTCTTAAAGGCACCTATTCATTCATAGGACACGCCTTGACGAGTACACCCTTCCGCCCTCCGAGCGTAAGGGATGTAGCTCTCAAGGCAGCGTCCTATTCCTTCTACCCATCTTTTTAGAATTCAAAGGTTGCACCTGAAAATCTATCAATTTTTAAATCACTCTCAATATTCAATGCGCCAGAACTCAAATTAGAATCCTCAGGATATCTCCATGAAATCTTCCAATCCTCAGGATATTCCAGTTTATGATTAAAATTACTTCCAATACTGCCTAATTGCTTTTGGACTAACAAACTATAACTATCCGTTGGTTTAGTCAAGTCAATTTTAAATGGAAGTTTGTATTTATAGACTAAAATAACAGTTTCTCCTGGACTAACATAAACCCAATTACCAAACACTGTTTTATTACTCTCTTCAAATATACGCGTACCTGTTTTTTTATCAGTAATCATTTTACTTTCAATTTCTTCCACTAATGGATCTTTTTTAAAATTATTCTTTTGATAATCAATCGGAGGCTGATAAATTTCTAAACTTTGACCATTAGCTGAAATTAATTCACTTCCTAAAGGAAGATAGACTCTTAAATAATTTGAATTAACTCGATTCCACCAGTCATATTCAGAATCCCCTCCTTTATGTTCTCTTTTAATTGTGAGCGTATCAACAATTGAACCGTCTTCCTGAATTTCTGCCTCATGACTTATTGTCTCTTTAACCATTCTATCTGTCTTATATCCATTAATATTAGATGAAACTACACTTAAATAATCTTTATCCGTCTCAAGAATCTTACCAGACCAACCTTCATCAATAGATAACTTTTCAAGAGATTGATCATTGAAATAAGCTAGAATATGTTTTTCTTTAAGACAGTCAAAGATAATAGTAATTGCTTTCTTTTTATTTTCTGAAGATAAAGAGCTTAATGTCTCAATGAATTTTGGAGCAAAATCAGCTAAAATCTTCTTTGGCCGATTAAGTTCTTTATCATAATCAATTTCTACTTTATATTGCACTAATTCAATAAAATTATTTTCATCTAAAACAACATCATAATCCGGCATTGAGATAGGACCAGTTATTTCTAAAAGTCGTTCAATTAAAGTTGGAGTTAAACTTATTACCCCATCTACTGTAGGACCTCCTGTTTTTTCATAAAACCATTCAATTTTCTGAGCTGAAGTTGGAAAATCAGCAAACCAATTAGCATCATGTATTGACCAAGTGGTGCTAATTTTTTGAATTGGCCGTGGAGGAATAATTTTTTCATGAAGCTGACCATCTGCATTATAGATACCATCAATAAAAAGATCACTAATAACGCCTCTATCTAAAGTTAAAAGTCCGTAAGTTCCTATAAATCCTCCAGTAGCACGAATTTCACTATTATTTTGAAATATTAAAAGATATTGACGAGGATTATCATGACCTAAAATACTTAGTAAAGCGCTAGAATAACTCAATGCTTGATTAAGCATTTTTTCAACTAGTGGTAATTTATCTTTTAACGAAACAATGCCTTCTTGCATATCAGAAGGCATAACATTAATTTCAACATCATCAAGTTCTTTATTTGCTACCTCAATACTTTGTAATGCATTTTTTAAATTTACCTGACTTAAAACAATATTATCAGTTAAATTGCTTTCTTTTGAATTAATTAAATTAAATAAATTATTAAATGAAAATAAATTAACAGCTGAGGCAAGTGTTTGCCCTGCCATAGCAAGATTTTCTCCAACTTTAACTAAATGATTACCTGATGAAACCAATGAATTACCAGGAAGGTTGTCTAAAATACTTAAAACGACATTGCCCATTTTTCTTATTTCATATCCTGCATCAGCAAAATTAGAACGTGCTAATCCAAAACTTTGTTCAGCTGTTTGCCAATCTGCTTGTTCTAATGAATTTTGCGCAGCAAGTAAATTTTGATAAGCTGATAAGCTACTACTTAAAACATCATCTTTAATATTCATACCACGACTAATAAAAGAAGCTCCGGGTACAATTAAAGAGATTGCGAAAACAATTAAAATAAAACCAACTAAAGATTTAGGCAGTTTTTTAAAAAAAACATGCCTTTCTTTTTGTTTTATCCTAGGCGTAGATACGTTAAAATATTTTTTAGAAGCAACTTCAGGAAAATAAAATTCCTCTAATAAATCTAAATTTATTTCTGATTTACTTTGCTTAATTTCCTTCAAGCCAATATCTGATCTTTCTATTTCTTCTAACTCTTCTAATATTTTTTCTTTTGTTAAAACCTCTTGAACATCTATTTCCTTATTTTTAATATTTACATTTCTTAAATTAATAATTGACTCTATTTTTCTTATTTTTTCAAAATCAAAATTACCCATCCTATCAACAGGTTTAATGTCAAATAAAACTGAAAGAATAGATTTCATACGACAAAACGCCTAATTTCTATTAAGCGTTTTTATTATATCATATTTGTATTGTTCTAACTAATCCACAGATTTGTAAATTTTTAATATTTCTTGCGTCATTTCCTCCCATTTATATTTTTTTATCTGCTCAAAACCATTAGAAATTAATTGTTTTTGAATCTTTTCATTATCTAAAACATATTTTATTTTTTCAGCCATATCATTAATATCTTCAGGATCAAAATAAATAGCTGAATTTTCAATAATTTCTGGCAAACAAGATGCTTGAGAACAAACAACTGGCACGCCACAAGACATTGCTTCTAAGGGTGGCAAACCAAAACCCTCATACAAAGAGGGAAAGACATAAATAGAAGCATTTTTATACAAAGCAACTAATTCTTTATCTGAAATAAAATCAGTAAAAATAATCTTTTTTGAATCTGAAAATTTATCTTGTATTTTTTTATAAAAATAATCAATCTCTCCTACTAAAATAAGATATAGGTCTTTTTTATCTTCAATTAATTTATTAAAAGAAAGAATAAGACGTTCTAAATTTTTATGAGGATAAGCATTACCTACGTAGAGAAGGTA
>JAHJQT010000006.1 GCA_018819085.1 Patescibacteria group bacterium
AGAAGCTCAAAAAGCTATTGAAATGTGGAATGGCAAAGAATTTGAAGGAAGAAGTCTTACCGTTAATGAAGCTCGTCCAATGGAAGAGCGTCCACGAAGAGATTTCAATAGAGGCGGCGGAAGCAACAATCGTTGGTAGTCACCTCTCTTAAATAAAAACAGCCCTGATTTATCGGGGTTGTTTTTATTTGTACAATATTTTAATTATTTTTTAAAATTTCTAATTCTTAAACTATTAAGAACAACTGAAACACTACTAAAGCTCATAGAAGCTGCAGCAATAATCGGACTAAGAAATCCAGTAGCAGCTAAAGGGATAGCTATTGTGTTATAGAAAAAAGCAAAGAATAAATTTTGCTTAATAGTAGTAAATGTTTTTTTAGATAAATCAATTGCTTGAATAGCTTTTAAAGGATCTCCTTTCATTAAAACAATATTACCTGCTTCAATAGCTATATCTGTGCCACTACCAATGGCCATGCCCAAATCAGCTTGAGCTAAAGATGGAGCATCATTAATTCCATCACCAACAAAAGCAACTATCTTATTATCCCTCTGTAATTTTTTAACAATTTCTACTTTTTCAGAAGGTAATACTTCTGCCTTAATATTTTCTATACCTAATTTTTTTCCAATGGCTTCAGCTGTAATCTTATGATCTCCTGTTATCATATAAACCTCAATGTTTCTTTCTTTTAATTGTCTAACTACTTTAATTGAATTTTCTCTAATTACATCAGAAACAGAAATAATTCCTTCTACTTGATTATTATTAATAAAGAATATTGGTGTTTTCCCTTGATTAGCATAATCATTAAAAATCTTTTCATGTTCCTTAATTAATTCAATATTTAAATTTTTAATTAATGCTATATTTCCTAAATATATTTCTTTCTCCTTAACTTTTCCAAATAATCCCTTGCCCTCAATAGCTTTTACATTTTTAGCAGTTGTTAGTTCTAATTTCTCTTTTTTAGCATATTTAACAAATGCATTAGATAAAACATGTTCACTATTTTTTTCTACTGAACAAGCTAATTCCATTAATTCTTTTTCTGATAGATTTTGACTTAATGTCTTAATATTAATAATTTCTGGTTGACCCTTACTTAAAGTTCCTGTCTTATCAAAAACAATAACATCTATTTTATGTGCTGTTTCTAAACTTTCTGGATTTTTAATAAGAATACCATTTTCTGCTCCTTTGCCACTGCCAACCATGATAGCAGTTGGTGTTGCTAAACCTAAGGCACAAGGACAAGCAATAACCAAAACTGAAACTGCATTAATTAAACTATTTTCAAAACTACTGTTTAAAATAAATAACCAAATTAAAAATGTAATAACAGAAATAATTATAACCACTGGAACAAAAATACCTGATATCTTATCAGCTAATTTTTGAATTGGCGCTTTAGATGACTGAGCATTTTCCACTAATTTAATAATCTGAGACAAAACTGTATCTTGACCAATCTTAGTTACTTTAAATTGAATTACTCCATTATGATTAATTGTAGCTCCATAAACAATATCGCCTTCTTTCTTTTCAATAGGCATGCTTTCTCCAGTAAGCATTGATTCATCTATTGATGTTTTACCTTCAATAATTTCTCCATCTAAAGGTAATTTCTCTCCTGGCTTAACTAAAATGACATCATTTATTTTAACTAAATTAATATCTATCTCTTCTTCTTTGCCATCTTTAATAACTCTGGCTTTTTTTACTCCTAAAGCTAATAATTTTTTAATAGCTGCTGAAGCTCTTCCTTTGCTTTTTTCTTCTAAATATTTACCAAGTAAAATTAGAGTAATTATTGTTGCAGCCGTTTCGTAATAGATATGACCATTAGTAAGCATGGCATATAGGCTATAAAAATATGCAGATAACGTTCCAACTGATACAAGAGTATCCATATTAGCTTTAAACCTTTTTAATTGTATAAACATTCCCTTGTGAAATTGCCAGCCGATAATAAAGACTACAATAAAGGTTAAAATGGACAGAATCCAGTTATTAAAAGAAAAAAACATAGAAACAAATAAGGGTAAAGTAAATATCAAAGCAAGAATAAATTTTAAACGAGCTTTTTCAACTAAATTATTATTTTTTATATTTTCATCATTAATCACTTTATAATTACCAACTTTAGAAATAGCATTACTTATTTTTTCTTGATTAATAATATTTTCATCAAATTCAAGATAAACTTTATTTGTAGCAAAATTAACATTAACTTTCTCAATGCCATTTTCTTTTTTCAAATATTTTTCAATATTCAAAGCACAAGTAGCACAAGTCATGCCTTCAATTTTTAAATTTTTTTTAATCATGATTATTTATAACCCTTAATTTATTTTTTAATTACTACATCCACATCCACAAGAACTTGTTTGAGGCAAATCAAGAGATTCTCTATTTAAATCATCTAAGCTGGGCACTTCATCATTATCAGTTACTACAAATTTACCCCAAACCATTTTCATCCAACAAGAAAATTTAATATCTCCTAATTTATCTGGAATAAATTCAATAATATTCTCTCCATATTCTAATTTTTTTCTGATATTATAATCCTCTAAAATAATTTCATCTGTACATCCAGACATTTGTTCAACATTAATAATCCAACGAACAGGAATATCTTTTTTAATAAAAAGCACATTAGGAGAATAGCCCTGATAAGTTAAATCCATCTCAATAATTTGATATTCTTCTGTATCCCCCATATTAGAATTCTTATTTTGACTAATTGCGTTTTTAGAAATAGAAAAGCTAAAACCATGATTAAAATTAATTAAACCTCTATTAAACATAAACAATCCTAATATTATCACTACTATACCAGAGAATTTCATAATTTGATTTATTTTTTCTCTACTAATTAGAGAGATAAAACTACCAAAACCAAACATTAAAGGAACTGTGCCTAAAGCATAAATTCCCATAGATAAAGATCCTCTAAAAACACTTCCAGAGGCTAAGGCATAAAATTGCATTGCCTGCAAAGGACCACATGGCATAAATCCATTTAATAATCCAATAATAAATGGTCCTTTAGGATTTTTTGAATGACGTTGTGAATAAAGAAAACGAGCTATAAAAGATGGTGTTTTAAGTTTAATTTTTTCTAACCATTTAAAATTAGTTAACAAAGATAATCCCATTAAAACCATAAAAAAACCAGCAAACAGAATTATAGCTCCAGTAAATATTGGATTAATAGCAAAGAAAGAACCAAAACCACCAAGAATACCACCTATTATGGTATAAGAAATGAATCGTCCTAAATTATATTGCCAATAAGCCCCATATTTGCCTTTATTCTTTACTTTTTGACGGACACTATAAGCAACTACTAGTCCACCGCACATTCCAATACAATGAAAACTTACTAAAAAACCAATAAAAAAAATCAACCAATAACTTATCCCCTGTTCATTTAATTTAGATAATACCTCTAAAAGACCAAAATTTTTAATTATTAGATATCCCGCTATAAATAATATCAATAAAGCTCCTATCCATTCTCTATTAGTTAATTTTTCTTTTTTTTGTTCTTCTGTTTCATAACCAAGTTTATCAATCTCTTTAGAAATTTTTTCTAAAGAGATTTTTTGATCATCAAACTCTATTTGAGCTTCTTCAGCTAAATAATCAACTTTAATATCTTTAACACCTTCTAAAACATCAATTTCAGTTTCAATTAGAGTTTTACAGCTTTTACAATGAATTCCTTTAATTTTTATCTTTATTCTTTTTAACATTTATATATGTTATTTATTTGATAATTTAGTAACCTGAAGAATCTCTTTTATCATCTCTTGTTTTCTTTTTTCATTTGTTGTTGACATTGCTTTTTTAAAACAATTATCTAAATGATTTTCCATTAACATTTGATGAGCAGATTTTAAAAGACCAATCACTGCTAGATTTTGTTGCATAACATCAATACAATATTCCTTCTCTTCAATCATTTTAATAATCTTTAATATAGAACCCTGAGCTTTTTTGAAATTAATAAGTGTTTTTTTATTTTGAATAGACATATTTTTATTAATAATTAATTTATTTTAATTTTACTTATACCATGACCATAGGTATGGGTATAAGTATATAGATTACAAAATCCTTGTCAACAGTAACTTTATATAATAAAAATAACCGCATAATAACGGTTATTTTACTTGCAGGTCATTGTGAACGATGTTCGAACCCATTTTCAGGAAAATTTTTCAAATATTGTTTTATTCTACCTTTGTCTTCGTTTTCTTTATTCCCTTTAAAATATATCTCAATGAATTCAATACCGATCATCTCTATAGTTTTATGATTTTCAATATAGGCGTAAATGATTCTCAAATCTTTCTTCTTCAAATTTTTACAAAAAAATCTGGCCTTAATAATATAAACAAAGCCAGTTCTTGTAATAACGTTAAAATGTTTACCTATTCCCAGAGATGCTTCATTTAAAACTTTTTTAAATTCTTTCAAATCACTATTCAATGATTTAAATTTCTTAAATAATTTTTTGAAATCTTTTTGAAACTCTATCGTATTTTTAAAGTTCATCGTCGTAATTTCTAATCGAATGATCGTCATCGCGATAAAAAACAGTTTCGTAGCTAATTTCTTCGCCCATTTTATGAACTCTCCAAGGAGTATCCGAATGAGAATATTCACTTAATTCCTTAGCATTTTTCCATGACAGACGATTTAAGACATTATCAATGTGTTGAATTTCTTGAGCTGATAAAATTCTCAAATCAGGCGACCTTCTTGGTAAATATTTTTTCTGTTCATATTGAAAATGCTTGCTTTTGACTTTTTCTATCTCACCTTTTTTCATCATCTGATCAGCTATTTTTTTAAATTCAATTGGCGTTGGACCAAAATGATTTTTAATATATTTAGCACCTATAAGTTGTTCTTCAAATTTCTCATAATAATCAAAATCTATAAAATACAACAACTTGTAAATAGCAGTCTCTC
>JAHJQT010000025.1 GCA_018819085.1 Patescibacteria group bacterium
CGCCATATGAGCTTTTGCTTTTACTCATCACAATCACCTCCTTATTCAATTTTTCTCAATTATAGCTGCAAACTTAAAATTTTCTAATAAAGAACCTAATGACTCTCTGATAAGCCAAACAAAAAAGATTTTTTCAAACCTCCTTTGTTTGATTTACCAAATAATAACCTTACTTTCTTCTACTCTTGTAATATTTCCCTAAACACCAGATTAATAAGGTTAATATTATTGGTACTGCTATTGCAATAATAATAAGAAAAATTTTGTTATCCATATTTTTAATTACAAACTACTAATTCATACTATGATTATATATATTTTATTAATCTTTTGTCAAGCATTTTCCGACAAAACTTATCCACAGGCATAAAAAACAAAAATACCGCCCTATTTAAGCAGTATTTCTGATTAATACTTGTAAAACAATAGTTGACAGAAATATAATCTCCTAATATCTTTTAATGATTCTATCAAAAAATTGTCAATTTAGTGATGATAAAAGCCGTTATTCAACTAAAAATTAATCTTTAGTATATACCTAAAATTAAACAGCTTTTACTGCCACTGAATCATATCCCTGCATTAATGGATACATTAACTCTCTTAATGATATTCTATTCTCTGCCTTTAGTCTTTGTTTAATATTTTTCCGAGCAATAAATTCTGCTAAAGAAAAAAGATCAGCCTGACGACAGACTTCCTTATAATCAAGCTTACTCAACCATTCTGAATTATATCTCACTTCTGTTTTATCAATATCTAATATTTTACCAACCTGCTCAACATAGGTTTTCATATGCATTTTAACTTGTTCATCTGACAAGGCCGGTCTTTCTGATTCCTTATCGCTAGTATCGCCAATTGTCCCAGTAAAATCACCCACAATAAAAACAACTTGATGTCCCAATTCTTGAAAATCTCTTAATTTTAAGATAGGGACTGAACGTCCTACATGCAAATTAGAACTAGTTGGATCAATACCTAGTTTTATTCGTAATTTTTTACCAGAAAGTAATTTTTTCTTTAAATGGTCTAGATTAATAACTTCAAAAACACCACGAGTAAGTAAATTATTAATTTTTTTAGAATCTGTAATAGTTGGCATATTTTATATTCTATAACATTTTAAAGAAAAAGTCTCCTGACCCCTTTTCCTTTTTCTACATATCTTCCATTACGGGTTTATCTTCAATAAAATTAGAAGACAATCCAAGTCTCTTAAAGTAATCAATCATTGATATATAAGCAAACCTTTCAGTAGAGTAATGAGTCCCACCAAGAATGTTTATTCTATGTTTTTTAGCAAAATTATGTGATTTTTTAGAATGATCATTTTTTGCCGTAATTCCTGTAACGAAAACATTTGCCTTATTTCGTGCTACTTCTTCAATTGCTTCACCTAATCCACCTCCTGCAACAACTGCAACAATCCCATCTTTTATTTCATTATCTCCATAATTATACAAACTAACTTTGTGTCCAACAGCTTTTTCAAATGCTTTTCTTAAGTCTTGAACTGTTGATAAATCTGTTTTCCAATACCCCAGCCAATGCACCAAAGTATGGTGCAAAAGCTTTTTCGGGTTTTATACCTAAAGCTTTTGCTAAGGATACACTTGTTGAATATTCTCCATAATTATCTAAAGGTACATGAAGATTATAAATTGAAATTCTTCTATCTTTGAATTGTTTTAACAATTCCCTATCCATTTGTTGGAAAACTTCTGGAGCCTTTCTAATGTCCCAAATTGATGGATGATGAACAAAAAACATTGCATCTTGAGTTCCATCATTTAAAATTCTTTGCATAATTTCTTTTGACGGAAATACAGCGGTATAAACTTTATTTATTTCTGTCGCGAAATCACAAACCAAACCCATAGATCTTTTCTTAAAATTCTCACTAAAAAAATCAACCACAGAATCCATATGCTGTGCCCATTCATCACTCATTTCAGAAGTGATAAAATCTTTCTCAAGATGTTGATATAATTTAGTTGCTTTCATGTATTTATTAGTTATTTATTATATATTTTTCAATTCCCCTCTCCCAAACTCCCTCCAAATTTTTTATTTAATATTAAAAAGGTTCCTGACACCTTTTTCATTCAAAAATTAGTATTTTTTTCATTGGGATCTGCGATAAGGTAGTTATTCAAAAACTCTCTTCTTTGCCTCTCGGATATATCTTTTAAAAACTGGTTGTGTCTTAGCACGGGATAAAATTTTTTGTGATAATTTAATAGACCAACTGTTGCGCAAATTCAAAACATCTTCGCTATTGCTGTAATTGTCTTTCTCTTTAAAAAGATACTCCTCCTTACAATTTTTACATTCTCCGCTATTAGGAGAAAAATAGCAGGATGTATATTTTTTCAAAAATCCAGATTTAATACTTCCTATTATATATCTATCTTTATCTTTAGAATTAATCAAGAGCGGCGAAAATATTATTTCTCCTTCTGGGTAAACCTCTAAATTTCGGAAAAAAGGGCATAAATTCTTCTTATCGGTTAATTTCCTTCCTCTTAATTCACGATTGACAGAGTTCATAAAAATAAAACTGCCATGCTGAATACCTTGTTCTATTAGTTTGGTAAATTTAATTAGATTGATCAAAAAGATCTCCTGTTGAGATGGTTTCCATTTAAATTGGGGACTTTCAATTGGCTCAATGTTAATACTGTCAAATCCTAATTTATTCAAATAAACTAGATTATCATACATCGCATGAGCCGATGAGGGCAACACTCCGAATAAAACACAAGCGTTTTCTTTCTTAATATTTTTAAAAACTAAAGGAAGCTTATCAAATATAAGGTCGAAAGAACCCTTTTTATTATTTAAAACACGCGCTTTGTTATGGAATTTTTTTTGACCATCCAGACTGATAGCTAGTTTGATATTTGTTTTTTTAAAAAAATCCAATTTCTCTTGATTTAATAAAACACCATTAGTTCCGATTGAGATAATCAAAGACTTATTAAGAAGTCTTGCTTTATTTTGAGCAAAATTTATTATTCTTTTTAATACATCAAAGCACAAAAGGGGCTCGCCTCCATAGATCATAAGAAGTTTTTCTGAGCCCCTTGATTCTAAAAGTAAATTTATGGCTTTAATAGCAATCTGGTATGGAATTACTTTGTTAGTTTTACGAACAAAACAATACTTGCATCTTAAAACACAGGCGGTAGTTACTGCTAACCTTAGACGATATATATCTTTGTTAAAATATAAATTTTTGATACTCGTCATAATTTAATTTTCGGCCAACTCTCGATTATTAAAGCCCGCTTTGACTTCCTATGCAACATTTGATAAATCTCTTCTGTGATAAAAGGGATAAACGGATGTAGTAATTTCAAAGAATTAAGCAAAACCGTATAAAGAACCCATTTACCCGTTTGTTTTTCTTGTATATCAGATTCTTCAGAATAAAGACGCTGTTTTACATCTTCAATAGTCTTATCGCAAAATTTATGCCAAAAAAAATGATACGCCTCTTCCGCCGCTATATGGAAATTAAAGGATTCGATATTTTTAGCAATTTTTTTGCTGGCATCTTCCATTTCTTTAAGAATCCATTTGTCTTTCTTGGTAAAACGAAGGGCTTTTTGATCAATGTCTAGAGAACTAAAATCTTTTCCCAAGTTTTGTAAAACAAACCTTGAGGCATTCCAAATTTTCGTTAAAAATCTCTGCTGGGTAAGGATTTTTTCTTCCGACACAACAATATCATTTTGGCTGCTGGAGCCAAAAACCAAAGCCATTCGTAAAGCGTCCGCTCCATATTTTTCCACCACCATCAAAGGATCTATGACATTGCCTTTTGACTTTGACATTTTCTGACGATCTTTATCGCGCACCAGACCATGAAGATAAACATATTTAAAAGGAACCTGGCCCGTGCAATAAAGACCCAACATAATCATTCGCGCTACCCAGAAAAATAAAATGTCCCAACCAGTTTCCATTACCGAAGTAGGATAAAAGAATTTGTAATCTTTTGAATTGGGATAGCCCAGAACAGCGAAAGGCCATTGCCCCGAGGAAAACCAAGTGTCAAAGGTATCGGTTTCTTCTTTTAACTTCTTGCTCTTACAATAAGGGCACTGATTCGGCTTTTTGGAAGAAATAATAATTCCCTGCTTATTTTGACATTTTTTATTTTTCTTTTCCTGACAATACCATACAGGAATTTTAATACCCCAAGCTATCTGACGGGAAATATTCCAATCTCTGATGTTTTTCATCCAGTTAAAAAACACTTTCTCAAAACGTTTAGAGGTAAACTGTATTTCTTTCTTTTTTACGGCCATAACCGCTCTTTCAGCTAAAGGCTTAATTTTAATAAACCACTGGTCTGAAATTAAATGTTCAATCGGCTTTTTGCACTTATAACAAACTGGAAATTGATGAGAATAATCCTCTTCTTTTTTAATTAATTTTAGTCTTTTTAAGTCTTCGATTATTTTTACACGGGCCTGAAAAACACTTAAGCCAGAATAATTAGGACTCGCTTCTTTCACTATCTTGTCATCTTTGCCAATTATCTCTATCGCTTCTAAATTATGGCGTTGACTGATTTCAAAATCTATTGGATCATGCGCTGGAGTTACTTTCACCGCTCCTGTCCCAAAATCAGGATCAATTGCTTCATCGCTGATTAAGGGAATAACTCTTTCGGTCAAAGGCAACCGAATATTTATTTTGTTTTTTAATAAAGATTGATATTTTTTGTCTTTTGGATTAACTGCTACGGCTGTATCCCCTAACATTGTTTCTGGACGGGTAGTGGCTACGACAATAAACTTTCTTGAATTGTGAATGGGGTACTTAATGTAAATTAATTTCGTTTTCTGTTTTTGATAAACGACCTCTAAGTCGGAAAGTGAAGTTTGGTGATGAGAACACCAATTGATAACTCTTGCGCCCCGATAAATCAGACCATCTCGAAAGAGCTTTTTAAATGTTTGACATACTATCTTAATAACATCATCATCAAGAGTAAATTTTTCCCTACTCCAATCACAGGAAGCGCCTAATTTCTTTAATTGTCCTTCCATTAGTTTTTTATTCTTTTTAGTAAAAGCAAACATCATCTTATAAAGAGAGCTTCTGGAAAATTGGAAACGATTCTTTCCTTGTTCTTCCAAGTGTCTTTCAAAAACTACCTGAGTCTCAAAGCCGGCATGGTCGGCTCCTGGTACCCATAAAACTGTTTTCCCTTTTAATCTATGGTAACGGACCATTATATCTTCTAAAGTGACAAAAACAGCATGCCCGACGTGTAAAGAAGCATTGGCATTAGGCGGAGGCATAATAATGCAAAACTTACCTTGTTTTCTTTTAAAATCTGGTTTAAAAAAATTACCCTTTTCCCATAGGCTGTAAATTTTAGATTCATATTTTTGAGGGTTATAAGACTTTTTCATATCTTTTTACAGGTCTCTTTACAATGGATGAGGATACTGATTTACAGAGATCTTCTTATGATGGAGTTCTCTGAGCCCAAGTTGCTTCGGTAAAGCATGAAGCCTCTCGTTGCCTAAATATCGAGCGTTATATTCGCTATTTAATGGCTGGAGGCCCGGAATAATTACTCGCACAATACGCGAATTAGACTCTAATGATTTGGGCGTTAAATTAATAAAAATTAAATCTTTTTTTATTTTTTTACAGCGATATTTTAAATATTCTATCTTCTCCTTGTTTGTTTGAATATCTATATCGATCGCTTCGTATCTTTTTAACTCTATTTTTGAAAGATAGGGAGATTCGTATAAGAATCTAAACGCTTTATATTCCTTATTTTTTCCGTAAAATTCGGCATGTTGATATAAATCTTTAATATAATCAAAATTTTTATACCTTGAACAATACTTTTTTAAATTTTTTAGCGCCACTCTTTTAAGAAGACATTCTTGTAGGGCCTTGATAATTGCTTCTTTTACTGAGAAATTTGCCGCAGCCCCGAAAACAAAATATGGAGGCGTATCGCTTCGTAATAGGACCGAAATAACAGGTATATTAAAATCAGTTGTTAAATCATTAATTAATATATCTGTGTGATAATCCTCTTCTGTAGTTTTTATAATAAGTTTTAAGTCGTCGGGCAAGTAATCAGGTTTAATTTTTCGCGAACTCAATTTGTTGAACCATCTAATTAATACCGCATCTCGCTCGATTAATTCCAAACTTGCATTTATTATTGCAGCGCTAATACTATGTTCAATAGCGCAACCATTGCTATTAGCTCGACCTATTAGTGGTTCGAATTTCGCCCTTTGATAACCGCAATAAACAGCAGCAGCCGGCACTAAAATTTCTTTTTTCTTAAAAAGAGATTTGCCTTTTACCCAATATATTCTATCATTGCTATTTAATTTCGTGTATCTAAATTCTTTCTGAGAATACTGATTATCCGAAAAAGGAAAAATTTGGTCTGGATTAAGAGCTTTATTTTTTACTCCGCTATAACTCTCTATTATCATTCCTTGACGTTGTTGAGTCTCATCAAAAGAGATAAAACATCTCTCCAAGCACTCATAAACAGCCTTCTCTTTTGCCTTGTTCTCATTTTGATCAATTCCATAGCTGTAACAAAATGCATATGGGGTCTCGCATTTGCATCGCCAGAAGAAAAAATTTTTGTCCTTCAAATTAATGCGTGAACATTTTTTGATTTCATTAAATTTCACTGTATTTATCATTTCACACTCTTTAGATATAAATTCTTAATTTCTTCGGAAAAATTTTTATATGTAAAATCTTGGTCTATTTCTAAAAGTAGTTCTAAAAAAAGACTTTTAAATTTTTGGTAGTTCGGTAATAATCGCCCTATATTTTTATTAACTTCATAATTAAGAGCAATGCAGCCGGGACTTTTAATTTTTTTTCTTATTTTTGTAATTCTTCCATAAAATTCTTCCTCTGATGTTGGCTCTATACCGCCGTTAAACACGTTGCCAAGCTTAAATTCCTCTTCCCCGATTGAGGTAAATCGATGACATGAATAGATATCACCCCCCACTGAAACGCTATACCTTAATCCACGATTCAAATTACAAACATGCATATAGGGACGAAAATAGAAATCTTTATTTCTCCAGCTTTTTAAATAACCCAAAAAGGGTAAAATATAAAATTGGGGACGCTTTTTAATATTTTCATTCCACATTTTTATTACATTTTTAAAATTTTCCTTGAAAAAAGACAAAGATTCATCGGGCCAGTTATCTTCATAGGTCGGAACAATTCCTATTAAATTAACCCCTTTTGAGAAAAAGTATTTTATGTTTTCATATAAATTACCGGCCACTGCCGGTGTAACTGTCATTCTGACCGAAAAAGTAGGTATTTTTTTAATTAATTGATTTAAACTAAATTCAGCTAAATCAAAACACGATTTGCCGTCAGGAAAAGTTCTTTGAAAATCCTGAGTTTCCTTCTTGCCATCAAAACTTAAAACGATATAAAAATTATTATGTTTTAAGAAATCTATCTTTTTGGCGTCCAAATTTGTTCCGTTTGTCACTAAATTAAAAAAAATCTTTTTGTTGGATTTCCTTGCTAATTTTTTTCCGAATTCAACTCCATCTATTATTCTATCAAACCTTAATGTTGGTTCACCGCCTATAAATGTACAATATAAAGTCTTGTCATTTTGTTCTAAATTTAAAAAATATTCCAGAGTTTTCTGGATTAAATCTAAACCAGCCTCTTTTTTACTTTTATTTGCGAAATAACAATACTTACACCTTAAATTACAGGCATCGGTCAAATGTAGGTCTAATAACATAAATTAAGAATGCCCTTAATCCCAACAAACAAAACTTTTTTTAACTTTTTTTTGTTTTTTCTTTTTCATTTTTTTATCCTATTTTTATCAGAAAGCAACCTTTGGACACTTTGTATTCTATCGGAATTACCAATTTCAGTCAATAGTCGTAATGTCCACAGACTTATGGCGATTTTTCTCATAAGCTATTAAACTGGGAGTATGTCCTTATTCAAAAAGGTTATGTATTTGAACATTTTTTAAAATAA
>JAHJQT010000026.1 GCA_018819085.1 Patescibacteria group bacterium
AACAAAAAAGAGAAATGCTAATAATAAAGTAGCTGAATATTCTAATTTAAATCCAAAAGAAAATAAAAAAGAAACCAAAATAGTTGCTAATGTAATTAATAAAACAGATTTTGATTTAATTAATAATAAACTTAAACTTAAGAGAATGAACAAGGTTAATAAGCAAACACTTGGAAGGATCCAATTGTTATTATTTCCAGATAAAATATTTTCTAATCCTGCCCAACTAAAAGCAGCTAATAAAGTTGTCAATCCAATAATAATTGACTGAGTGATACGATTATTTTTCATATAATATTACAATAACATGAATTAATTATATTTCAAAATTATTTTTTCCACAACTTTATCCCAACTATATTTTCTCCAGGCATAACTTTTATTTTTTTTACCTCTATCAAAAGCTATCTCTGGATTTTCTAAAATAAATTTTAAATTTTTCTCTAAATCTATAATATTTCTATCTTCAAAGAAAAATGGAAAATCCTTAAGCATTAGACAATGAATATCAATATTTGAAAGTAAAAGTGGCACTCCAAAACTTGCTGCTTCTAATACAGTTAAAGGTAATCCTTCTTGTTCTGAAGGATTAACAAAAAGATAAGCATTGCTATATAATGATTTTAAAGTTTTACCTTGTTGAGCTCCTAAAAAAAATAATATTAGAATTATTTTCAGATATTTTTTTAATTTCGTCTTCGTAGTCATCTGTATAAAAAGACGGACCAACAATAACTAATTTTTTATCTGTTTCAATTTCTTTATATGCTTTAATCAAATAATGTAATCCCTTATGACGAATTAATCGACTTACTGTAAGTATATAATTATTTTTTTCTAAACCCCATTTCTTTATATATTCATCGGAAACATCCTTCTCTTTTGTTATTCCATGAGGAATAAAAGATGTTTCTCTTTTATATTTTTCTTTAACATATTTTTTTATTTCATTAGATATAGAAATAATTTCATCAGCTAAATAACAACCAATCATCTCACCTATTTTTAAAGAGAACTGAGCAAATCCACCCCACTTTTTATGGAAATAATCTCTACAATGAAAAGTAAATACAACTTTTGTTTTTGGACTAAATATTTTAGGAATCCAAACGCATAAAGCTGGACCAACTCCATGATAGTGAATAACATCAGGTTTTATTTTAAAAATAGCATGAAAACTAGATAAGAAAACATGACTAATAGCGTCTAAATGTTTCGTCCTTAACGAAGGTAAATGAATAACATTTACTTTTTTATACTTATTAATTTTTTTAGGAGTATAATAACTTCTTGCATAGACAAAAACATCATTTTTAGAATCTTGAGCTAAATGACAAGAAATT
Source organism: Patescibacteria group bacterium (assembly GCA_018819085.1). Lineage (GTDB taxonomy): Bacteria > Patescibacteriota > Minisyncoccia > Portnoybacterales > UBA2143 > JAHJQT01. The sequence continues at coordinate 1,344 of JAHJQT010000026.1, forward strand.
TCTTCAACGTGACGCTCTATCCCTCCAAAAAGAGTCGGTATTCCTTTTTGACCTATCATTACTATTTTCATTTTTCTAAAGAGATTGCTCCTTCCCAATCTTTTACAATAATTTCTTCCATAATATATTCCTTATCTTTTTCTAATATTAACTTAAATGGAAAACTATCTATACCTGATTGTTTTTGAACTAAAATCTTATACTCTTCCTGATTAAATGAAGTTGGTAGAGTGTATTCAAATTCAATAATCTTTTCTTGTCCAGCAGGCACTTCAACCCAACTACCAAAAACAGTTTTATTCAATTCATTAGTAAATTCTATTTCACTACTCATTCCATTAGAATTTTCGAGCCAACTTCCAATTGGAGTATAAATTCTTAAATAAAATCTATAATCATCATTAAACCAATCCTTTTCTTTATTTTGATGAGCATATTTAATTTTTAGATTAACTCGTGGTTTTTCTTCATTTAAATTAACAGCATATTCAACTTCTCTTTCAATAAAAGCATTACTTTTTTTAGAAGCCAAATTTGCTTCAACAATCATTAAATAATCATTTTTATATAATTGATCAACTTTTCCATCCCATTTAAATTTAGAAATAGTTTTTTGAGTATCTATATCTTTTAAAGATAAGATAATATTCTTTTCATCTAATTCTTTTAATGCTAAATTTTTTAATTCATTTTTAAAAGATAAATTTCCTTGTATTGCTCGTTCTAAAATCTCATTAATTAATGCTTTAAATATTTTTTTTCTTTCACCTTCCTCAATATTTCTTTCAACATAAGCTTTTTCAACTTCATATTCAAGTTGATATAAAACATCTTCTGACTTAAATTCCTTGTCAAACTCTTGTAAATAAACAGGTCCTGTTAATTTAAGTAAATTAGGAAGTATTCCTGCATTAACAGCAATAACTCCATCAAAGTTTTCTTGTCCACCTTGAAGATGATAAAAATACTCAACTTGTTCTGCTGAAATCTTAAAATCAGGAGACCAGTTTCCGTCACGCATTTGCCAATTATTTATACCTAAATAATCCTGAATCGGCTTTGGTGATTCTGTTTGTATCTTTCCGAATCCATCAAAAATATTAGTATCATGAGTTTCAAAAACAGTTGTATTACCATTTTTAACTTTAATAATTCCAAAGTTACCAAGATATCCTCCAGAAGGTCTCAATTCTAAATTATTCTGAAAAAGTAAAAGATAAGTTCTTTCACCATTAAAACCTGCTATTTCAGGAATCATTTTTAAAAAAGAAATTTGTTTACTATCTAATATATCTATTAATGAAAAATTTTCTGATGTTAATCTTTGATAAGAAAAAACAACACCTCCAATAATAGATAGGCTGATACAAATTAATATTATTATTTTAAGAAATTTTAATTCTTTCATATATTTTTATTATTTTTTTATAATATTTTTCTGAATTATATTTAGCAAAAACTTCTTCTCTTGCTAATTCTCCAATTTTTCTAATTTTTTTAGGATTTCTTATTGACCAAATAATCTTATTTTCTAAATCATTTTTATTGCCTGATTCAAATAATAATCCTGATTTTTCATGCTTAATCAATTCCGTTAAACCACCTGTTTCACTTGCTAAAACAGGAATAGATAATGCGTTACTTTCTAGAATACTATAGGGAAAATTTTCTGGCCATAAAGAAGGAACAACTATTAGATATGCTTCCGAAATTATTTTATTTAGTTCTTTACTATTTTTTCTTCCTAAAAATTCTATCTGTTTGTTCCCTTGTGCTATTTTTTTAAAATTTTCTTCTTCTGGTCCATCGCCTACTATTTTTAATTTCCATTCAGGGAATTCATTTAAAATATTTAAAAACGATTTAATTAAAAGCTCCACGCCTTTTTCTTGACTTAATCTTCCGAAATAGAGGAAATAATTAGATTGTTTTTTGTTTTCAATCTTTTTATTAACATAAGTTTTATTTATAAAATTTGGTAAATGAATAATTTTTTCTTTAGGAATACCCCATTCTATAGCTTGTTTTTTAATAAACAAACTTGGCGCTAAAAATATATCTATTTTTTCTGCTACTTTTAAAAAATCTTTATGCCACTTACCTTCTAAATATCCACCAAAACTTTTTATCCATGAATCATTAAAGCATTTCTTAGAAAAACAAGATCTATAGTTTTTATTTTTCAAACAATTAAAACAAACTTTATTTTTAGAAAAAAACTTGTAGTTTGGACAAAAAAGTTTGTAATCATGTAAGGTTAAAACAATTGGAATTTTATATTTTTTTAAAGCAAAAATTATTGATGGTGAAAAATGACTAAAAACATTATGCAAATGTGCAACATCAGGCTTTTCTCGTTTAATAACTTTTTCTAATTTTTCTTTTGCTTCCTTATTCCAAAAAATTTCTTTTGTTTTTTTAATTCCTTGCCAAATACTTTTTGAGAAATCAATAAATTGAACAAAATCTTCTTGATTGGGAAAAGAAAAATTACATGGATGTTTAGTACTCCAAACAAAGACTTGGTGTTTTTTTTCTGACAATAATTCAGACAAGTCAAAAAAATGACGTTCTGATCCACCCCTTAGAAAGAAAAATTTATTTATTTGAAGAATTTTCATGTATATAGTTATTATTGCTTTTTGTCATTCCTACCCCTTGGTGTCATTCCCAATTCTTTTGGTGTCATTCCCAACTTGATTGGGAATCCAGATTATATTAGTATTTACTGGATTCCCGCTTTCGCGGGAATGACATTAGGGAAAATAAATTATTTTTATTTGATAGTTTTTGCTTTCTTTCATAAGTTAAAAACTTTTTCCTTAAAATCCATGGAATTACTTTCGTGTAATGCTTTTTCATTGCTCCTCTTGCTGTGCAAATCATCCAACTTTCGGGTCTTTTATTTGATAATATTTTTAAATTCATTGCTTCTGAAAAATCATCCCAATTATCTACTTTTTTTAAATTACCTAATTTTAAATTCCAAATATCTGAAGGATAAATATTTCCAAAAGGATCAATAAACAAAGAGTTTATACCTGAATAATCAGGTAAAATACGTTTCTTATTCTTTAAAAAATTAAATAAGCCAAATGCAAAATAAGCTCTCGCCCATTTTTTTAAAGAAAAGCTTTTTAGTTCTTGTTTAATTAACCAATCAATTTCTTTTCTTAAATTTGCTATATCAACAATTTTATTATCTTCTTTTTGAAAATAATGAGAAGAATTATGATAGGCAGCTAAACTAAATTCAACACCAAGCTCATTACTTAATTGATAGACTCTCTTTAACTGATTAATATTTTGATTACCTAAAGTAAAAGCAATCTTTATGTTCTTTATTCCAAGTTCTTTTAAAAGTCGTATAGTTTCTAGAGCTAAACTAAATCCTCCCGGAAAACCACGTAATTCTTCATGAGCCTTTCCAAATCCATCTAAAGAAACAGCTATTCCTATATCTCTTTTGAATTTAATTATCTTTTGCATCTGCTCTTTTATCTTACAGGGCATAAACCCATTAGTTGAGATAATAATTTTAGCCTTTGGGCATTGATTTTTAATAGTTCTAATAACCTCAGGCAAATCTTCCCTTAAAAAAGGTTCTCCTCCACTAATATTGATATTCTCAATATTACGTGGTAATCTTTTAAAATCATCTAATTCACAAGAAAAACTATCCTGATTTGTCCAAATATTACAAAAACGGCAACGTCCGTTGCATTGATAAGTTACTGCTAAAACAATATCTTTAATCGCATTCATAATCATTACTTTACCAAAAAATATGGAAAAAGTCAAGGGTAAAAAAGCAAATATAGGGCACAATAAGAATCTATTTTATTTCCTTCTTGCGTTGGTTTTATTAAGACCTTCACTTAATATTATAGGGCAGCAAGAGATACAACTTCACTCGTCCTTACCTTCTTTTAATATAAATGCTGTTATTGGTGGATTAGTTTTTTTTATTGGATTAGTTTTTTTTATTAGGAATATAAAAAAAATAAAATCAGCTCCCCTTTTCTGGCCAATATTAATTTTTATTGGATTTTGTTTTTCTAGTATATTTTATTCTATAAATAACCCTGAAAGCACAAGAGAATTCATAAGAATAGCCACTATCTTTTTATTATATTTTCTTGCTTATAAATTAATTCAAGAAGAAAGAGATTGGAACTTATTATTAAAATTTATTTTAATCAGTTATGTTTTCCCAGGAATAATTGCTTTTGGGCAATTTGCTCTTGGAATGGGATTACCTGATGAATTCGGAGGATTCAACAGAGTTTATGGAACATTTACCCATCCTAATCCTTTTGCTTTCTATACCTTCTTTATATTAGGGATAATTATTGCTTTAATTTTATCTAAGAAAAAAGATGATATTACACAATTAGACAAGAAAAAACTTTGGGTCCTAATTAGCCCTATAATCTTCCTTTTATTTGCAACATATACACGTAGTGCTTTAGCTTGTCTTATTATATTTATTTTTGTTTTGGGTGTTTTGAAATATAGAAAATTTCTTTTTGGATCAATAATTGTTTTCATAGTTGTTTATTTTTTATCAAATGTATTCCAACAACGTTTATGGGAATTATTTACTTTAGACCCTTATGGCTCAATTGTCTGGCGCCTACGTCTTTGGGAGCAAATGATGCCAATATCATTATGGCAACCTTGGTTTGGATACGGAATAGGAACTTTTGATAGTTTAGTGGAATATTATCGTGGATTTCAATGGGGTAGCTTAGAAGCACATAATGATTATTTAAAAATATTTGTTGAAAATGGAATTGTTGGATTATTATCATACCTCTCTATTATTGCAGGATTAATGTTTTATCTTTTTAGAATATTTAAAAAATCAATTGAACAAGAAAAAACATTAGCTTTGAGTATTTTGATTATAAGTATCAGTTTATTTATCATCAGTTTTTTTGATAATATTTTAAGAACTACTGCGCTTCAATGGAACTTCTGGATACTTTTAGGCGGCTGGCTTAAAATCTCTAGTTTAAAATAATATTGCTTTAGAAAGATAAAACCCCGTCTCTTTTTGAGAACGGGGTCTTTTTTATTTCCCTCCCTTTTGTTTATTTCAGTTCCGGATGTTTTTCCTGAATCAACTTCCCTTTCCCGAGAGACTTTAGCCAGACAGTGGGTTTATCTGGATACATAACCACACCGATGACCAATGTTTCAAGATTAGCACTTTCACCTGATTTAGTTGAGTACCCGCCAATTTTTGTTTCGTAACAGACCGCCGGATCATCTGGGTCTAAGACGAGATAACCGAAGAAACTATCAGCTGTACTCCCCACTGCCCATAAGTGCTCCACAACTGGAACATTAACACCTTTGGCCCTGGCATAGTTCGGATGACTAAATTCAGCCTTGCCATCTTTCACGATGACTTCAGCAAAATATGGATCTTTCCTTTTTGCGTCAAGGATGCCCGAGGCTATTTTCAACCTGACCGCTGGTTTCAAGTTTTCACCCTTTGTGTCGCCTTTAGGAGTTAGAAGTGAATTGGTTATGGTATAGTAGATCCTATCATTCTTCTCTTTAAAGCTTATAGTTGTTCCGGCAGATAAAATATCAGCCTTTGCTTCAGTTACACCACTTTTTGCCATAATGGCTTTGATGTCTTCATCTGGTGCGCTTTTGGCAAGATTACCAACACCAGCACACCCGCCCAGAACAAACAACAATCCAATCAATCCCATATAATACTTTCTCATCGTCCTACCTCCTTATATATTTACATCTGTTAATAATTCAAGAATTTCTTTCTCTTTCTCCTTTTGTTTAATGTTTCCAAACCTTTCATCGGCACTGTCATTATGATATCCAAATATGCGATGATATAAATTGAACAAATTTGTTTCTGCGTAATATCCTACTGAATCAGCATTAGGATTATTCCACAATGTGTAGCCAATTCCGATCTTAAAAGAATCGTTGAAAAGGTTTAAACCGCCACGAATACTATTCCCCCATTTATATCCTTCGGGGTAATAGGTTGTTCGTGCTTCGCTCCATATCTGGAAGTCCTTTTTATATAAACTTAGGACATCAGCATACAAAGCTCCGCTATAGGTGTTTTTGTCATCTGGCCTACCATTTTGAGGCTGTCGTCCATTCCATTGGTCAGTCCAGAAATCTTCTTTCTTGTCATTATAGGCAAGCTCAATCTCTGCTGACCCACGAATTTTCGGAAACAAAACCTTGTCATATCTACCATTATACTCTGTAGAAGTATAGAAGTTAAATAAATCAACATTCTGCTTTGCATCATATCTTCCCCATTTATTAACGAGATAGCCGACATCTTTTCGCTGGCCAATTCCAGCCCTTGCTAAAACTTCCCACTTTCTTTCTGTATCTCGAAAACGTCCCGCCAAAGCCCAAATATCCACATCCCCTTGATAATGAAATGGATCTGCCTCGCCAGTCGCGCCTTTCCATCTTCTAATAGTATTAGAAAGACCGATTGACCATTGATTCCCATCCCTGTCATCAAGGATTAACGGGTAGAAGGTGCTAGTTTGCCACCAGCCTCTAACATGATTCCCGTCTCGATAACTTTCATCGAAACCACCCCAAGTTGAATCCCAATCCCAGCGATACTTCTGATACTGAGCTAAAAGAATTCCCCGAATCTTCGTTCCTATTACTGGAGGTGGAGGCGGTATTGGTGGTACTGGAGGTGGACGCATGGCAAAAACTTTCTTTTCTTTTAATGCCCAATTTCCGCAGGTTATAGGATACCAGACCTGATTGCCTTCGGATGTTTGATATATTCGAGCAGCTTGGCATTTATTCTTCCAATCTACTTTAACGTTTCGCCAGATATAGAAGTCTCCGAAAAGGACCTTGCAAAACCGATCTCCGGTCTTTATAATCCCCCAACGGAACTCCTGGCTTTTCTTGTTAATGAATTTTTGATGTTTCTCCATAACCTCTTTGACCTCTTTTTTATTTAGGCCAAGAATCTCAAGCCCTTTCTTGTCTCTCTTTAACTGTTTTTCAGAGCTTGCTTGAAATTTTTTAAAAGGGTTAATTCCAAAATTTTTCCATATCTTTTCCTTGGTTAAATCAAGCAAATCACTTAAAGAAAATTGCTGGCCAGGATGAATAGTATCTTTCTTTCTCATCTCTGGTCTAACATCTCCCCAAGGAATATGGAATACCTTTGTCGCAATCTCGTAGACACTATCTCCCTTTCTAACTGAATAACCCAATCTTATGGAAGCAAGGCTTATACAGGCAATAAGAGTAAACAGTATCACAAGTATTAATACTTTTTTTACTTTTTTCATCCTTACCTCCTTTATTGTTCGTATTTAGCTTTTTCTTTCAGCCATTCTTGACGATCTAGTTGATAGTTTGCCTTACGACTTTGGTATTCCTTCATTTCCTTTTCCCATTCCTGAATAAGAGGAGAAATTTCTTTGCCGCTTTCCATATTATTGATCTTTTCCTGAATAGGCGCCAATGCCAGTCCAAGTTGGAATCGATCCACTAATGCCGTATCATAAAACGGCAGAGACAGATCAGCTTTTTGGATAACCGCATCAACGATAGCCCAAATCCGAACTCCGAAAATCGCGAACAAGCTAGTGAAATTCGTAGCTCCGGCAATAAATATATCCTGAGTACTAATCTTAGCTACTCTAGACATAATTTTGTCAAAAAGACCCGGAATTTTCCGGCCATCAAGACTTTTGCCGATTTCTGTTAAAATTGCTTGAATTTCCTTATCCTTTTGGGATCCAAACTGGATCTTTTCAATTTCAATTCCAGCTTTAGCTAACGGCTTTATACTTAACCAACTAAATTTTGGCACAAGATAACCATTCTCGCTGAATACATCTCTCCCATCAATGGAATAAAAATGCTTTCCACTACGAGAAGATACAATCCCTTTTGCTTTGCTAAAATCCATTGGTTTTGAATCAGCGATAATGACCATTAATTTTACTCTATGATCATCACCAACTACTTTTATACCGGCAAAAATTCTTTCATCCTCAAGATGAAGGTCATGTCGCGCTCCGATACCTTCTGACATCAAAAGCACCGGATTGAAGTTCGCCCAAATAACAGAATATTCCGTAACTTCTTTCTGTTCTTTAATTTCGGGCAACTTGTTGATTTCGCCTTCAGACATAATGAACTTACGTCCGCCACATCCAGTGAATAAAATAAAAACCATTAATACGGGCAATAAAGCCATTACTATCTTTTTCATTTTGATTCCTCCTATTCTATAAAATTATTTAATTTTCAATGAACTTTAAAACCTCCTCTTTAGATAGAAAAATTATTTCCATCCAAAAAGGAACCTTCTTTTATTATTCTCTTTCTGAAAATCCAAAACAAAGCTGAACAAAATCCCAATAAAGCTCCAAAAAAAGTTCCAAGCCATAAATTGATTGAAATTGGTTTTTCACTTACTAATGGACTATTTAAGATTTTTAATTTTACATTCTCTCCGCTTCCATGATAAAAATCATGATTGTTTTTTAAAACATCTGTTACAATCATGCTTAAATTTTCAGTTTTTTCCTTATTAGAATAAAAAACATTTATTTCCATTAAACCTAAATCACGTATAATTTTAACTTCAACGCTTTTTTGCCATTCTTTACGTCTTTCTTTTAATTTTTCAGGAAAATCATTTGTTTTAATTTGATCAGACGATCCAATTACTTTATTAAAAAAACTATCAGAATATATTCCTTCTTTTAAAACCTGACAAATATATTGAGCTGATTTTGAAATACTATAGATATCTTGTCCTTCTACTTGTTCTTGAACTACTAATATACTTGAACTCGCCTTATATTTAGGCGGTTGAATCACTAATAAATCAAAAAATAAAACAGCACCAAATATGGTGAGCCAGAAAATTAACCACTTTTTTTCTTTTATAATTCTAATTGTTTCTTTGTAATCCATTATATTCATAATAAAAAAATGCCTATTACTTAGGCAAATATACGTTAGCATGAATATATGGATTTTGTCAAGAGAAATAAAACGTGAAGTAAGGAATAGGACATGCCTTGGTGTCATTCTCGCGAAAGCGGGAATCCAGGCCTACACTTTCAATACCTCCTGGATTCCCAATCAAGTTGGGAATGACACCAGGAGGATTAATTAGATAAAGCACAGCTTATTTCTTCTCTTCTTCTTTCTTATCCTCTTTCTCTTCTTTCTTAGGTTCCTCTTTCTTCTCTTCTTCAAATTCCCCTTCTTTAACAGAATCAGATCCTTTTCCTTTTATCTCTGGCTCACTTTGTTCAGCTTTTTCCTCTTCAACTTTTTGATATAATTGAGCTCCAATTTTCTGTATTGCTTGTGATAAATCATCAAGTGCTTTTTTAAGAGCATCTATTTCCCCATCATCTTTTAATTTTCTTAGTTCTTCTACTTTTTCTTCAACTTCTTTTTTGTCTTCTGGTTTAACTTTATCACCAGTATCTTTAAGTGCTTTTTCGGTAGAAAAAATTAAAGTATCTGCTTGATTTCTTACTTCAATTAATTCTTTTTTCTTCCTGTCTTCTACTGAGTGAGCTTCTGCTTCTTGTTTCATTTTTTCTATCTCTTCCTTAGAAAGAGCTGTAGAATCAGTTATTGTTATTGATTGTTCTTTATTAGTTGCTTTATCTTTTGCACTAACATTTAAAATTCCGTTTGCATCAATGTTAAAAGAAACTTCAATTTGTGGAACACCTCTTGGTGCAGGTGGAATGCCATCAAGCATAAATCTACCCAATGTTCTATTATCCGTAGCCATAGGTCTTTCACCCTGTAAAATATGAATATCTACGGCTGGTTGATTATCAGCTGCTGTAGAGAAAACCTGTGATTTAGATGCTGGAATTGTTGTATTACGCTCAATTAAAGGAGTCATGACACTTCCTAATGTTTCTATTCCTAAAGTTAGAGGTGTAATATCAAGAAGAAGAACATCTTTTGTTTCTCCAGTTAAAATACCTCCTTGAATAGCAGCACCCATAGCTACGCATTCCATTGGATCAACTCCTCTTTCAATCTTTTTACCTGCATAATCTTCAATAAATTTTTGAACGGAAGGCATTCTTGTTGGACCACCTACCAAGATAATCTTAGTAATATCATTTGGAGTTAATTTAGCATCTTTAAAAGATTTTTCTAATGGTTCTCTACATTTTTCAATAATTGGATTTACTAATTCTTCTAATTTGGCTCTAGTTATTTTCATGGTCAAATGCTTTGGACCAGAACTATCAGCGCTTAAAAAAGGTAAATTAATATCTGTTTCTAATGTAGAAGATAATTCAATTTTTGCTTTTTCCACTGCTTCTTTTAATCTTTGTAAAGCTGTTTTATCTTGCTTTAAATCTATGCTATTTTCTTTTTTGAATTCTTCGGCAACATAATTAGTTAAAATTTCATCCATATCAGTTCCACCTAATTCAGTATCACCAGAAGTTGATTTAACTTCAAAAACTCCTTCCCCAAAATCCATAATTGTAACATCAAGAGTTCCCCCTCCAAAATCAAAAACAAGAATCTTTTCTTCTTGTCCTACTTTATCAATTCCATAAGCCAAAGAAGCTGCTGTTGGTTCATTAATAATACGAACTACTTCTAATCCTGCAATTGCTCCAGCATCTTTTGTTGCTTGTCTTTGAGAATCATTAAAATATGCTGGCACTGTAATAACTGCTTTCTGTATTGGTTCTCCTAAAAATGCTTCAGCATCTTTTTTAATCTTTTGAAGAATAAAAGATGAAAGCTGTTGAGGAGTATAATCTTTTCCATTTATAGAATACTTTTCTTTTGTTCCCATTTTACGCTTAAAAGTACTAACTGTGTTTTCGGGATTAGTTACTGCTTGTCTTCGAGCTGGCTCTCCAACTAGAAGATTATTATTTTTATCAAAGGCAACATAAGATGGAAAAGCTTTTCCACCACCAACAACAGTTCCTTCAGCTGAAGGAATAATGGTTGGTTTTCCTGTTTCAACAACGGCTGCTGCTGAGTTTGATGTTCCTAAATCAATACCTATAATTTTAGTCATAATAATTTATTTTATTTTAATTGGAATCTTTTTCGCATTTGAACTAGCTTTAGCAACTTTAGGTACAGTAATTTTAAGTATACCTTCAAAGCTTTCAGCAATAGCCTTATCGCCTTTAACTTCCATAGGAAGTTTTATAACTCTGCGAAAAGAACCTTTCCTTATTTCTCTCCTTAAATAATCTTTTTCTTTTATTTCTTTTTTCTCTTCTTTTTTTGTTTGAAGAGTTAAAATATTATCTTCAATTGAAATCTCAATGTCCTTAGGAAGAACACCTATTAAAGAAACTTCAATATAGAGATTATTCTTATCTTGATAAATATCAATCGCAGGATCTTCGTTCTTCATCATTGGCATAAAAGGAAGCCAATTTTCACTATCTAACATATCAGGCATATTTGGGTCTTTTTTGGGTTCTTGAAATGGTTGCCATTTAATGGGCATATTTTTTATTTTGCTACTTTTACTTTACTTGGTCTTAATAATTTTTCTCCAATCATATATCCTTTTTGGATTTCTTCAATAATTACTCCTTTTTCATTATCAGATTCTACTTCTTCAATTGCATCATGTATTTCTGGATTAAATATTTCTCCAACAGATTTTATTTCTCTTAAGCCGTATTTTTTTAAAACGCACTCTAACTGTTCCTTTATTATCTCTAATCCTTTGTCTTTCTCTGAGCCTATTCTTAAACTATCTAAAACAGAAAGTATTTCTAAGATTAAATTACTTTGTCCATATTTTCTTAATTCTTCTAAAACTAATTCTTGTCTTCTTCTATAATTAATTAAATCAGCCCGGGCTCTTTGCGCCTGGGTTAGATATTCCTCCTTCTCTTTTTGACATTCTTTAAGCTTTTTTTTAAACTTTTTAAGTTTATCAGTAGGCATTTCCTCTTCTTCTGAAATGTATGCGATCTTTTTCTTTTTAATCATATCTACTGTATAGTTTATCACTTTTTTCAAAGTTGTCAAATGAAAATCTAAGTGACTTGTCCTTAAAAAAGGTTCCTGACACTTTTTTATCATTGAAATTTTATTTCAATAAATCATCAAGCTCGCAAGAAAGTAGGACCGATTTATTGAGTAAAATCTGTTCTTTTGGATTCAGGTTGTCGGCTGTCATCCGGATAACCTTAGTAATAATACTATCGCCAAGCATTATTCGGTCTGTTTTTTTGAAGTATTTTTCGGTTTTCTGGTAAAAAAGAGTGGCATACTGCTTAAGTTTTTTTTGTATTGAAGCAGACTTGTCACCTGCTCTGTCCTGCGTAAACCGGACTGCGTCGCTTACTTTATTATCTATCGGTATTGATATATTACCTTCGTTAAATTTAATCCAATAATCACTAATAGTATAGATAATTTGCACCGACCCATCCTCTTCTGTTTTATACCAATACACAAAAGAAAAATTATCGGAATTGAAATTTTGATGTACCACGATTTCTTCTAACCTAGTTACTATATTAATTTTATATTCATCAAGAAGATGTAAGTAATTTTCCCGCCAGTTCTTTGACCAGTTTTTAATATAGGTTTTATTAACGAAAAGCTGTATCAAGTCCTGTTTGAGATTGGTCTCGCTTACTTTGTTCATCTGAAGTGTGAGTTTATCAAAAAGAGCGCGCGGGTCTTTTACATCAATGCCCTTGGCAACAAGATAGTCAAAATCCGGTACCACTTTTTTATTCATATACCAAAGGAGGTCATAGATATCGCGTCCCTTTTCTTCATATATTGCCTCGCCTACTCCGCGAGTTCCGCGTAAAAAAATCGCGGCAATTTTACTCGCCATAAGAGCCGACATATTATAGGTCGCTATAACAAAAGATAGCTGATCTTGATTTATTGGCCTGCGTTCAGTTACGGTTTTCGGAGCGACAAAATGATTAAGATCAATTTTAATATGTACTTGATTTGACGGATGCCCAAAACTTAA
>JAHJQT010000027.1 GCA_018819085.1 Patescibacteria group bacterium
AACAAAAAAGAGAAATGCTAATAATAAAGTAGCTGAATATTCTAATTTAAATCCAAAAGAAAATAAAAAAGAAACCAAAATAGTTGCTAATGTAATTAATAAAACAGATTTTGATTTAATTAATAATAAACTTAAACTTAAAAGAATTAACAAAACCAATAAACAGATACTCGGTAAAATCCAATTATTATTATTTCCAGATAAAATATTTTCTAATCCCGCCCAACTAAAAGCAGCTAATAAAGTTGTCAATCCAATAATAATTGACTGAGTGATACGATTATTTTTCATATATAAGTGATATTAAGTTAATTCACATTATAGGCTTAGATTCTCTTCTGTCATTCCGACCTGCCTCAGGCAGGGAGGAATCCCTTAAAGATGGACAACACAGTGAAGAGATTTCTCCTTTCGCTTCGCTTCAGTCGAAATGACAAGGTTTTTGTCATTCCCAACTTGATTGGGAATCCAGATTAATTCATTCCTGGATTCCCGCTTTCGCGGGAATGACACCAAGGCTTTACTCCTCCTCCTCCTCTTCTACACCTGATATCTGATCTATAAGAGCTCTAATATTTTCATTATTAGGGACTACTTGATCAATAATCTGATACTGAATAAGCGCATCTTTATCTCTTCCATCTGCTTGATAAGACAATCCAAGAGCATAACGTGCATTAACATAATTAGGAGTTATAATAACTGCCTGTTCAAACATTGGGATAGCCTCTTCAGCACGATTCAAATTAAAATATAATCGTCCTAATTGAAAATATATTTCTGTAGCTGCACCAGCCAAATCAGAATCTCGCTGAAAACTAACGCCTTTTAATTTGCTCAAAATAGCTTCCATCTGTTCAACTGCTTTTTCTAAATCACCTTTTTCTTCATAGACCAAAGCCAATTGAATATGAGCATCTAAATAATTTTCTTTTAATTCAACTGCTCTCTGACAGTAACTAACTGTTTCGTCCCAATTCTTTTCTTCGCTAGTTAATCCAAGACGACAACGTTCTCTGTATAGGAATGGATTATTTGGTTCTAATTCATTCGCCTTAGCAAATGCTTCTAGGGCAAATGGAATTGTTCCTCCAACCAAACCAGCAGAATCCCGATAAATATTACCTAGATTTTCCAAAGTAGAAATTGAGTTAGGACTCAAAATAGTAGCTTTTCTTGCTTGATCAATAGATCCTGTTGCTAACAATTGAAGTAATTGAATATTCTGTTCTTCTTGTGACTTATTTGCCTCGTTCCAAGCGTTAATAAGGTAAACTTGAGATAAGGCTCTTCTGTAATTCTCTCGATATCCATTTAAATTAACTATTTTTTCCATTTTTAATAATAGATCTTCATTAGTTTCAGATGGTTGTTTAAAAAGAGTATCGGCATAATAGAATGTTCCACCTAAATAAAATAATCCAGCTATCGCAAAAGCAATAATTAAAAGCATAATATTCATTACTAATCCAATTTCCGGCATTTTCTTAAATGAAAATGTAAGTTTACGATAAGGAATTGATTGAATCTTCTGCCATCCAACAATACCTAATGCTGTAAAAAACCAGAAATAGAAACTTAAGGCAGTATTTTGCATATAGACAAACTGTCCAGCTGCTAAAGCAAGCCATCCAAGAAAGAAAGGTAAAATTACTAATTTTTCTCTATTGGCTATTTTATCTTTACCTCTCATTCTTCGTAAAGACAAAGACATGATTAATAGGAAAATAAAGAGAATTGGTAAATATGAAAGAATTCCTAATATTCCAGTAGTTCCAATTACTTCCATTAAATGACTAGGACTTTTATCAAACCTAATATTCCAGAAATTACTTTGATTAAATTCTACTGGCTTAAATTTAACAAAATCATTCATGTATGTTCCCTGGCCTGAACCAAGTACAGGATAATCTTTAACTGATTGCCAAGTAACTGTTTTTGACGTTTTGCTGTCTAAGACAAGCTCATGTGGTATATCAGCTCCGACAAAAAGAACATCATCTAAAAATCCTACTCTAGCATCAAATCCAGTAAGATAAAATGCGGAAACGAGGAATAGAATAATTGGGAGCATTAATAAATTAGTATTATCTCTAAATACTCTTGTCCAGAAAGTTATAATCAACAAAAACAAAGTAACTACTCCTAATGAAAGCCATGCTGGCCAAAAATTAATTATAATTAACAAAACAGCTGAAGCTATAACTAAAACTACCCTTAAAGCAGACCCGATTGAACTGCTTTTTTTAAAACTTAAAAAATTCTTAAAATTACTTTTCTTAATAACAGTTTCTTTTTTCTTCTTATCTGAAATTAAAATGCTTCCTATCAGAGCTCCTATTACAGCAACTAAAAACATAGCCAACATTTCAAGAGATCCTCCAATTGTATTAAATGACCTATAGGTCATTATTTCTGGTAGCCAAGGAATCCTACTCCAGACATTGAAGACAGATAAATATGCAACTATTACAACCAATGAACTTGAAGCTAAAAACAAACTAATTATTTTCTCAAATGATAAACCTTGTTTCTTAGGTTCTCCTAGTTCGCTCTTCTTTAAGCTTAAATTATTAACTACTACAAAATACATTACGCACAAAGCTAATATTCCTATTAGAGAATCGGAAAAACGACCATAAAAGCCAAGCAAAGAAGAAATTTTATCAATAGAGAAAATAGAACTTGAAATCATCACGACCATAAAAGCCAGAATCCAGATGTCAAGCGGAGTTCTACGCAAAGAAATCTTTTTTTGCACAACTGTCATTTTAGTCAGCCAGGCTAGAAAAGCTAGACCAACCAAGAAAACTAATAAATACTGCTTATTGAATTCATATGCCTCAACTGTCCATGGAAGCCATAATAAAGGCATAAGGAAAACGAGCGCATAAAGCGAGTATTTTATAACGAAATTACATATTTTTCGCATTATTTTTTTGTTGCTTGAGTAGTAATAAGGTATTTTAACTATCTTAAACATCAATGAAAGACACTATCCCTGCCTATTTCTAATTAGCAAAATAGATAGTTCTATATACATCGCTTCATATCTGTTTATAATAACAATCGAAATCCTATATTCCCTAATCAAAACAACTTAATTTATTTATTTATTACTTAAATTATACTATATTATTCAATAATATAAAAGTGGATAAGTAGAATAAAATTTTATTCATATTCCCTCATAATGCTCCAACTTCTCAACATTATTATTAAAATCCAAAATAATACATATCGCATCAACTCTGGATTGTCCTTTATATTTCTTATTCGCCATATATGCCTCCGCATTCCAATAAAGCTTTTTTAACTTCTTATAATCAATTGACTCTTCTGGCGAAACAAATGCACTGCTTCTTTTAGTTCTTACT
>JAHJQT010000028.1 GCA_018819085.1 Patescibacteria group bacterium
TATTATGGTTTAGGCGAGGGAAGATTGCGCAGGATTTTAAGAAATCCCAATAGAAAAGAAGAAGGAATTGCTCCTAATACAATTGCTTTAATGCAATTTTCAAATATTAAAAAAACAAGCGAAATATGGTTAATGTATCAGGAGGTTGGAAAAAAGAGAAAAATGATTTCTGCTTGGCGTTATCCTGGGATTAGTCCTAAAGGCAAAGAGATTCCTATCCCAGAAGATATACTGGAGGAATTAATGCTTTTGACAAAAAAAATAAAATAATGTAGATTAAATTCAATGGGAATATTTGCAAGCAATAAAGAAAAATCAA
Source organism: Patescibacteria group bacterium (assembly GCA_018819085.1). Classification (GTDB taxonomy): domain Bacteria; phylum Patescibacteriota; class Minisyncoccia; order Portnoybacterales; family UBA2143; genus JAHJQT01. Next base: position 320 of record JAHJQT010000028.1, read on the forward strand.
GTTATAAAATAGGAAGAAAAAAAATTTATTGGACTCTTTTGTCTATTTTTTTGATTGCTGTTTTATCTGGTTTTTTAATTTATCCAATTGTATGGAATAAGGGAGTTGATTGGTTAAATAATAAGGTTGGATTTACTGTTATGCCTCATTTTTTGGAAAAACCTTTTAAGTTGGGTCTTGATTTACAAGGAGGCACTCATTTAGTTTATGAAGCTGATTTATCTAATATTGCATCAGAAGATTATATAGATTCAATGCAGGGTGTTCGCGATGTTGTTGAAAGAAGGGTTAATCTTTTTGGAGTATCTGAACCAGTTATACAGGTTAATAAGGTTGGTTCTCATTATCGTTTAATAGTTGAACTAGCTGGAGTAAAAGACGCTCATGAAGTAATTAAAATGATTGGAGAGACTCCTTTTTTGGATTTCCGTGAAGAAATAGAAATAAGTCAAGAAGAATTAGATAAACAACAAAGTATTTATGAAAAATATCTAGAAGGGATTGAATTAACTGAAGAAGAAAAAGCAATTTTAGCAAAAGAGCCTTTTAGTCCTACTATTCTAACTGGTCGTTATCTCAAAGGAGCAGAACTTCAGTTTGACCAGCAAACATATCAATCTCAAGTAAGTCTAGAATTTGATAGTGAAGGAGCTAAAATTTTTGAAGATTTAACAAGAAGGAATATTGGCAAACGAATAGCTATTTATTTGGATGGTTCTGTTATTAGTGCACCAAATGTTCAAGAAGCTATTTCAGGAGGAAAAGCTCAGATTACTGGTAATTTTACTTTAGATGAAGCAAAAGAACTTGTTCAACGTCTTAATGCTGGAGCATTACCTGTTCCTATTGATTTAATTAATCAACAAACAATCGGTGCTAGTTTAGGAAGTATCTCTTTGGATAAATCATTAAAAGCGGGTATTTTCGGATTTTTAGCTATTCTCTTATTCATCATCTTCTATTATCGTCTACCAGGTCTAATAGCAAGCTTAGCTTTAGTTATATATGTTATTTTAGTTTTAGCTATCTTTAAATTAATTTCAGTTACTTTAACATTAGCTGGTATTGCTGGATTTATCTTATCTATTGGTATGGCCGTTGATGCGAATGTTCTTATCTTTGAACGTTTTAAAGAAGAATTTAAATCAGGTAAAAGTTTAGGTGGAAGTATTGATGAAGGATTTGATAGAGCTTGGCCAGCTATTCGTGATGGAAATATTTCTACTATGATTACATGTATCATTCTATTCATTTTCGCAACTGGGTTAGTTAAGGGATTTGCATTAACATTAGGAATTGGAGTTTTAGTCAGTATGTTTAGTGCAATCATTATTACAAAAACATTTCTCCGATGGTTTGTTGGTAGAAAATTAGAAGAATGGAAAAAAATTTGGGGATAAAAAATTATGCAGATTATTAAACGTAGAAAAATATATTTCACAATTTCAATCATCCTGCTTTTGGGTAGTTTGTTTAGTTTGATTGTTTGGGGTTTAAAATTAGGCATCGATTTTACTGGAGGAGCTTTAATGGAAATAAGTTTTACTGAAGAAAGATTAAGTAATCAAGAAATTCAAGATAAACTTATTGATCTTAATCTAGGTAAAATTAATATTCAGCCAATTGGAAATACAAATGTTCTTTTGCGTATAAAAGAAATAGATGAAGACACTCATCAACAGATTCTTAGTAATTTAGGAAATATTAAAGAAGAAAGATTTGAATCAGTTGGTCCATTAATTGGTGAAGAATTAAAAAGAAAGGCCATTTGGGCAATAGGTCTAGCCTTATTAGTTATTATTCTTTATATTGCTTGGGCATTTCGTAAGGTATCTAAACCAATTGCTTCATGGCAGTATGGATTAGTTGCAATTGTCGCTCTATTCCATGACATTTTTATTACTCTTGGATTTTTCTCATTACTTGGTTATTTTAGAGAAATAGAGATTGGACTACCTTTTGTTGCTGCCTTCTTGACAATTTTAGGATATTCTGTTAATAATAGTATAGTTATCTTCGATAGAGTTAGAGAGAATCTTTTAAAGATGAATTGGGATGACTTTAAAGAAGTTGTAAATCAAAGTATTAATCAAAGCTTAACTCGTTGTTTAAATACTGCCCTAACTACACTTTTTGTGCTTTTGGCGGTATTTTTCTTAGGAGGAGAAAGTATCAAGTATTTTTCCCTAGCGCTTATAGTTGGAATAATTGTTGGAACTTATTCTTCAATTTTTATTACCAGCTCTTTAATTATTGCTTGGTATAAGAAGTAAATAAGTAGGTTGACTTGCATATAATAATGTGTTAATCTTATTTCATAAATAAAAATATGTCTTTAGACTATAAAAAATTAGTTTTTAAATCTCTTGAAAATGTTTCAAACGAACGAACAAAAGATATTATTTGTTTACGTTTTGGAATTAATGATGGCCAAAAAAGAACATTAGAATGGATTGGTCAGAAGTATGGGATTACAAGAGAGCGGGTTCGACAAGTAGAAGAAGCCACTTTTTCAGATTTAAAAGAAAAGAAAGTTATTACTGTTTTTAAACCAGCTTTTGTTTTAATTGATAATTTTTTAAATAAAGAAGGAGGATTAACTAAAGAAGAAAGATTATTTTATTCTTTAACTGGCGCTAAATCATATAATCAAGATTGGGGAGCTCTTTATTTTATCTTAACCTTAGGTAATCCTTATCAACGTTTTGTTGAGTCCAGTAATTTTCATAATATTTGGACTAACTCTGATAATGCTGTTAATGATGCTAATAAATTAGTTAGTCAATTAATTATAAAGTTAGAAGAAAAGGAAGAACCAGTTATATTAAATGATATTTTAAATCATTCTAAAAAAATAAATCCTAATTTATCAGATAGAGTTATATCCTCTTATGTTGATGCTGCTAAGCAAATTGGACAAAATAATTTTGGTTATTTTGGTTTAATAAAATGGCCAGAAATAAATCCTCGAGGAGCCAAAGATAAAGCCTATATCGTTTTTAAAGAAAAAAAGAATCCTATGCACTTTAGAGAGGTAACAGAATTTATTAACAAAGCTAATTTAGGTTCTAATATAGCTCAACCACAAACAGTTCATAATGAATTAATTAAAGATGACCGTTTTATTCTTGTAGGCAGAGGAACTTATGCTTTAAAAGAATGGGGATATCAGTCAGGCACAGTAAAAGATATTATTATTCAAATATTAAAAGAGAATGATTCTCTTCCTAAGGAGGAAATTTTAGAAAAAGTTTTAGAAAGTCGTTTAGTTAAACCGAATACTGTACTTATAAATTTGCAAAATAGAGAATATTTTACTCGAAACGAGCAAGGAAAATATTTATTGGTAAAGTAATTAAATGTTTAATTTTTTAGAATACATTTCTGACGCTTTAAACGTTCTTTATGCTATAGGAGGCTTCATATTATCTCTCTGGTGGATTTGGATTCCCTGGTTTCTTTTTGTTTTGGCCTGGAGTTTATGGATAAAATATATAAGAAATGAACATATTAATGAATGGGAGTGGGTTTTGCTTGAGATTATTCCTCCAAGAGAAATAAAAAAAACGCCAAAGGTAATGGAGCAGTTTTTTGCTGGTTTACATGGCACTCATCAATCAGGGCTTAATTGGTGGGATATTAATATGCAAGGCCAAACGCAAAAATGGTTTAGTTTTGAAATGGTTAGCCAAGGAGGCGATATCCACTTTTTTATTAGAGTAATTTCTGAACTTAGAAATTTAATTGAATCAAATATTTACGCGCAATATCCTGAAGCTGAAATTAGTCAGGTAGCTGATTATGTTAATTCTGTTCCGGCGGATCTTGCAAGTAATGATGATTATGATATTTGGGGGACAGAAATGATTCTAATTAAAGAAAATGCTTATCCTATAAGAACTTATATTGATTTTGAAAAGGATGCTATAAATGAAGACCAGAGGATTGATCCTGTGTCAACTTTACTTGAAGTTATGAGCAGAATAAGTTCTGACGAACAGATTTGGGTCCAGACCATAGTTCGTCCGATAGCTCATACCTGGAAAGATGTTAGTGAAAAATTAAGAGATGAATTAATCAATCGGGTGACAGAAAAAAAACAAGGATTATTGGCAAAAGAAGCTATTGGATGGAAAGATGCTGGCAAGGCGGTAGCTCATCAATTCGTTACTGGTAATGTATTAGAAGGTGGTAGTACTGAAGATAATAAAGAAGATAAAAGATGGAAATCGTTAATAGATCCGCCAACAAAATCAGAAAAAGATATAGTTGACGCTATTGAAATAAAAGCGTCTAAACATGGATTTGATACAATCATTAGATTTGTTTATTTCGCCAAAAAAGATGTTTACGAATCAGCTAATATTCAAGCTATAATTGGCGCTTATAAATTATTTGGCACTCAGAATCTTAACGGATTTAAACCTTATAGCGCTAAAATAAGCCCGACATCTATTGATTATTCTTGGCAATTAAAAAAAACGAGGAAAAGTTATCGTAAAAAAAGAGTTTTTGAAGATTATATAAAAAGAAATTTTGCCCAATATACTTATTCTTCAGCAATACATTATCTTAATAAGCCACTTTTTTTTGAACGCTGGCCAATTTTTAATTGGTTTTTTGTCAGGAGTCAACCGTTTGTTTTCAATACGGAAGAATTAGCTACGGTTTATCATTTCCCTGCTGAACCAGTTAAAACGCCTTTAACGCCTAAAGTGGAAGCTAAGAAAAGTGAACCGCCAAGAGGATTACCTATTGGATAATTTTATAATTTATGAACGATATTACTCTATTTGCTAAGACAAATTTTCGCGGGAAAAAAACAAGTTTCGGAATTAAAACACGAGATAGGCGTCAGCATATGTATGTTATCGGAAAAACTGGAGTAGGGAAAACTGTCCTTTTGAAAAATATGGCTTTGCAGGATATTCATGCTGGACGTGGAATTTGTATTGTTGACCCTCATGGCGAGTTTGTTGAAGAAGTTGTAGATAAGATTCCATCACATAGAATTAATGATGTTATTTATTTTAATCCAGCTGATACTGAATATCCTATTGGTTTTAATGTTTTAGAAGTGACTGATAGTAAATATAAGCATTTGGTAGCTTCTGATTTGATGGGTATTTTTACTAAAATTTGGGCTAATGTTTGGTCAGCTAGAATGGAATATATTTTAAATAATTGTGTTTTGGCTCTTTTAGATACTCCAGGCACAACGCTTTTAGGTGTTATTAGAATATTAGTTGATAAAGATTACCGACAAAAAATTATAAATAATCTTAAGGATCCAGTAGTTAGATCATTCTGGGTTAATGAATATGCAAGTTGGCGCGATCAATTTAGAAATGAAGCAATAGCTCCGATTCAAAATAAAGTCGGTCAGTTTCTTTCAACTTCTTTAATTCGCAATATCATTGGACAATCAAAAAGTACTATTAATATTGCAGAAATAATGGATGATAATAAAATTCTTTTGGTTAATGTTGCCAAAGGAAGAATTGGTGAAGATAATTCTGCTCTCTTGGGTGCTATGCTTATTACTAAGATTCAATTGGCCACTATGGAAAGAGTTAGAATTCCAGAAGAAGAAAGACAAGATTTTTATCTTTATGTTGATGAGTTTCAGAATTTTGCCACAGAATCATTTGCTGGGATTTTATCTGAAGCAAGAAAATATCGTCTCAATCTTATTTTAGCGCATCAATATATTGGACAATTAGTTACTGATGCAAGCACAAGTGTAAGAGATGCTGTTTTTGGAAACGTTGGCACTTTGATTACTTTTAGAGTAGGTGCTTATGACGCGGAATTTTTAGAAAAAGAATTTGATCCTGAGTTTGTTATTCGCGATTTGGTTAGTTTGGAGAATTATAATATTTATTTAAAATTAATGATTGATGGTGTTAATAATCGTCCTTTTTCAGCTACAACTTTACCTCCTATGGATATGGACGTGACTAATCAAAGAGATAAAATAATTAAGGTCTCAAGAGAGAGATATACTAATTCGCTTAAAGATGTTGAAGATAAGATTTATAAATGGAGTGGTATGGAGACAGAAGAAAGTGAAGGAGGAGAAAGAAAAGCTCCGACGCAAGGTCGGGATCCTGGCCCAGAAGGCGTCGGGAAAAAAATATCTACTGCAAAGTATAAAGTAGCTTGTTGGAGTTGTGGTAAGGAAACTGGAATAAATTTTGAACCAGATGGAAGAAGACCAATTTATTGTCATGATTGTTTGGATAAAGTGAAGAAAGGACAGGATATGCCACTTAATTTTAAACCAAAAACAGAAAATAAGCCGAAAATAATAGAACAAAAAGCGCAATTAAGGGACTTAGGTATAGAATTCGAAAACGATTCTCCGTTAAGCAAAGCTCCAAAGTCAATTTCTTTAAAAAATGTTACAAACGAAAAACCAGTTAGCTTTAGAA
>JAHJQT010000007.1 GCA_018819085.1 Patescibacteria group bacterium
TCACGAGTGCCAAGTCCAGAAATAGAAATAGGCAAAAGAGTAATAAATCCAGCTATAGTAACTGATATTACTAAATAAAGAAAAGGAATACTATTAATACCAATACTTTTAAGAAGTAGAAATGATTGAATGTAATATATAGACCAAGAAAGAGTTGTAAAGAATAATATTAAAAGGTAATTATTTAAAGTATAGGTTTTAATATTTTTTAAAAAGTCATGATAATTTAAAGACCATGATTTTTTATATCTAGCAGGAATAATTAAATTTAATATTTTTTTAAAAATAATTTGAATAATATTGCTTTTAATAGCAAATATAGAAAGTAATATTAAAAAAAATATTATTATAGTTAATAATAGAATAGTTTTCTTAAAATAAGAAAAAAAGAAAATAAGGCTTATTAAGCTCAAAAATAATAAAAAAAATAGATCAGCTAATCTATCAAGGACAACACTGACTAATGATTTACCAATAGTGTTGTCTTTGTTTTTTAAATAAAATATTTTAGTTAATTCTCCTAATCGTCCTGGTGTAATAAAGCCAATTGCTAAACTAATATTATTAATTAAAAAAGAATCTTTGATACTAAAAATAATACCTTGTGTTTTTTTAATATAATTCCAACGATAAGCTTTAATAAAAAGCAGTGGCAAAAGAAGCAAAACTGCAAAGGCAAAATAATAAAAATTTATTTTATTAAAAACATTTATTAGTTCTTTATATCCTAATTTATTTAAAATTAGGATAAATAGAATAACTCCTACAATAAAAGAATATTTTTTAATCATGTAGTTCTAGTTTTTGGTTTAAATAAAATCCTTAACAATATTTTAACTCCTTGAAAAATTGTTTTAATTCCTTCCCATGATTTAATTTGTTTTAATTTGCGATAAATATATTTGGGTCGAAAGTAAAATTCTTTAAAGGCTTTTTTTTGCCAATAAATCAAGTCATTTTGACTAAGATTATTTTGAACCAGAACAGGAGGAGTATTGCTTAATGGAGCAAACATTTCCCATGATATTTTATTATTAATAAATCCGTTATCTCTTGCATAATAATAAAGGTCAGAACCAGGCACTGGACAAGTAATAAAAAACGAAGCATTATCTAAGTCTAAGTTTTTGGCAAAATCAATAGTTTCTCTTGCAGTTTCTTTAGTTTCTCCAATATTTCCTATCATAAAACTAGCGTGAACTAAAATTTTATTTTTCCTTATTATTTCAACAGCGTTTTTGCCCTGTTCAATGGTTGTTTGTTTACGCATAAGATCTAATATTTTTTGGGATCCAGACTCAAGTCCTAAAGAAATTTTTTTGCAACCTGCTTTTGCCATAATTTTTACTAATTCATCATTAATTCCATCAGCTCTAGAAAAACAAATCCAGGCAATAGGCAATTTTTTCTCAATTACTTTTTGGCAAAATTCAATGGCTCTGTTTTTATTAAGGGTAAAATTATCATCAATAATACTAAATTCCTTAATATTATACTTATTAATACACTCTTCAATTTCAGCAATTATATTTTCTGAACTGCGATATCTTATTTTTCTCTTCCAAATACTTTTAGAAACACAGTGAATGCAATCAAAAGCGCATCCTCGGCTAGTTAGGATAGGAGAGCATTCTTCATCAGTTAATCTTTTGGTTGGAGCTGGAGAATATAGATTTAAATCAAAAAGATCTCTAGCTGGAAATGGAATACTATCTAAATCAGAAATTAATTCTCTAGGTTGATTTTTGATTATTCGATTTTCTTTTTTGAAATATAGTCCATTAATATTTTCAAAGTTATATTTTTTTTCTTGAATAGTTTTGACTAATTCAAAAAAAGTAATTTCACCTTCACCAACAACTATAAAATCAACATAAGGATTTTCAATTGTTTTCTTTGGAAAAATAGTTGGGTGAATTCCTCCTAAAACTATAGATGAATTTGATTTTAGATCTTCTTTGATTATTTGACAGATTTTTAAAACATGATTAATCGTTGGCGAAAGACAAGTAAAACCAATTATATTAGGATTTTCTTTTATTAAATGTTGTTTTATTCCAGAATAATCAAGAGATAATGCTTCAGTATCAAGAATTTTAATTGAACAATTTATTTTTTTTCTTAAATAAGAAGCTAAATAAGCTAAATTAAAGGGCATAATATGCCCGCCTGATTCTTTCATTCCTTCAAAATTAATATATGGAGGATTAATTAGTAAAACTTTCATTTTCTTTTTTAATTTATATTTTTAACATCCCCCAAGCAGCTTTGCTCTTGGTTTTTAATTCTTTAAAGGATGTTAATTGAAATATTTTTTTAAGAATGTATTTTGGTCTAAAGTAAAAGGCGCGATATGCTTTTTGATTTAACGAGATTAATTCTTCTTTTGATAGTATTTTTTCCCAAAATGGAGGTGAAAAATCAATAGATGGATTTTCAGCGAATTTTTGCCAATGATCATCAGGCCAAATTTTTTGTTCTAATCCCATGCGATACAGATCAGTAGAGGGAAACGGGGTAGTAATAGTGATATGGGTAAAATCGGGATTGAGTTTTTTAGCAAATTTAATTGTTTCTAAAATATCTTCTTCAGTTTCTGTTGGCGAACCGATCATAAAATAAGCTAAAGTTTCAAGACCTATTTCTCTGCTTAATTTAAATGCTTTTTCTGCTTGTTCTAGAGTAATTCCTTTTCTTAAAACATCAAGGATTTTTTGAGTGCCAGCTTCTACGCCGTAATGTATTCTTTGGCAACCACTTATTTTCATTGCTTTAAGTAATTCTTTATCTACTGTATCCACTCTAGCGCGAACATCCCAATTAATGTTTAATCCTCTTTTTTGTATTTCTAAACAAATATCCAGAACTCTCTGACGATTAACAGTAAAAGTATCATCATAAATAAGTATTTCTTTTATTCCCATTTTTAAACATTCTTCCATTTCATCAACTACATTTTTAGGCGAACGAGCTCTAAATATTTTACCTAAATTAGGGCGATCGCAAAACAGACAATTATATGGACATCCTCGTGAAGTGAACATTGTTGTAATAGGTTGAACATTACTTAATACAGAGGAATATTTATGATAAGGCGTTAATTGACGAGCTGGAAAAGGTAAAGAATCTAAGTCTTTATTAAATTCATCTCTGCCATTATTGATTATTTCTTTTTTGTCTTTAAAAACTATGCCTTTTATTTGATAGAGTTGTTGAAGTTGATTAATATTATCTAGTAAATTTTTAAAAGGTTTTTCACCCTCTCCCAAAACTAAATAATCAATATTCGGCTGGTTTATTGTTTCTTTAGGATAAATATCAACATGTGGTCCACCTAGAATTACTTTGATTTTTGAATTTATTTTTTTTGCTATTTTTGCAATATTAAGAACATCAATTAGGGTAAATGTCATTGTAGTTAATCCAATTACGTCTGGATTTTTTTCTTTAATTTTGCTTTCTATTTGTCCGTAATCCAATTCTTCTACTTGGCAATCGAGTATTTCAACTTGATACTCACTGTATTTTTGTAAATATGCGGCTAAATATAAAATCCCCAAAGGGGGATTATATCCACGAATTTCATCAATGGATTGTGGCAACATCGTTGGGAGCATATTAAAAGTTGTAGGATTAACTAAAAGAATTTTCATTAAATTTTATTTCCGATTATGAACGATTATTTCAGCTAAGAGACCAAAGAAAAATGTTTGTAGAGCTGTAGCTGAAAGAAGAATAACACTAGTATCGTAAAATATATTTTTCCAAACAAAACCATAAATAGTTATTCCGATAGCAACGAGGAATATAAAAATACCTAATGGCAAGAAAACTTTAATTGGCTTAAAAAATAAACTTAATTTTAAAATAAGGTTTATAAAACCAACAAAGCTTTTAAATGGCTTTAAAGTAGATTTTCCTTTTCTTCCATGATAATCAATGGATACGAATTTAACTTGATAATCATTTGCTAAAAAGGCTACTAATGAAGTTGTGGTAAAAGAAAATCCTTGAGGATAAAGATCCCAGTATTTTTCTATAATCTCCTTCTTAAAAATTCTTAATCCGCAGTTAATGTCAGGAATTTTAGTTTTAGTTACATAACTAGCTATTTTTTTAAGAATAAATTTCGCTAATCTTTGAGAATAAAACCAACGCGCGTCAAAATTCTTTCCTTTTCGCATGCCAGAAACCATATCATAATTATTAACATATTTAAGGAGTTTAGGAATTTCATTAACAGGATAAGTCCCATCGCCATCAATAATTAAAATATATTCTCCTTGAGCTTTTCTAATTCCTGACTTTAGAGATGCTCCGTAACCTTTATTATAAGGATGATTAATTAATTTAATATCTTTTATATTTTCAAGTATGTTTTCTGTCTGGTCAGTAGAGCCGTCATTTACTACTATAATTTCGTATTCTTGATCAACTGTTTCTTTTAATTCAGATATTACTTTCTCAATTCCTTCTTCTTCATTGTATGCTGGTATAATTATTGATAATTTCATATTATCTTCCTCCTCCTTTTAAGATTATTTTAATGGTTCTTAGAAGAATGCTTAAATCTAAAATAAATGAGCGATGTTTAATATAATATAATTCATATTGGAGTTTTTCAATACTGTCTTCTACTGAAGCTCCATAACGAAAATTAACTTGGGCCCAGCCAGTGAGCCCTGGTTTTACAATGTGTCTAATTTGGTAGTGTGGAGTTCTTTTTTCGCATTGTTGAACGAATTCTATTCTTTCCGGTCTTGGTCCAATAAAACTCATTTGACCAATAAGAACATTCCAGAATTGAGGAAGTTCATCAAGTCGTGTTTTTCTTAAGAAGTTTCCTATTTTAGTGATTCTAGGATCATTAATTTGGGCATACACGGGTTTACCTTCGGGCTCGGAACTTCCATCTTCTTCTGTAGCATACATTGTTCTAAATTTATAAAGAATAAAAATTTGTCCATCATGTCCAATTCTTCTTTGTTTTATAAAAATAGGACCCGAACTGGTTATTTTTATTACTAAAATAACTAGAGGGAAAAACAATAGGCTAATAATTCCAAAAATTAAAGCTCCGAGCATATCAAGTACACGTTTAAATGCTTCGTAAAAATTTTTCTGTGATTCAGTTAAATTTTCTAAAAACCATATTTCTCCAATGCTTGAAACAGGAACTTTACCTAATATTTTTTCATAAAAAGAAGGTAAGTCATTAAAACTAATTTTCAAAGGAAGACATTGGTATAGACTTTGAACTAGTCGTGTATCTTGATGGGGGTCAATGGCTGTAATAATTGTTTTAATATTCTTACTAGTAGCTATTTCTAATATATCAAAAGGAGTTTTAATATCTTGCGGACTCATTTGCTTAATTATCTTATAACTCAATTGAGGATTATTCTCAACTATTTTAATTATTTGATCAATTTCCTTATTCTTGCCAATAATCAAAACATTATTAATTAAAGCAGAGCTTTTAACTAGATAATTATATAACTGTCTCCAGCCTGCAAATAATATTGCAAAAACACCAATATTCAAAAACAAATTTGTTTTAGGCGTAATACCGAAGAAAGGAAGAAAATAGAAGAATGTAATTGCTATTCCAATATTTATTGTTAATCCTCTTAATAAGGTTGAATAAAAATTAATATTATTTCTAGCTAATGAAATATCATAAAGTCCAGCAATAAAAAAAACA
>JAHJQT010000029.1 GCA_018819085.1 Patescibacteria group bacterium
AAACGAGCTAAAATAATAGAACTAATTGCACCTAAAAAAATAGAGAAAGAATTACCTATCCCCAAAACACTAACATCTTGAACAAATGATATTTTAGTAAAATATTTAAACTTCGAAATCATAATATTTTATTTTTCGTAAATTAATTTATAAACTTCAATATATTTTTCAACTGTTTTCTGCCAACTCATATTTTTAGCCTTTTGCTTGCCATTATCTCCTAATCTTTGAGCTAATACAGGATCATCTAATATTCTCAAAATTGCTTTAGCTGTTTCATCTATATTATTTTGAGGGACAAGTAATCCATTATATTCATGTTTAACCGCATCTTCAATCCCACATCCTAATGTACCTATAACTGGTTTTCCGCAAGCATTAGCCTCTAAAAAAACTAATCCAAATCCTTCAAAATGCAGTCCTATATTTACAGAAGTGAGTAAAAATAGATCACTTTGATAATAAAGATTAATTAAATCTTTATCAGAAACTTTTTGTAGAAAAATGATATTATTTTCTAATTGATGTTTAGCAACTAAATTTTTAAGTTCTTTAAAATAACTTTGATTGCTCTGATCGGCAACTATATAATATTTAATGTTAGGATACTTTTTTTTAACTTGAGCTATTGCTGGGATAGATATATAATAACCTTTTCTTCTTTTTAAAGCACCAACGCTAAGAATCATCTTTTCTTTTTTGTTATTCTTATTAACAGAATAGTCTATTTGAAATTTATTAAAATCAATACCTAAATGAACAATTTGGGTATTTTTCAATTTAACTCTTTTTAAAATTTCTCTTTCAGTAAAAGCACTAATCGATAAAACATAATCCGCTTTTTTATACGTCCAATACAATAAATCTCTTTTTATTTTTTGATAAATACGACGTAATAATTTCCCTTCTTTTTTATATTCCAAAGGAGCTATCGAATAACTTCCAACTACATTAATAATAATTTTTCTATTTAAACCAATATTGGCTAATGTACCAATTAAACCATAAGGATAAGCATCTAAACAATGAATAATATCACATTGTTTTATGTATTTTCTAGCTTTAAAAGCATTTAAAAAAACAAAAAATAAATTTTTACATGATTTTTTTAAAATAGGATTGACTAATGAATAACCAATTGCATCTTCTGCTAAAACTATTGATTTGATTTCTTTATTCTTGTTTATTTGATCAATAATATTATAAGAATATCTTCCCCAGCCAGAATCTATATTTAATGTGTTAGTTAAAAAACAAATTTTCATTTTTATAATTTAATTATTAATAAACCTGCCAAATAGAATACTTATTATTTTCTTCAGAAATTAAAGAGAATAAATCTGAATTTTCAATTCTTTCAAAAAAATCTACATACTCATTAGCAAAAGAATCATAACTATCCGCATTTTTTATTAAATATTTAACTTTATAATTCTCAAACATTTTTTTTAACTCAATATTAGACATATCATTTCTGTATTCTTTAAATTTAAAAAAGAAAGAAAGGTTAAATAAACGAATAACTTGATAATTTGTCCACCATAAAAAATATTCATCTTGAATAGCTGTTATAATATAAAAATCACTACGTTTCTCAGAACCTATTAATCTATTTAAAGATTCTTCAGCTAATTTACTGTTTTCCCAAATATAAGATACTGGAAGATTAACTTCTCCTTGATTCCAATAATAAATTGACGCCATTAACCATGAATTAACTAAAACAGTTAAAATAATTATAACAATTATAATCTGTTTAAAATATCTAATTCTTTGCTTAAAGATAAAAACAAGTAAAAAAACTAAAGCTAAAGAAATAAAAGGCCAAGTATTGAGCCAACTTTTATTAACTACAAACCGCAAATGAAGAATAAAGAAAGAATAAAGAAAAATTAAAAATATCTTAATATCTTTTTTTTCACTGACTCTATAAATAAAAGGAAATAAAATAATTGCCACTAAATACCAATAATTATGCAAAAAATTAAATATTTTCTCTAGAAAAATTAATTTATTTTCAAACAAAGAAATGAATTGACTAGTTGAATCAGTAACTGGAATTAAAAATAACCCTACTAAAGCAGAAACAATTAATAAAGAAATAAGCCATTTTGATTTAATTTCTTGTAATCCCAACAAAGCATAAACTAAAAATAATCCTAAAAATAAATAATAGTATCTAACCGAAGAATCAGTTACAGTAAAAAGAAATGACTCCTTAATGATAAAAAAAGAAATTATTAAAAATAAGAAATCATAACGTCGTTTTTTTACAAAACCATAAAAAGATAAAATAATAAAAGGATAAGACATCCAAAAATAATTACTAAAAACCCACCAAACTTGATTCCAAAAACTTGTCAAATATTCTGGCAAAGTATGAAAAACACTATGTTGTTGAACTACCTGATAATATTTTCCCTTAAAAATACTGTTAAAAGCATGAAAAAAAGGATTGTCAAAAATTAAATAATTTCTAACTAACCAAAAAATTATTGGCATAGAAAATAAAAATAAATAAGAAAAAAATCTCTTTTTGTCTTTTGTTTTAAAAAAAAGCCAAGGAATAAGAATTAATAAAAACAAACCTGATATTTTTGAAGCACATACTAAAACAAAACTTAGAATCAAAAATACTAAATTCTTCTTTTTCCCATTAGATAAATATTTTTCATAATAGTAAAAAAAAGTAGTAGCAAAAAATAATATTAATGATTCTTGAAGTAAGTTCCAGCCACCATAAAATTCAACAATAATATTAGTTAAGAATAAAACGGGAATAAAAAATAAGAATTTTTTATTTAAATCCTTTTCTTTAGCCCATTGATAAATAACAACCAAAGTGGCAGATGTAAAGAAAAAAGGAATCCAAAGTCCTAAAAATTCATTAAAACTATTAAACAAAGAAAAGGTACCTGCTATTAATAAAGGAAATAACGGCATTCTAGAAAAAAAATAGGAATCTGAAATGCCTGGAAAACTACCGAATTGAGCTATATCCCTAGCTGCAGGCAACCAAAGAACATAAGCATCTCCAACAAAAAATCCTCTTAAAAAACCAAATCCAGCAGTCACAATAGGAACAATTAAAAAAAATAATAAATATTTTTTAGAAAAACTGATTGAATTTCTTAAGAAAAAAAGTGCTAATAATAATAAAAACAGAACAAGACTGACAAAAAAACGATTAAAAAAACCAAATAAACCCAAAAACAAAAAGCAGGTAAAAATATAGTAAAAAGCCAAAACAATTATATCTATTAAATCTAATTTAAATTTTTTTATTAATTTAAAGTTATTTATTAACATTGTTTTTAATCTTTTATATTAAAAATATTTTAATATGTATCTTTTTATACGACACCAATTACCTCTCCGAATATCTCTTAATCCATCATTTACTAAAGATAAAATATGTCTGATTTTAAATGGGATGGCTCCTATTTTAAGTAAAAAATAAAATAACCAATTTAATTTTAATTCTTTAATTTTATCGCTAGTCAATAAACGCATCGTTGCTGGTGATATTTTACCGCCTCCGCTAGTATATTCATTTAATAAAAAAAATAACTTGTTTAAATATTTTTTACCACATTTATGATAATGTTTATCATAGATATCTCTTCTGTCATTTTTTATTATTCCGTCTTTCTTTGCTAATCTATAAAGCTCGGTTCCAGGATAAAAAGTTAATGAAAATATTGATAATTCATATGGAATTTCTAACTCTGAAAGAAACATTAATGTCTTGATTAAATCTTTATCACTTTCCCACGGATTATCAATAATAATATCGTATTGTGGCACTTCAAGTTTTTTACTAAATTTATTTATTATCTTTACAGCATTTTTCACCTGTAAAGCAGTATAGCGCCTTTTATACAATTTCATAGTCTGCTCGCTTGCTGTCTGTATCCCCATTCTAATCTTTGACAATCCTGCATTTACAAGCAAAGACAACTTATCTCTATTTATGGTTATAGGTGAAGCGCCAGAAACACTAAATGATAGATTAACATTTTCTTTATACTTCATGCACAATTCTTTTAATTCTTCACGAGTATAAAGAAAAAAGGCATCATCGTCAAATGTTATGTGATTTATAAATGGCATTTTCTCTTTTGCCTGTATCAATTCATTAACTATATTATTCGGACTCCTTTTTCTTATTATTTTCTGACCATGATACATTGCATTTAAAGTATTATTATAGCAATACGAACATCCATAAGGACATCCCCTAGTAGGCATTGTCATATATTTACTATATGTATATTTTAAAAAGAGAGATTTATCCATTTTATGGATTTCATTATCATCTAGTATATAATGCGAACTATAATCATAATCTTGAAATGGGAAAGAATCCAAGTCTTGAATTAATGGTCTTATTCTATTTGAAATGATTTCTTTTGTTTTAAACCATAATCCATCTACATCATAATAAGGCTTATCTGATTGCATTCTATCTGTTAATTCAACAATAGCCTCTTCACCTTCTCCTATGCAAACTATATCTGCATAATCTAAACATTCTTTTGGACGTATAGTAGGATGAACGCCTCCCCATATTATAGGAACATCTAATGATTTCTTAAATCTTTGAGTTATTTGAACAGCATTGCTAAATAAATTAGTCATAACAGATATCCCTATTAAATCAGAATCTTTTGATAAATTAACAATACTATCTAATATCTTTTTCTTATACCGAAGCATAAAATCTCTCGGTAAAAAAATAAGTTTAACATCATGCCCTTTCTTTTTAAGGCAAGCAGATATAATACGTATCCCACAATCCCAAATTTCCAAATGCGGAGATATTAAAACTATTTTCATAAAGATTTTTTTTGACAAACTACTAACATAGCCTGCCTTAAAGTAAGAATTATTTTTATAAAATTATAATACTCTTTATTACCATAATAATATTTAAAGAAAGTAATTTTAAAATCATTCTTTTTTAAAAGATATGAAATAGTATACTTATCATGCCAACAAGTATGAGTCTTATTCGGCTTCAAAATAATACTAAACCATTTAGCATTAGGTGTGGTTAAAATAAAATACCCGTCGCGCTTGAGATGTTTTTTTATATTTTTTAAAAATAAACCCTGATTGTCAACATGCTCAATTACATCGCCGGCAATAATTACATCAAACTTTCTATTAAAATCGTAATTTTCCATATTACCTAAAACAACATTTTTTTGATTAGATCTTTCCGTATCAATGCCAGTTAATTTTCCAGCATGCTTTTCTAATATATTCCAAAGATTATAAGCAGATGTTTGACCAACGCTACCAATATCTAAAACATCTTTACCTTTAATATATTTAATTATTATTTCTTCACGAATCATATTATTTATAATATTTATTTCTTAGCTTCTATATAATAGGCAAAAGGATACTGTCTTATCCCATAACGCTTAATTTTTATTCGACTGAATTTTTTTAATAATTTCCTCAAAGAATATTCTGTAAATCGCCAGTAATCATTTGGTTCAGCATGCAAAGGATAAAAAATAGGAACAGTGATTATAGCAACACCACCGGAAACCAATGCTTTATAAATATTATCTATTGCTTTATGAAAATCAAAAACATGCTCTAATACATTCATGCATAAAATAATATCAAATTTATTTTGATAATCCATTGTAGTCGCATCTATTACTTTATGTCCATATTCTTTAACTATGTCAGATTG
>JAHJQT010000030.1 GCA_018819085.1 Patescibacteria group bacterium
CTAAAATTGCTATCTGGTTAAGTAAACGGGTTTATAAAAATCCTGGAGGCATAGGATTAGCATCTCCAGAAACAATGCAATTAGCAATAGAAGAAATTGGACTTTGGCGTGTTCTCTTAGCAGGATTTGTTTCTTTAATAACAAAACCATTCGGCATAAAAGGAATATTTTATATCATAGCAGGGGACAAAGCCAGAGGGATAGATGGACCTGTTCCTTACGCTATTCCACCATATAATACATATGCAAGCAAAATTCCTCTTGAG
Organism: Patescibacteria group bacterium; assembly: GCA_018819085.1. Classification (GTDB taxonomy): domain Bacteria; phylum Patescibacteriota; class Minisyncoccia; order Portnoybacterales; family UBA2143; genus JAHJQT01. The sequence goes on from JAHJQT010000030.1 coordinate 267, forward strand.
CCAAAAAAAACAGCTATTGAAATAAGTAGAGAGATAGGATTCCCAACAGCTATTGTTGACGCTAATGATTTAGGAGTAAGAATACTTGGAGCAAGTAAGGGAATTGATAAAAAAATATTAATTAAAGCATTAAAAGATAATCCACTTGGACAATGCGACGAATCTACGCCAATTGGAATTCTTAGAAAAATATAATTATGAAAAAAAATAAATTTTACTATATTCTTATATTAACAATGTCTTTTCTTATAATCTCAAGTTTAACTTCTTTTGCTGCTGAAGATACGCTTGTTAATACAGCTTCAAGAATGAAAGAAGATTTAGGACCTAGTAGCCGTAATTTTTTTGATGAAATTATTCAAAAAGTTCAAGGACAAATAGAAGGATTAATAGATAAAGCTCAAGAGAAAGCTAAACAAACAATTAAAGAAAAATCAAAAAGATTTATTCAAAATAGGATAGAGTGGATAAAAAAAAGTATTCTCAATCCCCTAAAAATCAAAATTCAACAGGGGAGTGACATAATCAGAAGAGAAGTAATTAAACTTAAAAATTATTTTAAAGATTTATTTTAATTGAAAAGTGATACATATAGTACTCAGAGTAGGGAATAGAAGGGAATTATCCACAAATAAAATTTGACGGCTATCCAGCCGTATATTAAAATAGATAAGGGTTCGCATAATTATACTTAATAGTAATCTAATATATGAATAAAGACTCAAATATGAATAAAAGCCCGAAGTCTATAATTAAACACATTCCTGACTTCTTAGATTGGCTTGATATTGAAAAAGGATTAGTCCAAAAATCTCAAGAAAACTATTCCCGCTTCCTCACTAAGTTTTCTAATTGGTTAGAACAAAGTGACTTATCTAACTTAAAACCCCATGAGCTCTCCCCTGTCCATATTTGGAATTATAGGGTGCACTTATCACGCAAAGCTAATTTAAAAAAATCTACTCAAAATTACTATTTAATAGCTCTTAGATCGTTACTAAATTTTTTTGCTAATCGTAATATCATCTGTCTCCCTTCTGAAAAAATAAAACTCGTTAGAAATAAAGATGAGCGTCAAGTTAAATTTTTAGATTTAGAACAATTAAAAAAGCTTTTTGATACCCCTAATACATTAAAAATAAATGGATTAAGAGATAGGGCTATATTAGAAACTTTATTCTCAACAGGCATGAGAATATCAGAATTAGTCAGTCTTAATAAAAATCAGATCAAAATCAAGCCTAACACAACTGAATTAGAATTATCTATTATTGGAAAAGGAGGTCGAGTTAGGACAGTATATTTCTCTCAAAAAGCGATTAAATGGTTAAAAAAATATCTCGACACAAGAAAAGATAATAATCCAGAGTTATTTATTAATTATTGTTACAAAAAAGGATCAGGTCGACGCCTAAGCCCAAGAGCTATTGAAAAGAGTTTGAAAAAATATGTTATAGCATCTGGACTTCCATTAACAACAACTCCTCATGTTATGCGACATAGCTTCAGTACGGACCTATTAAATAAGGGAGTTGATTTACGAATTTTGCAAGAATTTTTAGGACACAAAAGCATATTGGCTACACAAATCTACGCTCATGTTACTAATAAAAAATTAAAAGAAGTGCATAAAAAATTCCATGGTAAACAAGAAGATTAATAATAAATAATATGCGTATTTCATACTCTGGATTAGAGACATTCTCTCTTTGTCCAGCTAAATATAAATTTCAATATATTGATAGAATAAAAACTCCAAAAATAAAGGAAGCTGTTTTTGGAACCTTAATCCATGATTGTTTAAAAGTATTTCATGAACCAAGTAGACCTATTCCAATACTTGAAGATGA
>JAHJQT010000031.1 GCA_018819085.1 Patescibacteria group bacterium
AAAAAAAGAAAATACCCTAATTTACAATGGGTCCGTCTTGAAAATGGCAAAAGAGTTAAAGCTTGCGCCAAATGCATCAAGGCAATGTCAAAAACTAAATAAATTGCTTATAAAATAAAAACGCCTTGCCAAGCGTTTTTTAATTTGCTTAGCAAGGCGTGATGTTATCCATCTATTCGTTTGTAACCGTTAGCTGAAACCAACCCATAATTCCAGCCTCCGTTAGTTCTTTTTGCATCAGGAAAGGCAAGAGCCTTTGCTCCTTCTGGAATTTTTATAAAAAGCCACTTGTTGGTCTTACTTTTATACAAAGCGATATTATCTGGAGACCAAAAAAAGGTAATATAACCATTTTTAAGTCCGACATGAGTAGCTTTTACCCCCTTCAATGTTGAAGGTATCACATATTTTTTTTAAGGGGTCCAGTTTCATACTCTCACCAATATTATCAAACCTTAACTTCATAGATAACACCCTCCCATAAGAATGATTAATAAAAAGAACAATTATAATATTATTATAATAATAATAATATAAATTTATGTCAAGATTATTCTTTAATTCCATCTAAATTAACGTCATACAAAATAGCTTCAGGAATTAATCTATATTTAACTATTTCTTTCGGATTGAACCAAATCTTAATCTCTTTTTCCGCTTCTTCAACACTTGCTGAAGCATGAACTAAATTTCTAATAGCTCTATCATCAGTATCAGCTAAAGAATATGAATCGATTGTAAAATCGCCTCTTATTGTTCCAATATCAGAAGCTAATGGCTCTGTTCCACCAGTAATCTTTCTAATAATTCCTATAGCTTCATTGCCTTGCCAAATCATAGCAACAACAGGGCCTGCCGTCATAAAATCCTGCAATCTTTTTAAAACAACCAAACCTACTTTTTTTGGCTCTTTATAAGGAGGTTTTAATCCTTTATTTTTATATGCCTCAATTGATTTTTTACCAACATTTTCTAGCCAGCCGTCAAATACTAAATAATGATTCTTTACTTGTTCTTTGTTTGGAATAAAAAATTTTAAAGCTATTAATTTTAATCCTGTGCGTTCATATCTTTTTATTATCTCACCAATTAATGAGCGCTGAACTCCATCTGGCTTAATTAAGACCAAACTTTTTTGTTTTTGTTTTAAATTTTTATTCATATGTGGTTAGTATATCAAACAAAATTCCATCCGTCAAAATCTTTATATCTCCATTTTTGTCTGTTCTATAAATAATAGATTCTCTCAAACGCTCTAAAACTTCATCATTAGGATGTTTATATCTATTATCCCTACCAACAGAAATAACTGATGCTTGTGGATTTATTATTTCAATAAAATTATAGTTACTTGAAGTTTTGCTTCCATGATGAGGCGCTTTAAATATATCTGACTCTAAATTTAAATTTTGACTAATTAAGTAATTTTCAACTTTTTTTTCAATATCACCAGTTAAGAGAAATTCAATATCTCCATAAATTAATCTTCCGACTATTGAAGTATTATTAGTTGGTTTTGAAAAAGATTCAATTGAAGACTGTTCTGGCCAGATAATTTCTAAAATTATATCTTGTTCTAAAAAAATCTTCTGACCAGATTGAGCTAATATTAAGGGAATATTCTTTTCTTCAATCAAATCGTGCCATTCTTTATAAACAACCGTTTCATTTTCAATTCCACTAGTTAAAATATATTTAACATCATAATATTCAAGCACACTCACTAATCCTGTAATATGATCTGTATCAGGATGAGTTAAGATAATTAAATCAATGGTTTTATCATAAAAAGGAATTGTTTCATTTAATTTTTCTAAAATAGTTTTATCAGGCCCACCATCAATTAAAACTTGCTTTCTATTAGGCGTTTCAATAAAGATACTATCCCCTTGTCCTACGTCAAAAAAAGTAACTTCTAGAAATTCATTATCTGCAAAATTAAAGACAACCGACCAAATTAAAATAGTTCCGCCAAAAAGAATAATTAAAATTAAATATTTAATTTTTTGTTTTATAGGAAACATACCAAATTAAAGCTAAATAATATCCGACTAAAAATATTAAAGAAAAACTTTTAAATTCATAAAAAGCTAATGGAACAGATGATAAATAATCAACTATTTTTATAACATAATTTAAAATAAACCAAATAGGATAAGCAATAATCTTAGCCAAGGATAGCCAAATTAAACCAATAAAGCATAAAAATATGCCTAATATCATTATAACAGGCAATAATGGAACAATTAAAATATTAGCAATTGGCGAAATTAAAGATAACTGACCAAAATGAAAAATAAGAAGAGGCAAAACTCCTAATTGAGCAGATAAAGTCATTGTTAAAATATCTTTAACGCGAAAAGGATTAGGCCATTTAATTGTTTTGTCATCCAAAATTGGTTTTAAATAAACGATACTTAAACAAGCCATGAAAGAAAGTTGAAATCCAACATCAGATTTTATTAATAAAGGATTGATTAAGAGCATAATTACAGCGGCAAAAACAACTGCTTGTCCAGCGCCTCTTAAACGACCTAATTTCTGAGCAATCAATAGTAGTCCAGCCATGATTCCTGCTCTTACAGCCGAAGCTGGAGCGCCTATCATGATGATATATAGAGCTAAAAGAGAAATCACAAAATAGAAAGCGTGTTTTCTCCAAAGACCAATACCTAAAGCAAGAAAAAGCAGAATTTGCATCATAATAATCATATGCATTCCCGAGA
>JAHJQT010000032.1 GCA_018819085.1 Patescibacteria group bacterium
CAGACGTTGTTACGCCAAAGCATCAGGTCTGAAAAGACGAGCTCCTACATTCGAATCTACGAACGAAAAAGTCGGACTGATCCGTGGGAAGTCGTCAAACAATCGTAAGACCGCACTTTCACATAACTCGCCATGTCTAAGACCTCTGGCGAGTTTTTTCTTTTCTTGATTTTAATCAAAGAATTTGCCGCCAAATCAGAAAATTTTTAAATTGAAAAATTTTCTGAAATGAGTTATGATTAACTCATAGAAAAACTTGAAATCGTCCAATCCGAAAGGGTCGCTTCTGCGTGCGGGCGGAAGGGGGGTTTGGGGGGAATTCCGCCCGCCCTACAAATTTTTGGCGAAATCAGTTCGAATTTTTTCGAACGCACACCGCCAAATAAAAATAAAAAACACTATGTCTAATATTATTAACCTAAAAGAAAAAGAAGTCCCGATGCAAAAGCCATCGAGGATCCTCGACGCTGAAAGCGTCGGGAAAAAACAGGTTAAAAAACCTGAACCAATTAAACAGAAAAAAACACCTGTTTTGAAAGAATCAAAAACACATTTAGAGTGGACAACTCCTGAATTTGAGTATTATAAGAATAGTCAAAGCTGGTTTATTACCATAGGGGTAATTGCCGGAATATTATTAATTATAGCTATTTTTACAAAAAACTTCTTATTTGGATTACTTATTGGAATAAGCTATTTCCTAATAACCACCTATTCATTAAAAAAACCAGATAATGTAAAATTATCAATTAGTCCTAAAGGAGTTAAAATAAATAATACACTTTATGAATTTGAAAATCTAAGATCATTCTGGATTTTCTATGACCTTCCTGAAATAAAAGAATTGAGTTTAAGAAGTAAAAAAACAATTATGCCGTATGTTAGAGTGCCTATCGGAGATGAAAACCCTGTTGAAATCAGAAGAATCTTAATTAAGTATCTTCCTGAAAAAAAACATAAAGAATCCGCAATTGATAATTTAGCAAGAAATTTAAAATTCTAATCAAGCGCCCATAGCTCAGTGGATAGAGTGCTTCCTTGCGGAGGAAGAAGTCGTAGGTTCAAGTCCTACTGGGCGTACCAATGTTATCTTTATCAACTAAAATAGAATCTCTGAATAAAGTAGGTCCTGCTTATTTGAAAAAGCTTCATAAGCTTAATATCAAAACAATACAGGACCTATTTTTTCATTTTCCTCATCGTTATGAAGATTTTAGTAAAAGAACTTCAATAAGCGAATTAAAAGAAGGTGAAAAAGCAACTATTCAAGCTGAAATTGTTGAAATTAAAAATACACGACTTTTCCATAGAAAAATGTCTTTAACTGAAGCATTAGTTAAAGATAATACTGGCATGATTAAAGTTACTTGGTTTAATCAGCCATATTTAATTGAAACTTTAAAAAAGGGAAAAATCGCTAATTTTTCAGGAAAATTAAGTTTTTATAAAAAAACACTTTGTCTTTCTAATCCTGTTTATGAATTAGCAAAAAAAGAAACTACGCACACTGGGAGATTAGTTCCTATCTATCCAGAAACAGAAGGAATTAGTTCTCGTTATTTAAGATTTTTAATAAAACCACTACTATATCTAACAGAACAACTTGATGATTTTTTACCTACTCAGGTGAAAAATAAATTCAATTTAATGGATTTAGCTCAAGCTATTGAACAAATTCATTTTCCTAAAAATTTTTTATTAGAAAAAAAGGCTCGTAAGCGTTTAGCTTTTAATGAGCTTTTTTTAATCCAATTAGCTTCCCTTCAGCAAAAGCAAAAAATATTTAAAGAAAAAGCTATTAAATTACTATTTGATAAAAAATTAATCAAACCTTTTGTTGATAACCTACCTTTTAAATTAACTGATGATCAAAAAATAGCTGCTTGGGAAATATTTCAAGATATAGTTAAGAATAAACCTATGAATCGCCTACTTAACGGAGATGTTGGATCTGGTAAAACTATTGTCGCAATTATGGTAGCCTTAGCAGTCGCTAAACAAAAATATCAAGTAGCAATAATGACTCCAACTGAAATTCTAGCTAAACAGCATTTTCAAACATTTAAAGATATGCTTAAAAATCAAAAGATAAAGATAGCTTTGTTAACTAGCAGTTCTGTTAAAAAAGCAGAATTAAAGAAAGAAATAACTCAAGGTAAAATAGATATTATTATCGGAACGCACGCAATCATACAAAAAGATGTTTCTTTTAAAAATCTTGCTATGGCTATTGTTGATGAACAACATAGATTTGGTGTAGCTCAAAGAGCTGCTTTACAGAAAAAAATTTGCCAAATAGATGATGGATTAAAAACTATTCCACATTTACTTTCAATGACAGCTACTCCTATTCCACGCACTTTAGCTTTAACGATTTATGGCGATCTTGATATTTCATTAATTAAAGAGCTACCTAAAGGCAGACAGAAAATTATAACTAAAATTGTTTCTCCGAAAAATAGGGATAAAACATATAATTTTATTAAAGAACAGATAAAAGAAAAAAGGCAAGTTTTTGTTATTTGTCCTTTAATTGAAGAATCAAATAAATTAACAGAAATTAAATCTGTAACACAAGAATACGAGAAATTATCAAAAAATGTTTTTCCAGAATTTAAATTAGCTATGCTTCATGGCAAATTGAAACCCAAAGAAAAAGAAAAAATTATGGATGAATTTAAAAAAGCAAAAACAGATATATTGATTTCCACTTCAGTTGTAGAAGTCGGCGTTGATATTCCTAATGCCACTGTAATGATTATAGAAGGAGCTGACAGATTTGGACTAGCGCAATTACACCAGTTTAGAGGACGAATCGGTAGAGAAAAAGTACAATCACATTGCTTCTTATTCACTGATTCCAACGCTCAAAAAACCAATATGAGATTAAAAGCAATATTAACAGCTAAAGATGGATTTGAACTGGCTGAAAAAGATTTAAAAATCAGAGGAGCTGGTGATTTTATTGGAACTAGACAATGGGGACTGCCTGATTTAGTAATGGCCTCATTAAATGATTTAGAATTAATAAAAAAATCCCGCGAGGTAGCAGAAATGATTTTAAAAAATAATCTTATTAATCAAACTATGAAATTGAAATTAAAAGATCTTAATAAAGATATTCATTTGGAATAAAAATTGACAAGAAGATAATTAATGTTATAAGATTGAGATATAAAAGACAGGGTTGTTCTTTATTAATTTTTTCTTTATTTAGACAAGGAGACAAATATGAAATGGAAGCATAGGAAAATATCTAGATCAGAAGCAGAAAGTCTCCTGAGAGAAAGAGAGAAAGAACTTCTCCAAGGGTTATCTCGGTCAACCAAGAATCAACTTCTGAGATTACAAGGAAGGGAGAATTCTTCTCCGCGGGAATTAGGAGTCCACAGGATATTGTCTCAATTAAATTATGAGGCATGGATTTCCCTACAGGAAGCGAAAAGAACAATTCAAAATGGGGATTGGGGAATTTGCGAATGTGGGAAGCAAATCCCCGAAGCAAGATTAAGAATCTTCCCTGAAACAGAAATCTGCACGAAGTGCAAATCACTGCACGAAAAAACGGCTCTATTCAAATTGCCTCTGTTCCGCATGGTCGCCTACTCAGGAATAGGCGCCAGGTAATATTTTGCATGATGATCGAGCGGGCGTACGCAGCTCTCGAGACACTCGCTCATTAGGCAAGGAAGAAATCCCTGTCTTGAATTAGCCGGAAAGGTATCGCGGAAACAAAAGCGATACCTTCCGGCTTCTTTTTTTATTTCTTCTTTGGAGTTACCCAAAATCCCATATATTTTCCAATCATTAAGCGTGTTTGAGCTTCTAATCCTGGAATAGCTCCAAAGATAAGAATAGTAAAAGGAACCAAAATCCATTGAATAATCATACCAAAACTTTTTAAAAATCCTTTAATTCCATCATATTTATCCGGCCGTTTAGGCAAAAGCAAAGTACTATAAATAGCTGAACCGATTAATCCAATCATAGCTATCGTCATTAATGTCCTAGTAATCCTTGGGAGATTATATGATAAAAGAGTAATATTAAATTTATCGCCTCCTAAATATAAAGGTAGCCAGCCAAGAAGAAAAATAAGCAAAGCATTAGTTGCCCAAGACCAAAAACCCTCAAGTTGAATCCATATCCAATGGATTTTTTTTCTTAAATTAATTTTCTTATTTTTATAAAAACCAAAAAACAAAAAAGGAATATTTTCAACTCCCCATCCCCAACGCCTTTGTTGAATATAAACATTAAGAGACGTTTTAAAAAAACTATCTGATAAATTGGCATCCATAGAAACAGGATAATTTAATGGAATAACTTTATAATCCCCATCATAATAAAGTAAATTCTGCCAAAATATACGAGAATCTTCAGAAACCATATTAACTGGCCAAAAATCAACTTCATTTAATGCAGTAAAACTCATTGATTGAGAAGAAAAAGTAGAAAGACGTTCTGGTCTTCCTTGTTGAATCATTTGCCAAAAAGTTCCTGAAGTTGCAACTACTCTAGAAATACAAGGTGCTTGCCAAATATTATTATTATAAACAGGTATAGGTTGATAGCTCGTTCTAGTTGGATTTTTAGTAGTCAAATAATGATAAGTTAAACAAGAAAAATATTTAGGATAAACTTGAGTATCAATATCAAAACAAGAAACAATAATATTTTCATAAGGAATTTTACCCCGCTCGGCGGGGTTTACATCTATTAATTCTTTCTTTGCTTGACGAGCTGCCCAAGTTGAATTAGCTCCTTTGCCAGCTAATTCACCAACAATATCTTTTGGATGAATTGTAATTAAAAATTTATAAAAACTATCAGAATATTCTTTTTTTATTCTTTCGGCTATTTCTTGCGCAGGTTTTCCAGCTCTTTCTTCGGTCGCTAAAATAATCATCATCTTATTATTAGGATATTCCGTATCAAGTACCGCTTGAACAGTTTTTTTAACTAATTCATAAGGCTCTTTGTAAATTGGCAGAATTATTAAATGATAATAATCTTTGTAATCTTTATCTTTAATCGCTCTTAATTTTTCCATCCAGTTAATTCTTATATTATCTTGCATTTGCTTATAACTAATCCTCAAATGAAAAGATAAATAAACTGTTTTTAAAACCCAATAAACATCAAAAGTGATGATAAAAATTGCTACAAAAGCTGGGCTAATCCAAGATAAAAAAAACACTCCCAAAAGAGTGAACCAGGCTAATGCTCCTGGTAAAATTTCAAAAGCCCGATAAATCATTCTTTCTTTCGGACTTTTTAAATCAGTTGCTTTTCCTAATTTTAAATAATATTTATCTTTAGAAAGCATGCTTGTAGTCTATTGTATTGAGAATTTGAAAACTATAATTGAAGAAATTCAGAAATGGTGTTTAGTAATTCCTGAATTAACTAGACTATAGTTAGTATAGCAATTTAATTTAAACTTTTAAAGTCCTTATCAAGAAACTTTCCTACTACATTATTTACTTCAACAATAATATCCTCATGACGCCTATAATCATGCTCTGAATTTAGTTCATGTATAATTTTTGGCTCTAATACTGCTCGATAAGTCGTTTTTACATCTTCTGGCTCAACTAATATGTCCTTAGTACCATAAAAAAATAACTTTGGTTTGGAACATTCTTTTAAACCATCGAGTATATTATGTTTAGTTGCATCTTCAAAATAGTTAAGAGGTAAATCAAATCTTTTTTTATTTTCCATATCATTGGGTGGCATATCTCTATACGATATTTTTACACCATCAGTTAATTTACTCTCATCAAATTCACTTGGACCTGCATGAGACATAACCGCTATAATATGAGTCACATATTCGTTACTGGGGCCTGCAAGCATAGCCATACTTCCACCTCTACTGTGTCCCATTAGAATTGTCGGCTTATTACCAAAAAGATCAATTAATTCATTGATTGCTTTTAGATAATTGGTCATTGTATACAAATCAATACTACCAGGACTTTCCCATGTGCCAGGAGGATCAAAAGAAAAAGCAAAATATCCTTTATTCGATAGATAATCAACGTGACTAGTCATATGAGCGTAATCTTTTGTATCTAATTGACCTGGTAATAAAATAGCAAGCTTAGAAGAAGTCTTATCCCCACGTGAATAGACTGCTAGTTCAAAACTTTTAGTTTTCAATATTTCCATATTTTAATTTATTAAAAAATATCATAAAGAAAAAAATTAATTATAACAATTTTTCTAAATCACAAAGAATATTATCTAAGTCAGAATCTAATATTTTTGCGGTATCAATAAAATTTCCTCTTTTTTTATTCCAATGAGCTACGAAATTACATCTCTGATCAATAATATATTTAATAATCTCTTCTTTTTTAATAGACTTATAATTAGCATTATTTTTTAATTCTGTGTTTTCAAATGAAATAGCTCTTGTATCTCTATCAAAAAGATTAGCTACTCTTATAATTAAATAATCCTGTAATATTCTGTTTAGTTTTCCTAATTCGTTTTCATTGCCAGAAATCACAGGAGTGGTCCATTCCAAAACAAGTTCCGAATTTGTATTTCGTAACATCTTTAAAGCTTCCTTGCAGTTTCTTATTATATATAATAACTGACCAAAATATCCAGTCATATCACGTTCTATTGTATTGAGAATTTAAAAACTATAGTCCAAGAAATCCAGAAATGGCATATAGTAATTCATGAGATTACTACATACAGGAATTGAACGTTAATCTTTGTCTTTAGGAATTAATGAAGCCACAGGCCCTACACACAAAAATGAATCGTTCATTTTGTCGCCAAATTCGAAATCCTTAGATAACACTTTTTTACAGGCCTCAACAAAGTCAAAATAAAAATATTCTATAACAAACACTTTTAACTCTTTTCCATCTGTTTTTACATAATCTGGATGTTTCTTATATGGATGTACTCCATAAGGATCATTCTTGTTTTGAGTCACAATTATAGTCCCTGGACCAGACATATGAACCATACCACATCTTAAATTAGAATACATCTGCTTTCTCAAATCGTGATAGCGCTCTGGGAACAATTCAATAATAGCATTTTCAAAATGTTTTTTACTAAGTCCAGGCTTTCTCCATTCACACTTAGAATCTATACATTTCCCTAAAAACTCGATTCCACTACAAACCAATAGAAAAGACATGTAAGGATCAATAAGAATAATTTCTCCTAACTTTTCGATAAAGTGCTCTTTGATGAAGTCCTTAGGGTAGATATCCCTTTGTAACATAATATTCTCTTCTTAATTATCCCTACTGCCATTGCAGTTTTACAGGAAGCCATTATTTTTTCTTTTTTTTATCAATCTCCTTGGCTTTATTAACTAGATAAGAAGCCACATCCCATGGTTTTTTCTTTGCGACCTTATAATTATCTATATTTTTATGGCGGATAAAGAAAATAAGATCGTTAGTTTTTTCTCTTTTTCTATTCCAACCAACAATAAATCCTTCTGATTCTTTAATTTTTTTAGGCATAGATTAATATTTGATCATTTTTATATCCCAAACCTCTCTTTAGAATCAATTCATCTTTAAATTAAATTTAACAAAAAAAAATATAACCAAAAACAAACTGAAAAACTACTGGCAGGACTCTTAATTTAAGAGTATCTCTTTATGAAAAATAATTACTTCACGATGATTTTTTTTGTCTCTACGCCAAAAATTTCTCTTAGATGACCATCAACAAGCGTATCGTAAGTATCACATTCTTTAACTAGCTCTTTATTAACTATGTTTGATTCAGATAAACTTAATAAACTGACGTTACTACCAAAATCCCTTAAACGTTTACACAGAGGAATAAAATCAGAGTCATTAGTTAACAAAAATAACCTCTCTAATTTACCAGTTGCCGATAACTGCAATGCGTCACAACATAACTCAGTATCAACCCCTTTTTCACTTTTGCTACACCTATCACGATACTTACTAGGTACAGTCTTCAAAAATTCATCATAACCCTTTGACCCCCGTAATTTTCCGCCACAATACTTAAAATAAACATCTCTTATTAATCCTGGTTCTTTAAAATCTGGCAATGACAGATACTCTTCAATACGTGGATCACCTTTAGCAAAATAATAAACAGCTCTCTTATACTGTCCGTTATGCAAATCTCTTAAATTAAGTATAAAATGATGGATCAATTTCAAAGGATCTAATTTATGTTCTTTGAAATTTTCTCTCTTCTTCTGAAGAACATAAATTTGAGAGATTAAAGCAGAACCATCTATAAAAAAATAATTACTAATCATAATTTAAATTCTTTTTATATTCCAAATCTCAGTCCAGAATCAATTCAGCTTTAGAATAAATTTAACAATACCCTAGATAAAACATCAACTCTTTACTTTTCTAAGATACTTACCAAAAACCTTATGAAAATTTTCTGCTGTTACTTGCAACCAAGCAAAATATTCGTCCCATTTATCAGTATCATTGATACTACCCTCTCTTGATAATTTAATGCGACTGGCTTTTTTATTTTCCAATGGCATCCATTCTATTTTTTTTGTTCCTAACTCACTCTCTATTTGTTTTTTCTGTATTTCAAGTCCTCTGAAAATTTCTTTTTTTCTTGGAATATATATTTCACATGACATAACACCACCAAGACTATTAACAGTTAATGCTATATGATAATCAGAACTACCAAGACTAATATCGTGCCAATGTCGAGGTCTGGGACTCCTTAATTTTAAATTAGTCCCATTTTGTTTTGCAAATTCATTAAATTTATCCCAAAAATTAAGTTGTTCAACTTTAGTGTCAGTTAAATTTGATTTTCCTGAAGATTGTTTTATTGCTTTCGCCCAATCATTTGGTTTGGCAATAATTTGAAATTTAGGTGCAAAAGGTGAATCAGCTATTTGCCATAATTCCATCTTAATAGCAAAAAAGTTTATTTCTTCATCCGTATGTTCATTAAGCCAGTTAATAGCTTGTTTGTGTTCATCTCTTACATCTTTAACTATCCAAATAATTATTTCTGCATCATATCCTGAAGCATAAGTTATTATCTTACCAAGATGATCGTGATCAGTCGCTTCTAATTGATTCTCAATGATAATCTTTCTACCAGTATTTTCTTCTTCTGCTAATATATCAACACTAAATTTACCAACACTAGCTTCGGTTTGTATTAAAGTTAAATCAATGCCTATTTCATCACTCAATAAAGATAAGTTTTCATCTTCAGATAACCAATTAGTAAAATCAGTAGCTTCGTGATTCCACGCTTTTCGTAAATCGATTTGTTTTATTTTAGATAAATTTTGTGACATATGATTTATGATAAACCTAATATTTTTCAGCTTTCTCTGTCTATTTAATTTTAAGACTATTAATAATCGGCGTCAAATTTTCTTCAATTATTTCTTGTAATTTTTAATCCATTTTTTTGTTCTAATAAGTTTTTATTTGAAAATAGATATAACTAAAGTGATAAACAAAATCAACCTATGCTAAAATATCTAAATTCCTTAAGTTACTTTCAATAAGAGTAATCTCTTCTTGCATTTTATTATCTTTTTTATAATCTTTTTGAATTTTCTTATATGCATACATTATTGTTGTATGATCGCGCTTAAAAATATTACCAATAACAGGAAAAGAACTTTTAAGATGTTTTCTAATTAGATACATTGAAATTTGCCGCGGATATGCAAATTCTTTTTTTCTAGAAATACTTTTAATTTCATTTTCCTTAATACTGTAAAAATCTGCGACTCCCTCTATAATCTTATCAGTAGATACATCAAGAGATTTTTCAAAACGATCGATATAATCTATAATTTTTATATTTCTTTTGCCTTTTTTACCTTCAAATATAGATGATTCTTCTTTAGGAATATCGTTAATAGTAATTATTTCATCATCTCCGTATAACTTCGGCAAAGCGCTATTTATTATTTGTCGGACTCTTTCTCGACTTATTTTATATTTAAGAGATATTTCTTCTAATGTATGTTTTCGATTTTCGTTTATGCCAAACTTCATTTCAACTATTTCTTTAAGCCTACCCCCAAGCACATCTATACGAGATACTAAAACATTTGCGTCATTTGTTTCTATATTACGATTAATAATATTTATATAGTCTTGGTGTAATGGTTTGTCTACGAACATTTCATATATAATTGCTCCAATTTCTAATTTTTTCATTATTATATGCCCTGAAATATCAGTATGCGCATCATCAGTTTTTTGTCCAAGATTACCATTATTATATGCCTCTGCTACTGAAAGATTAAGAAATTCATCTAAAATCAATTCTGCAAGATATAACTGCATAATAATTGATTTTTCTACATCAGACATTTTTGGATCTTCTCCAAAATAAATTTTGTTAATTGGATTTTTTCTATTTATAATTATAAATCCTGCCTCTTCTCCGAATTGCGCTCGAGCTTTTTGAATTTGCTCTGGCATATCTCTGAATTTCCAACCACGAAAAATTCCGGCGTCTTTGCCTTGCGGTGGTATCCTATTTTTATCATGGACATAAATTTTCGCATTACATTGATAATTATTCGATATCGCGATGACATTACCATTTTCATTACTTTTTTGACCTATAAAACCAATTGGTATCATTGCATTATTAGATTTACTGATTTTTTCTTTAGGAACTTTTACTTTTTTATCTAATAATATAATCGATGAGTTATCAGATTCTAAATTAATAACTTCAGCAGTTTTTACTTTTTCTAAATCAACAAACAAATATAGTTTACTTTTCCTATTAGTTACTACAGAAAGTTCATTTGGATAAAATTCTATACCATTTTGAGGATAGAACAAATCACTTTGTATCACAGATACGAAACAAACAGCTTGAGATTCTTCACAAGTAGCAGTTATCTTACCAACTGCATTCAAGGTGTTGGATTTAATTTTTATATGTTTTGAAATTATGCCATCCCTATTCGCATCCTCTTTTTTAAGAATAATTGTATCCGGTGTAACTGAAATTTGTTTTTCATTACAAAGTAGAAACACTTTTGCATTTTGAGAAAAATCATCGATATTTATTTTAAGCTGTAAATAATATTGTTTATCAACTGTTATTTTTATATTTTCTCTAGCAAACATTAACTCATTAATTTTTCTTGAATCTGGATTATCAAATGTTCCACCACTTTTTTCGCCAACAAGATCGGAATATATCTTATTTAATTTTTTAAATACTTCTGAATGTCGTTTTTTTGTTTCTTCTGATAAATCACTTGCATCTTCTTCAGAATTTTTAAATTCATCAAATATTGGATACAATAAATCTTTAACTTTATTAGAAAAATATTTATAAAACAGTTGAGATTTATCAAAACCATTTCTAGTATCAGTTAATATTTCTTCAGGAATCTCCTCATTAAGTTTTTCGTCAATAATTTCACGTGCATTAGTTAATTTTATATAACCAAAAATATTATTAGCCCCTAAATTTTTTTCAAATCCAAAAAAATCTAAATCATATACTGAATTATCATAATTAGCATCGTAAACCAATATTTTATTTGCATTCTCGCCAATTTTTTGTACCAAATCAAACTTAGCTTTATATAAACAAATATCTATTTCAACTGGCTTGAATTCTTCATACGGTTTAAAATATAACTTTTTGTCTAAAATCTTAGAAACATCGTTTGAATATAATTTTTCTACAAATTTATATTCTATTTTTTTAGACACAGGATTTTTTTTGTTTTCAGTTTCAATTAATGTAATATTTCTATCAGGATTACTGTTAATAAATCGAAGCATGTATGAATCCGAAAGTCCTCTAAAAAGATTTTGAAACTCTGGCAAGTTAATTTTTTTAAAAGAAGGAAGCTCGAATTCTATAACTGTCCCATTTTTTTTAATATTATACTTTTGTCTATATTTTTTTAATTCCTTTTTACTTAATCTATTGTGAGAATAAATTTGATCATCTTCTTTATAATAAAACGAGCAAATATATAATTCATCGTCTTTTATTGAATAAAGATTACTTGTTGAAGATGGATTTAAAAACAAAACATCAGTCAATCCCTGACCATAGAGACCTCTTCCATCATGTCCTTTCTTCGATCCACTTTTAATTGCGCCGTATTTCCCAAAATTTTCTTCTATATCTTTTTGATTCATACCTTCCGCATAATCGATAACTCGAATAACTCTAGTTCTTCTATCTATATATATTTCAATACTCTTAATATAATCTATATTTATACCTTTCTTTTCTAATCGATTATAACTTTCATCAGAATTAGTTATAAGTTCAGTAAAGATTTTGTATATATCTCGTAGCGCTTTACCATGTCTTCTACTGGCAAATCTTTTTGAATTTTTTATTATGTGTTCTGGCATAATTTTAAAACTTTAATAATTCAATAATATAATTCATAAAAGACAAAGCTTCTGTATTTTTTGTATTTTTACAAATATCTTTTAATTTTAAAATGCGTTTCTTAATTACTTCCTTTCTTGTAAAGGACATAACTCCTAAAAAAGAGAATATTTCAAACTCATTTATGCTTTCTTTATTTTCTTGCCATTTCTTAAATAAATTCGAATTTATTATTTCGTCTACATCGCCCTCAATTGATTTTATTCTTTTAGATTCGTTCTTTTTAGCTAAAACTTTTTTTTGTAGATTTGGGTTATTCAACATTTTTTTTGTCTCTTTCGCTACTTCTTTTCCTAATGTTGTAATTGAAAAATTAGTTCTAATATTTCCAACAGCCCAATTTCTATCAGTTGGTCTTAAATGCAATCTTAGTAAATTAGAGATTCTATATAAATCAGGATATTCTTTGAATGTAATTAATGAAAACCTCTTAGGAAAAAATTTAAACATCGCTATGCCAATATATTCAAAATACAATGGTATTCTTTTTTCTTCTAAAAAATACATAGTAAAAATCGCCAATTTATCTTGCGTAATATTTTCATATTGGTTTTCTTGAAAAGGATTAAGTTCTTTTACAAATTTTTTATAAGCATCCATATTATAATTTAAATTCCTTATTTTTAGGAAAATGAAACTTTGATTTAGTTTCTTTTACTTTACGCTCAATTTCTGAAAAAATTTTATTTATCTCTTCTTCTTTATAACTATAAGCACTTCTATTAGAGCAATTACCAAGAACTTTAATTCTTTTCAGAACTTCATTTGTCCGATAAGTTGCTAATTTTTTGAATCTTTCTCTTTTAATCTCTTGATTTTGTTTGGTCATATTTTTAATATGTATATAATAAATACTATCACTATAATACAAGGATATCATATCCTTATATTATTTGTCAATACCTTAGCTGTAGATAAAAAATATAAATAAATTTCATATAAAAAATACAATTGATCCTATCTTTCACCTAGACATGATGCACTTAGTCTATACTTGTCCGTATTAAGACGTTAATATATAGAGTAATAGAAACTATTAGAAATTGATTATTACATCGTACACGCACATTTAGAACGTTCTATATGAGGAGGGGGTGTCTTCTAGATTTCCATGGCAGTAACGTACAGACGTAAGTTATTAATAAATGTTATACTGAATCTATGGATAAAAATGAAATAATCAAACAAATTCAAGATTTAAAGGCCATTACAGATGATTTAGAATCTGTGATAGTTAAGCTTATAAAAATTGATTCGGATAAGATAATTGATAGACATTCTAATCACATTAAAAATCTAGAAGTTAAAAAACTCAAACAGGAACAATATCAAATTAAAAGAGGATATAGAATATTAATAAAAAAAATTAAAATACAATTTGAGTTTTTACTTAAAAAATTAGATATTCGTAAGAAAATTAAAATTATCCCAGAATGGGCATTAGATGCAGACAACATTTTCGTGATTTGTTATACACAAACTAACGAGCATGGCGATATGAATTATGATCTATCAGAATTATTCGATGTTCCTAAAAAGATAAAATCATATTTAATACAGCTTAATAAATATACAAATAAAAAATTTAAAGAAAATAAAAAATATCCCCAGAAAGTTCCAAAAAATACTACTCCTTTAATTTTGTTTGATTCAAAAACTGGCATAGGTAGTGTTAATGGATCTAAATTTGAGTTTCGTATCGGAAACAAGCCATACATATTTTTTAAAGAACTTTATAAAAATATAAACAAACCAATCCAAAGAAAGAAAGCACTAGAGTTAATAAATTTAATTGATTTAAGTGGAACAGAACAAGCAAAGCGATTGAATCGTTTTATTACAAGATTAAGACGAGAACTTGGACTAAATGCGAATCATTTAATATTAAAACACAGTATAACCTTAAAAGGCGTAAAAAAGTGATATCAACAGTTGACCTATAGTTAGTCTAATTTATCAGAAGTTAAAATCATGACAAGCTTAATACATAAGCTTGTTTTTTAATTTTCTAATAAAAATATGACTATAACCAATCAACCGAGAGGGCCGCCACAATAGAATGGTTGTTCCTTAATTAATAATTAAAATTAATAAAAAAATATGATAACAAAAGAACAATATAAAGAAATCTACGATAAATTTATTACCAGCTCACAAACCAAAGAAGACGTCTATATGTTAATGCTTGGAATTGGCATCAACTGGAACAAAGTCAGAAAAATTATGAATCATCTTTATCCTTGGTTCTGGGATGATAATTGTATAGCTATTATAAAAACACTTTTCAGAGATGACATAATAATCAAAGAACAATATATATTAGGAATTATTCGAAATTGGCTTTATCAAGCATGGCGAAATGATAAATATGAATTCAAAAATAAATGGTCTGAATCATCAATTAAAGAATTATTTTTATAAAAAACATGAGTGAAAAGCAAGGATGGATAAAATTATATAGAAAACTACTACATGATCCAATTTTTACAAGCGACAAAGGACTAAAAATTTGGATCTGGTGTTTATTAAGAGCAAATCACAAAAATACTGAGATATTTTTAGGAAGACAAAGAATAATACTTAAACAAGGACAATTTGTATTTGGACGTTACACAGCGAGTGAGGAGTTAAAAATATCACCATCAACAACTTGGTTCTG
The DNA here is from genome assembly GCA_018819085.1 of Patescibacteria group bacterium. Lineage (GTDB taxonomy): Bacteria > Patescibacteriota > Minisyncoccia > Portnoybacterales > UBA2143 > JAHJQT01. The sequence goes on from JAHJQT010000032.1 coordinate 15,083, forward strand.
GATAAAAAAATTAAAGAACGACGATTATATTGACATCAAACCAACTAATAAATTCAGTATTGTAACAATCAAAAAATGGAAAGAGTATCAAACATTATTAACAACAAATGAAAAACAAGTGAACACAGACAATAATGATAATAATGTAAATAATATTGATGAAGCTGCGCTTCAAGAAATTAATTATATGAAGAAGCAGCTTCTCAATATTGGAGTAAGACCTAAACTCGTAAATGAAATGAATAAACAAAAAGAGTTTTGGAGAGCAAAGAAAAACATTATTCGTAAATGTTTAATAAATAAAGAAATCGAAGATAAAGCAGCTTATATTGCTAAGATCTATTATTTCTGGAAAGAGAATGAAGCTAAATGACAGGGGTTATAAACATTTGCATACTATCATACAATGCTCATGTCCTGCCTCTGAAAATTAAAAAAATGATTACAGTTGCAGAATTTAAAAAACTACATAATACAAAAACATTAGAATTAACTGATGAAGAAATAGAAGCAGTGATTAATTTACTGTATCAATTAAGCGATCTATTATTTGAAATTTGGATCGAAGAAAAAAATAAATGAAATTAAACAGCGAATTACAAACAGGAATTATTTATTATCGAGTTAGCACCGAAGATCAAGCTGAACATGGTGCTAGTTTAATGTACCAAAAAAGAAACTGTTCTGAATTTGCTGAAAAAAATAATATTAATGTCTTAAGACTATTTCATGACGATGGCGTCTCAGCAAAAACAACGAATAGAGCTGATTTGCAAGACATGCTCAAATACTGCAACAAAAACCATAAAAAGATTGACTGCCTAATAGTCTATAAAATTGATCGACTCTCTAGAAATGTTAATGACTATACAAATATTCTGATCTTTTTAAATAAATTACAAATAAAACTAGTTTCTACCACAGAATCAATAGATGATACGCCCACAGGTAAATTTATCGGCAACGTAATGGCTGCCTCTGCTCAATTTGATAATGACTTGAGAAGCGAGAGAGTTTCTTCTTGCATGATGGAGAGAGTAAGACAAGGACAATGGTGTTGGAAAGCTCCTCTTGGCTATTTAAATAGAGCAAACGAATATAGCCAAAAAATAGTTGTTCTAGATAAAGAAAAAAGCCGTTTCGTTAAACTAGCTTTTGAAAAATTCGCTACCGAACTTTATATTTTAGAAGACATTAGAAAATTAATTAATAAGAGAGGACTTAAAAACAATAGCGATAATGAAATTTCCTCTCAATTAATGCATAAAATTATAACTAATCCATTTTACTGTGGTGTGCTAAAAGTCAAAGGAGATTTATACAAAGGAAAACATGAAAAAATAATTAGTGAAGAAACTTTTGATAAGTGCCAATCATTATTAAAAAGAAGCAATAGAGGAGAAAATATCTCAAGAAGAAGAACTAATGTTGATTTTCCTCTAAGAAATTTTGCAATCTGCTCTGTTTGTGAGCGTCCATTGACTGCTGCTTTCTCAACAGGTCATCGAGGTGGTAAATATCCATATTATCGTTGCTATAATAAATATTGTTCAGCTAAAAAATCTATTAATCAACAAAGTGTTGAAAATGACTTTTTAGAACTTTTAAAACAAATCACTCCCAAGAGAGAATATTTAGATATATTTAAACCAATTGTAATTGATGTTTGGAACAAAAATTATAATGATCTTAATAAACGACGAAATGATATAATGAAAAAAATTGAGAAATTAAATAAAGAAAAAGAAAAATTAATTGATATGAAAAAGAAAGAATTGTTACCTGATGAAGATTTTAAAGAAGCATTCGAAGAAATAAAAGAGAAAATACGAAAAGAGATAATCTTAAGCGAAACCAGAATTGAACAATTCAATCCAACTGAAGCGATTAACTATGTATTCAACTTTATTACAAATATACCTGAGTTTTGGAAGAAAGCTGATTGCCAACAAAAAATTCGTTTACAGAGTTTAATTTTCACTGAAAAGCCCATTTATACCTATCCAAAGTTTGGAACCCCCAAAATTTGTTTAATCTTACAGCAAAAAACGCCTATCGCGAACGATAGGCATCTCATGGTAGCCCTACGGGGAGTCGAACCCCGGTTGCCAGATTGAAAATCTGACGTCCTAACCATTAGACGATAGGGCCATATTGTGATATTATACGGCTTAAGATATTATTTGTAAAGATAAAATGATTATCTTAGGAATAGAAACATCATGTGATGATACTAGTATTTCCTTGGTTAAAAAAAACGCCAAGGGTTTTAAAATTTTATCAAATGTTGTTTCATCTCAAATAAAGATACATGCCACTTACGGCGGCGTAGTTCCTAATTTAGCTGCACGAGAACATTTAAAAAATATTGAACCGTGTCTTAAACAAGCAATGAAAGAGGCAAAAAATCCAAAAATTGATTTAATAGCTGTAACTCATGGACCTGGACTAATTCCCTCTCTCCTAGTTGGTGTTAATTTTGCTAAAGCACTTGCATATAATTGCAAAAAGCCAATTATTGGGATTAATCATATTGAAGGACATATTTATGCTAATTGGCTTGATAATTCAAAAATAGAATTTCCTGTTTTAGCCCTAGTTGTTTCGGGCGGACACACACAATTAGTATTAATGGAAAAACATAATAAGTATAAATTATTAGGGGAAACAAGAGATGATGCTGTTGGAGAAGCTTTTGATAAAGTTGCAAAATTACTTGGACTTGGATATCCAGGAGGACCAATTATTTCTCAAAGAGCAGAAAAGGGAAATCCTAAAAAATTTAATCTACCTAGACCAATGATGAATAGACAAAATTTTGATTTTTCTTTTTCTGGATTAAAAACAGCTGTATTATATGAAGTAAGAAAAACATGGGGACAGTCCCCTGTAAAGCTGGGACTGTCCCCAGATTACATAAATGATATGGCTGCTTCATTTCAACAAGCTGCAATTGATGTTTTAATTAACAAAACAATAAAAGCGGCTAAAAAGTATAAAGTAAAAAATGTTATATTATCTGGCGGCGTAGCTGCTAATCAAGAATTAAGAAATCAATTACAAAAAGCTGTTAAAAAAGAATTGAGTCATGTTAGTTTTAAAATGCCTGAAATTAAATTATGTACAGACAATGCAGCTATGATTGCTGCAGTTGCTTTCTATAAGCAGAGCTTGAAATTACTCATTCGTGAAGAAAATAAAAATAAATTTTTCTGTTCTTCCCTCACTCCTAATTATAAAAAGAAGCCAACCTCTAAACAAAGCTGGCTTCATATTAATGCTAATTCAAATTTAAAATTGTTTACCTAAAAAAATAATTCTGTTATATTAAAATCAATGAAAGAACTACCAAAAGCATACGATCCAAAAGAAAATGAAGAAAAAATTTACCAACAATGGGAAAAGTCAGGATTTTTTAATCCTGATAATTTACCTGTAAAGAAAAATGCTGAAACATATACCATTGTGATTCCTCCTCCCAATGTTACTGGAGAGCTTCATATGGGTCATGCTTTAAATAACACTCTGCAGGATGTTTTAATTAGATTTAAAAGAATGCAGGGATATAAAACGCTATGGGTACCTGGAACTGATCATGCTGGGATAGCAACTCAAAATGTAGTTGAAAAAAAATTAAAAAAAGAAGGCGTTACTCGCCATGATTTAGGACGAGAAAAATTTTTAGAAGAAGTTTGGAAATGGCAAAAAAAATACGGGAAAGTAATTCTAGAACAGCTTAAGAAAATAGGATGCTCTTGTGATTGGTCACGAACCGCTTTCACTATGAATGAAGATTATCAAGAAGCAGTTAAAACAGCCTTTCTTCACTACTACGAAAAAGGATGGATTTATCAAGGCAAAAGAGTGGTTAATTGGTGCTCAAGATGTCAAACAAGTTTATCTGATTTAGAATTGGAATATAAGGAAGAAAAAAGTCATTTGTGGTATATAAAATATCCGTTGGCTAATTCAAAAGAATTTGTAATAGTCGCTACTACTCGTCCAGAAACAATGCTTGGAGATACAGCTGTTGCTGTTAATCCAGATGATGTTCGTTATAAAAAATTTATTGGAAAGAATGTAATTTTACCTTTAGTTAATAGAGAGATTCCAATCATCACAGATAAAGCTGTTGATCCTGAATTCGGCACAGGTGCAATAAAAGTAACTCCAGCTCATTCACTTGTTGATGCAGAAATTGGAGAAAAAAATAAGTTAGAATCAATTCAAGTAATAAGCGATAAAGGAAGAATGACAAAAAAAGCAGGAAAAGATTTTGCTAGTTTGAAGATTCTTGACGCACGCAAAAAAGTTATTGAAAAATTAAAAAAAGAAAATTCAATTGAAAAGATTGAAGATTATTCACATCAAATCCCCTGTTGTTATCGTTGCAATAGTACTGTGGAACCATTAATAAGCAATCAATGGTTTCTAAAGATGGATAAACTTGCTGAAAAAGCAATTAAAGTAGTTAAAAGTGGCCAGATTAAATTTCATCCTAAGCGTTGGGAAAAAGTATATTTTGACTGGTTAAAAAACGTTAAAGATTGGTGTATTTCGCGACAGATTTGGTGGGGTCATAAAATACCAATTGACGGAATTGATGATGTTTTAGATACTTGGTTTTCTTCCGCGTTATGGCCTTTAGCAACTCTTGGTTGGCCTAAAAAAACAAAAGATTTAGAAATGTATTATCCTACTAATACTTTAAGTACTGCTCGAGATATTATTAATCTATGGGTAGCACGAATGATTTTTTCTGGATTGGAATTTACAAAAAAAACACCATTTTCAGATATATATATTCATGCCACTGTATTGAATAAAGAAGGCAAAAGAATGAGCAAATCGTTAGGAACAGGGATAGATCCTCTAGAATTAATAAATCAATATGGAGCTGATGCTACACGCTTTGGTTTGCTTTACCAAGCATTTGAAGGACAAGACATAAAGTTTTCAGAAGACAACATATTGATGGGTAAAAAATTTATTAACAAAGTATGGAATGCAAGCAGATTCGCTTTAATGCAAATTGGAGATTCCAAAATACAAATCAAAGATCCTGAAACACAAACAAAATTAACTCAAGCTGATAAAGAAATATTAAAACAACTTAAGGAAGTAAATAGGAAAATAACAAAAGATATTGAAAATTATCAGTTTGGAAGCGCTACTCATTTAATTTATGATTTTTTCTGGCATGATTTTTGTGATAAATATATTGAATCAGCTAAAAAACAAGATGACCAAAAAACAAAAGAAATTCTTGCTTATATTTTAATTAATTCTTTAAAAATCCTTCACCCATTTATTCCATTTGCCACTGAAGCTATTTATCAAACACTATCATTTAAAGAAAAAGGATTATTAATGATTGAAGAATGGCCAAATTAAAATTTCTAATTTTTAATTTCTATTAAATATCTAATAAATTAATTTCCAAACTAAATTAATTATGTTTGAAAATTAAAGAATTGATAATTTAATGAAAATTGATAATTGATAATTGAAAATTAAATTCATGCAATATGTTTTTTACATTTGTCTCGGTCTCTTGCCTAGTTTAATCTGGCTATCTTTTTATCTAAGAAAAGATAAAAACCCTGAACCTAATTCTATAATTATAAGGGTATTTATTTGGGGAATGCTTTTAGCTCCACTAGCTATTATTCTAGAACTACTGTTAATCTGGATACTTAATCCAGGATATAATTTAACAGCTCTTTTATCTCAAACAAATTCTGATAATATTATTAAAATAGTATTAGCTGCAACATTAATTCCAGCATTAGTTGAAGAATACTTAAAATATTCAATAATAAAACATCGATTTCTTAGAAAACCTGAATTTGATGAACCAACTGACGTTATTTTATACTGTATTATAGCAGGATTAGGATTTGCTGCTATAGAAAATATACTTGTTATTTTTAAAGGATCTTTTCCTAATTTTGGAGAATCATTTGGAATAATTGGATTTCGTTTTCTGGGCGCAACATTACTTCATGCTTTAGCAGCTGGGATAACTGGCTATTGGCTCGCCTTGGGCCTTTTGAATGCAAAAAAAAGAAAAATATTTATATTCATAGGATTAACTATTGCCATCGCTCTTCATACCTGTTACAATTATCTTATTATTACAGCGCTTAATAGAACAGACGGTTATAAGATAATTTTAATTTTTGCCACAGCTATTCTTCTATTTTCTGTAGCGCTATTCGTTTCTCTCTATTTTAAAAAATTAAAAAAACAAAAATCTATTTGTAAATAACTTCCTGAAGCCTGAAAAAAAAGACCTGAAATTCAAATTAAATTTCAAGTTTAAATACTCAAGCTTCAAAATTAACATGACTAAAAAACCTTCATTTTTTGAAAAATTAACTGGCGCTAGTTGGGAAGAGTCAGAAAAAAAAGTTTCTGAGAAAGATAAAAAATCGGCTAAAAATGAACTTATCATAAAAGAAAAAATAAATAAAATGAAAAAAATCAAATCAAAGAAAGATTCTTCTGAAAAAAATGATAAGCAGGTTTCTTTTCAAAAAAAATCAGAAGAGAAAGAAGATTGGTTGGCCGAATCAGAAGGACAACTCACTATTGATGTATATCAAACTCCAAACGAAATAGTTATTAAATCAACTATTGCTGGAGTTAAGCCAGAAGATATTGATATTAGTATGACCAATGACATGATTACTATAAAAGGAAACCGAAAGAAAGACGAGGATGCAAAAGAAGAAGATTATTATTATCAAGAATGCTACTGGGGACCTTTTTCCCGCTCTGTCATTCTCCCTGTAGATGTAGAAGTTGACCATGCTAAAGCAGGAATGAAAAATGGTATTCTAACAATTAAACTTCCAAAGATAGAAAGAGTAAAAACCAAAAAAATATCAATAGAAGCTGAATAATTTTAAATTTTTACGATCTTGAACTAAAACCCCGCTTATTGTTGCGGGGTTTTTGTGTTATTATTAAAAAATGAAGAAAATTTATCGTAAAATAATAATAGGTCTTCTTATTATTACCACAGGATTAATATATTTGATACTAATTCTTCAGATTGTTAATAATGAAAAAATAGCTTTTGGAATTAAAATAGCAGATGCTAATTTAGGTGGGCAAAATATTACAAAATCAAAAAATATATTAAAAGAACAATGGAATAATTTTAACGAACAAAACATAACTCTCTTATATCAAGAATATAATTGGCCTGTTAAATTACCTGACTTAGGATTTGAACTAAAAACACAAGAAACAATAGATAAGGCTTATAAAATTACACATCAAGCAAATATTATAATAAATATCAAAGAACAATTATTCGCCTTATTTGGCTTATATCAAACTGAACCTATTTATGAAATAAACAGCAAAAAATTTGAAGAAAAAACAATTGAATTGTTTAAAAATATTGAAAAACCAGCTCAAAACGCCTCATTGATATTTAATGAAGAACTTAATAGCTTTTCCATTCAACACTCAACAAAAGGAACAACAATTGATAGAGAAAAATTATTAAATAAGTTATCAGAAAATGTTTCTAGTTTTTCTTTACAATCAATTAATTTAGAATTAATTATTGATAATCCTTCAGTAATAAACAATGAAACTAATTTGGCGAATGAAAAAGCTCAAAAAATATTATCAAAACAGCCATACCAATTAATTCTTGAAGATAGAACATGGACAATTAATAAAGAAACTTTAATTGATTGGATTGAATTTAAGCCTGAGAATGAGATCAATTCTGATAATCAAATTCTTGGCGTTTTCTTAAACGAAGATAAAATTAAAGAATATTTATTAAAAATTTCTTATGAGATAAATAAGCCTGCAACTGATGCGCAATTAAAAACATCAAGTAGTACTGCTATTCTTTTTATACCAGATAAGCCTGGATTTGAAATAAAAACAGAAAAAACGATTGAACAAATAAATAACGATATTCTTGCTTTAGAGCCAAATAAAATAATAAATATTATAGCTGATAAATCATTACCTAAAATCACATTAGGAGAAACAAATGATCTAGGAATTAATGTCTTAATTGGCCAAGGAGTTTCTAATTTTTATGGTTCTTCAAAGAATAGAATTCATAATATAAAGACGGGAGCAGCAACATTAAATGGTATAATTATAAAGCCAAATGAAGAATTTTCTTTTAATTATTTTATAAACGAAACAGGACCAGAGCAAGGATATTTACAAGAATTGGTAATTAAAAAAGATAAAACAATTTTAGAATACGGAGGTGGATTATGTCAGGTTTCAACAACTATATTCAGAGCAGCAATTAAAGCAGGATTAGAAATAACTCAAAGAAGACCACATGCATTTCCAGTAGGATATTATAATCCTCAAGGATTTGATGCTACTGTCTATAGCCCTTGGACTGATTTACGTTTTATTAACAACACACCGAATCATATTTTAGTTCAATCATTTGTTAGTGGCTATCAATTATTTTTTAATTTTTACGGCACTAATGATGGTAGAAAGATAATAGTAAAAGGACCATATGTTTTAGAAAAAAAAGAAGACGGCTCAATGAAAACCGTCTTTACTCAAGAAATCTACCAAAAAGGAGAGCTTATTAGCAAACAAGAATTTTATTCTGACTACAAATCCCCTGACTTATTTCCCATAGAAAAAGAGGAAGAATAAACTTTATTTCTTCCTAAAACGTAAAGTAGAATAAAAATATTTAAAAATATCAATAAACTTAGCCAAATCAGTTCTAATCTGATTTTTTATTTTCTTTTCATACTCATCAAATCTATTATTATAATAATACTTCTTTTCCATTTTAACTAAAATATTAGCAAACCAAATAGTTATAATTACAACTGGAAAAGCAATAATAACATCCATAAAATAATGTTGGCCTAAATATATCGCACCAACAGTAGAAAGGAAGTTCCAAGGCAAGGTAAAAAATATTGTTCTTCTATCTAATTTATATAAATAATATAAAATCAACAATGCCCAAGCAACATGCATGCTTGGAATTGTGCTAATAGGTATAACATCATTTCTCCCAATGCCAATATCTTCATGAAAATTTAATATCCTATAATCCAACTTATTATTAGCAATAATTTCTTTCACATCCATATCAACTTTACTATAAATCTGACTTATTCTTTGAGGATTATAAATATTATTTAAATGTCTAGGACTATTAGCCGGATATATTATCCAAACAGGCAAAGCAATCATAACAGCTAAAGTCATTGCCACTATATATTCACTAAATAATTCTCTTTTTTTACTGAAATATAAAATGACCCATGTTATTCCCATCATTGAACCTAAAAAAAGATAACCAAAAATCAATAAAGGAATCATTTTAAAAAACAAATCAACTTGATAATAAGAACCTAAAAAAGGATAAAAACCAAATAATTTATTGTCCATATTCATTAATAGACTATCAATAAAATTTCCTTTTAATAAAATAGCTAAAAGTCCTAGTAATATGGTTATAAAGCCAAAAAAAATACTCACAGAAAAAAGTGGTTTAATAATTATTAAACTGGTAAAAAATATTTTTTTAATTTTACTTGAAGTATTCTTAAAAGGATTGGATAAAGAAAAAAAACTAATTTTTTTTTCAATCAAAGGATTTAGCCAATTTATTATATATAGATAAAGTTTATAAAAAATATAAAGATAAATAAAAAGAAAAACAAAAGAAAAATATTTTACTCCAATAGCAAGATGTTTAAACCCATAGTCAAAAAAATCAGTAAAACCTGATTTAAGTCCATTCAGAATAAAATAAGCAGAAATCAGAACTAAAGAAAAAATAAATAAAATATATTCTTCAATCTTAATAGATCGAAGAATATTTTTAATTTTAATCATAATATTTAATAGTGCCTTGGGAGAGATTCGAACTCTCAATCCCTTGCGGGAACTTGGTCCTAAGCCAAGCACGTATTCCAGTTCCGCCACCAAGGCATATTTATATTTTAAACTTTTTACTGATTAAATCAAGGTGTATCAAGGACGGTCTTTAAAATATACGTCCTTTACAAAGGACGTAATATATTTAAGGACCGTCCTTTTACACATTACCTCTCCATCTTGACTTTTTTAAATTTATTATATATAATATAAACAATGAAATTTGGCTAGAGGGGCTGAATTTTCAAGCCCTTTAAAAATTTATAAACTTATTCTTACTACAGAAAAGGAGGAAAGAAAATGGAAAATTTTCTAACTGGCATTTACATTGGGTTATATATAATCGGAATCATAACAATTATCATAGGCCCTATTGTTTTAGTTTACTTTTTAGCAAAAAACAATATTTTCTTTACTATTGTCAAAGAAGGCCAAGCAAAGGCAATCTTAAAATTTGGAGCATTCCAAAGAATGATTATGTGTTATCAAGGATATGGATTCAACGAAGAATGGGATATTTGTCAAAGAGTTACTCAAGGAAACGAACCTAATTTAAGAGGAGTTTTAGGGGCAGTAAAAAACAGCAATGATGAAATAATAGGAAATTGCCAGTTAAGAAAAGAACTGATCAGAATAGGCGGTTTAATGTGGATAGGCATTCCATTAATTCATTCTGTGCATAAATACGAATTCAGATGGACGTCATTTGAACAAGCTGAAGAGGGAGGAAAATTGATAGATAAAAAGGTACCTCACGCAGGAGAAAAAATAGATTACATTCTAGTCCAAGATGACATCTATTATACTTTTCTTGGCGACGCTGACACAAAAGAACTAATACCAGTAGATATGGAACTGCTTTTAACAATTAGAATAATTAATCCATACAAGGCGCTGTTTCGCGTTCAGAATTGGCTTGAAGCAGTCCAAAATCAAACAAAGCCAGCTCTTCGAGGATTCGCCGCTGATAAAAACTATGCGGATCTGATCGGAAAAAAAGAAGAGATAGAAAGAGAAGCAGACACTTTTCTTGCCGAATCAGGAATTCACAGATACACAGAAAGAAATTATGGCGCTCGTTTAAAAAGAGTTGGCATGGTCAGTATTAATCTTTGCGGAGAAAGAGGAAAAGCTTACCTTGAGGCCTCTACAAAACAATATGAGGCTGATAGAGAAAAAGAAAGAATTGAAACAATCGCTAATGCTGAAGTTGAAAGAATTAATAAAGTATATAGCGAGATAACAAGTCATGGAAGTGAAGGATTATTCATTAGAGCTAACGAGGCAATTGAAGAAGCCGGACGAGGCCCAAGCAATTTAGTTATATTTCCATTAGGATCCGCCAAATCAATGTTAAAAGATTTAACTGGTGGAATAATTAAAGAAAAGAGGAGTAGGAAATGAATATCTTGGCAACTATATTAGGTATCTTTATTGTTCTCTCCATGTTTTCTTTAATCATCTATTTAGCGGTTAAAAAGAAAGTTTGGCTAATTATGATTATTGGAGGAGTTCTCGTTATCGGAATAATCTTTATATTAATTAACTCTTCAGAAAAACCAAAAATTACTAACAAAACATCAACCTCAACCGCTCAACAAAAACCTCGCGCTTCACGAACCCTCTCTGCAACTTTCAAACTACCAGCTGATGGAACAATAGTCAGCCGTGATGAAAATGGACGGGAAATTTCTTATAAAAAGGGGCAGTATGTCCGTTTTGAACAACTAACTGCCTCTGGTAAGTTTGTTTATGTTAATCCCGATTCTCCATCATGGGAAACCAATAAAAGATCCTGCATAAGCGGACCTGCTTCTTCTGATGGAACCATAAAACTCATGTCCTGCTCAGGACGAGAAATGAGTTTAAGGGTAACCGTTCAATAAATAACAAAACAACCAAAAAGCCAGACAAGGAAAAACAACCTTGCTCTGGCTTTTTAAATTTAAATGATATTTAAATGTATTAATTGATTCCTACCAATCCTTTAATTACCATTATCAATCCTTTAGAAACTAATGCAATAGCTATGCCAACCAATGCCCAAATAAGCATTTTTCTTGCTGTACCTATTGCTTCTTCATTTCCTGATGAAGTAATCCACTTAAAACCGGCAAAAAGCAACATAAATAAAGCTACGGCAAGAACAATACCAAAAAAATAATTCACTATAGTATCTAATAATTCAATTATCTTATCCATACTCGTTATATCAGAATCCGGAATTGTTGGTTCTGCTGCAAATACAGTCAAAGAAAATCCGAATAATATAAGACATGATAAGCTCGCAATTATTATTTTTTTCACAAATTTCACCCCCTTTCGCAATTTTTAATTTAATTTATTATATCTAATTAGCACCTAAAAGCTCTTTAATTATGCTTGTAAAACCAGCTCCTATTAAACAAACAGCAAGCCCTACAGCTGCCCAAAGCATTGTTTTCTTTGCTTGAGTTACTTTCTCTTCACTTCCTCCAGAAACCATAAACATAAAACCTCCAATTAAAAACATTAATGTTGCTAAAGGAATAGCAATTATAAAAATCCAATATGCAATAGCACTAATTAACTCATCAAAACTAGTTGAATTAAGAGGATTTGAAATAGACCCACCTTCACCTGGCGGAGGTAATGTAGCGCTAGCAAAAAAAGGCAGTCCAAATACTAAAACTGGAATAATTAATAAATAAGTTTTTTTTAATATTTTTTTAATCATATTTTTTTAATCATAATTCAGGTGTAGAACAACTAGGAAAATGATTCCATGCCCATATTATTGTACCAGAACTTGAATCAGGATTCACTAATGTTTTCATTAAGGTATCAATCAATAACCAACTACAAAAGATAATTAGTAATCCAATGACCGTACTAGTAAAAATGCTTTTTGCTAAACCAACTTTCTGTTCATTCCCAGCTGATGTTAAAAAAATAATTCCTGCTGCTACAAATAAAAGAGTTGCAATCGGAATAGCTAAATTAAAACTAATAAAATTAATTATATTACTCGCTAGATTCCAAATATGACAAAGAGTACAAGATGATTGACCACTACCTCCACAAGGAACTATTGGTCCAGTATGAATACCAGCATAAACAGAATTGGCTCCTACGAATATAATAATAACTAAATAAATAATAAAAAATATTTTAAAAGCTTTCATTGGATTATTATTTCATTAAAAGATTAATCTGATTAATTGATTTTTCAATTGACTTTTTAATTGTCTCTTCTCCTAATACTATTGATTCTATCATATCAGCAAAAATATTTTCAATAGACAAACTATCAACTTGATACCATGATTGAGCAGATAATGATTGCTCAGCAAAAATACCTACATCTTTATCATTCTTTTGCCAATTAACTAAATCCCTACGAGCTGTTGGTTTTTTTGTTTTTTCCAAATATTTCTGAGAACTTTCTTTTTGCGTTATCCAATTTATAAACTCCCATGCCTGTTCTGAACTCTTGGAATTACGAGAAACAGTCATGCCCCAATAATTAGCATAATCAATATCTTTTTCCGAACTTTCAATTTGAGGCATTTTTGATACTCCAAAATTTAGATAAGGCGATTTAGCTCTGATAGTTGGTAAATGATAAGAGTAATTAAACATCATAGCTGTTGATCCTTCGTAAAAAGCATCAATAGAATAATGCATTCTTGTATTCCAAGTATAAGATGATTTTAGAGGATTAGCAAAATCAATATAAAATTCTAAAGCTCTTTGCCCTGGATAAAAATTTTCATTATCTAATTTAATAGCTTCATCAAAAACAGCTTCTGTTTTATTTTGATTCACCATTTGAGCACCTGATTGCATCATTAAAAGTGATAAAATATCAGTTGAACGATTAACATTTCTTGCTGTACCCAAAGAAGCCCCAGCACGAATAATATTATCTCTATCATCTTTTATGGTTAATTTATTTAAAACATCTAAAAATTCTTCCCAAGTTTCAGGTGGTTGAGAAATACCAACAGTATTAAAAATGTCTTTATTATAATAAAGCGCTAATGTATCAACACTTAAAGGAAGAGCAACAATTTGATCATCTATAACAAAATCCTTATAAACAACATCAACAAAATTATCTTGAATGTCCTTGATTAATATTAAATCAGATGGAGCAGCCCAAATTTTATTTTCGTATTTAGGCACCCAAGTATGATGAATCATAAAAAGATCGGGACCTCTTCCACTTGCCATAGCTTCAAGCAAATCTTTTTCGTATGTCGCATAAACCTTTTTGTAATATTTAATTTTTGTCTTTGGAAATTCTGCATTAAAATCTTGAATCAATTCATTAAAAACATCAGAATCATCATAAACTCCCCAAAACTCTAGCTCTGTTGATTGTAAAGGACTAGATTTGCACCCTGGAAAAGCAATTGCTAAACTAAAAACAAACAAAGGAATAATAAATGTATATAAAGTGACAGTTTTTATTTTGAACACAAAATTAAATTTACTTTAGTTATTAACTTTTTAATGTCATTCCCAACTTGATTGGGAATCCAGATTAATTTATTTCCTGGATCCCCGCTTTCGCGAGGATGACACCAAGTATGTATTTATTTTCTAAAAATAAGTCCGTAGTGATGATTATCTATTTTTAATTCTTTTTCAAATTCAAACCCTTCTAATTTAACTAATTGTTGTGCTTCTTCTTTTGAAATTAACCAGCCATCCTTAGGTGCTAAAGATGAATCTTTAATCCACTCCACAAGAACAAGCGTATTATTGTCTTTTAAAACTCTTTTTGCTTCTTTGACTATCTCAGATTTTTTTTGTGATTGAAATAAAATATTTCGTAAAAGAACTAAATCTATTGATTCATTGTCTAATTTTGAACCATTAAGATTCTCAAGATTACAATGAATTGTCTCAATGTTTGATATATTTTCTAATTCTGCTTTGCTTTCAACTGCTTCTAATGTATCTTTTATAACATCCAAAGCATAAACGTGCCCTTGTTCAGCAATTTTTGCCATCGGAATACTGAAATATCCATTACCACAACCAAAATCAGCAATATGCATATTATTACGAATATCTATTTGCTTTAAAATTTCTGTGGGTTGAAGAAATCCATTATTATTTTCCATATTTTTTATATACAAGCTACTGAAACAACTTTATCTCCCTGCCTTAATTTCATAATTTTAACTCCTTGAGTTGCTCTACCTAAAGAAGAAATATTCTTAAGTTTAGTTTTAATTACCTTCCCTTTGCTAGAAATAGCAATTAGATCTTCTTGTCCTTTATCTAATATCTCGCTTACAACAATATCCCCCGTTTTACTGTTAATTTTAGCTGTTTTAATTCCTATGCCACCTCTTTTTTGAACCTTATAAAATTTCAAATATGTTTTTTTACCAAATCCATTTTGAGTAACAACAAGAATCTTTAAATTCTCTTTATCTATACTTTCACTAATAATATCCATTCTTACTAATTTATCATCTTTTCTTAAATTAATTCCCTTAACACCAGAAGCTGCTCTACCCATTGATCTAACATCACTTTCTTTAAAACGAATACTTTGACCTTTTGATGTAACTAACATAATCTGATCTTCACCAGAAGTAAGATTAGCCCATTTAAGCTTATCTTCTTTTTTTAATTTAATTGCAATCAAACCACTAATACGAACATTAGAAAAGTCTTCTATTTTTGTTCTTTTAATTATACCATTTTCAGTAGCCATTACCAAATATTTAACATTATCCCCTTTGCTAATATTAAGAACCGCTGTGATTTTTTCATTTGGACCTAATTGTAAAATATTAACAATAGCTTGTCCGCGAGCTACTCTTTTTGTTTCAGGAAGTTCATAGGCCATTGATTTGAAAACACGTCCTTTATTAGTAAAGAATAAAATATTGTCATGTGTTGAAACGTGCATGAAATGCCCTACTACATCTTCTTCCCTAGGAGTTATTCCAACAACTCCTTTGCCTCCTCTATTTTGAGCACGATATGCTTGCGGATTGACTCTCTTTATATAACCTCCCTCTGTTAAAATAATTATACAATCTTCTTCCGGAACTAATTCTTCTATATTCAATTCACCTACTTGACGAATATTAACTTTAGTTCGCCTTGCATCACTATATTTCTCCTTTAATTCTTTGAGTTCTTTCTTAATTACAGTTAATATTTTTTCAGGACTTTTAAGTAGTACTTCTAATTCTTTAATTAATTGCCTTTTTTCTTTTAATTCATCTTTTATTTTCTTTTGTTCTAAACCAGCCAGTGTCTGTAGTTTCATTTCTAAAATAGCTTCTGTCTGCTTCTCGCTTAATTTGAATTTCTTCATTAAGTTCCTACCCGCCTCTTCCTTATTCTTAGATTTTTTAATTGTATTTATAACAGCATCAATATTATCAAGGGCTTTACTTAATCCCATTAAAATATGAGCTCTTTCTTTTGCTTGGTCTAATTCAAATTTAGTTTTCCTAGTAATAATTTCTTGACGATGCTTGATGTATTCTTCTAAAAAATTAGACAATGATAAAACTTGTGGTTGAATTCCATTAACCAAAGCAAGCATGTTCATATGAAATGTTTTTTGTAAATCAGTGAATTTGAAAAGATGATTAAGTATTTTTTTAGGATAAGCATCATTTTTTAATTCAATAACAATTCTGACTCCTTCTTTATTATTCGATTCATCGCGAATATCTTTAATGCCTTGTATTTTCTTATTCTTTACTAAATCAGCTATTTTAATTATTAAATTAGCTTTATTGACACCATAAACCATTTCATTGACTAAAATCTTGAATTTACCTTTTTTATCTTCAATAATTTCAGTTTTAGCTCTCATAACAATAGGACCCTTACCAGTACTGTATGCTTGAATCATTCCTTTACGATCATAAATTTCACCACCAGTTGGAAAATCAGGTCCTTTAATAAATTGAAAAAGATCTTTTACTGTTGCTTCTGGATGATCAATAAAATAGAGTATTCCATCAATTACTTCTCCTAAGTTATGAGGAGGTATATTTGTCATCATACCAACAGCGATACCCATAACTCCGTTTAATAAGAGTTGAGGTAATTTTGCAGGAAGAACAACTGGCTCTTTGCGAGTTCCATCATAATTATTAATCCAATCAACTGTTCCTTTGCCAATATCTAAAAGCATTTCATCAGTGATTTTAGACATTTTTACTTCTGTATAACGAAAAGCTGCAGCATTATCTCCATCCATAGATCCAAAATTACCTTGTCCATTAATTAATGGGTATCTTAATGAAAAATCCTGAGCCATTCTAACTAAAGAATCATACACAGCAACATCACCATGAGGATGATATTTTCCAAGAACTTCTCCTATTACAGTAGCTGATTTTCTATGCTTAGCAGAGCTTGTTAATCCTAATCCATGCATAGCGTATAAAATACGACGATGAACAGGTTTGAGACCATCACGAACATCAGGCAAGGCACGCGAAATAATTACACTCATAGCGTAATCTAAATATGACTCTTCCATTTCTTTGACAATTGAATATTTTTTAATATTACCTATTTCCATAATATATTATTGAGAAAGTGGCAATTTAGCCGGCTTTGCTTTATTTGATTCATTAACTTGCTCTATAATTTTATTTTGATCTTCTATTTCTTTTTCAAAAAAAGCACCAATACTCGCCTTAAAAGCATCTTTTAAAGAAATCATATCATCGCTAATACTAATATTTTCTTTTTTGTTATCATCCTCAATTAATAAAGAATGTTTTAGAGAAATAACCCAGATAGTAATAACAAGAAACATACAAATAAAAACAGATGCCCATAAAAATTGAATACGGACACGACGAGGCTTTTTTTGAATTTTTTGAACAAAATCAATTAATGACATAATTATAAATCTAAAATTCAAAGCACCAAATCACAAATAAATTCAAAATAATAAATCTAAAATTCAAAAAAATAATTATGTTTTGGATTTTGAATTTTGGACATTGTAATTTATTTATTATTTGCAATTTCGGATTTTAAATTTAAATATTCATGGCTTCATTAAAATTACTTCCATTTCTTTTCCAATCAAATCTTTCTTTTTTATAGTTAATTTATCAACAGCTTCTATTCCATTTAATCCCATCTCTTTTAAAAAGTCTTTAACATCATCTAATTTTATCTTAATTCCAGGAAGATTATAATGCATAGGAATAATAATTCTTGGTTCAATTTGATTAACTATTTTTACAGCTCTTTTCGCTTCGATTGTACAATTTCCTCCAACAGGAATCATTAAAATATCAATATTTCCAATTTTCTCTATTTGTTTATCTTCTAATTTATCTTGCCCAAAATCTCCTAAATGACAAATTCTTATTTTATCAATTTCCATTACATAAATAATATTCTGTTCTTTTTTTTCTTGATCATGAAAACTACGACAACCAACTATGCTAACTCCTTTAATCTCATATTCTCCTGCGCTATCAATAATAAATGGTTGACTGCCTTCCATTCCTGTAATCGCCTTAACATTATTATGATCATAATGTTGATGAGAAACAGTCACAATATCCGCACTACAACGA
This sequence comes from Patescibacteria group bacterium, assembly GCA_018819085.1. Lineage (GTDB taxonomy): Bacteria > Patescibacteriota > Minisyncoccia > Portnoybacterales > UBA2143 > JAHJQT01. The sequence continues at coordinate 33,568 of JAHJQT010000032.1, forward strand.
GGCGGATTTAATCCGGTCTTTTTATCAAACGGGTCAGTTAAGACAATTAAATGACCTCCTTGATTAGTTATTTTAAAACAAGAATGTCCGTACCAATTTATAATCATAAATTTAATATTAATATTTTATCATATATTTAAACCCTTGCCAAGCCGGTAATCATAAGCTATACTTCAATATATTATTTATTAAAATATTAACACTATGATTAAAAAAGAAACAAAAACAATGAAGGAGTTACTTGCGAAAGAAAAAGAAGTTTCTTCTCTTCCTCAGCCGGGTGATATAGTTGAGGGCAAGATTATAAAAAAGAGTAATAATGAACTAATATTAGAATTAGAACCTTTTGGTACTGGAATCGTTTATGGAGCTGAATTAAGGGAAAACAGAGATATGATTAGAGATTTAGAAATTGGTAAAAAAATTTCAGCTTTGGTTTTAGATTCAGAAAATGATGATAATTATATAGAATTATCTTTAAAAGAAGCAAACATAGAAAAAGGATGGTCTGCTATTAGGCAAGAAGAAGAATCTAATAAAACTGTTTCTGTTAAAATAATAGAAGCTAATAAGGGAGGATTAGTAATAAGATTATCAGGAATCATAGGATTTCTTCCCGTATCACAACTTTCAGCTGATAATTATCCAAAAGTAGAAGATGGAGATAAAAATAAAATTCTTCAAGAACTTAATAAGTTTATAGGGACAGAAATGGAAGTTAAAATTATCGGACTGGACAAAAATACAGATAAATTAGTTGTTTCAGAAAAAGTTTGTCAAGAAAAGAAATTACATGAAAATTTAAGTAATTATAAAAAAGGAGATACTATTGAAGGGACTGTTACTGCTTTAACTAATTTTGGAGCTTTTGTTAAATTTGATGAAAATATAGAAGGACTTATTCATATATCTGAACTTGGTTGGCAAATTATAGACCATCCTAATCAAGTAATTAAAGAGAAAGATAAAGTTAAAGCTCAAATAATCGACATACGTAACGGACAAGTTTCTCTTTCCATTAAAGCGCTTAAAAAAGATCCTTGGGAAAAAATTAAAAAAGATTTTAAAAACGAACAAACAGTTAAGGGTAAAGTTATTAAATTCAACCCATCTGGAGCATTTGTTGAAATAAAAAAAGAAATTTACGGAATGATCCATCTTTCTGAATTTTCAAAACAAAATAAAGAGATGGAAAATGTTCTTAAGATAGGAGAATCTTATAACTTCGAAATAATATCATTTATTCCTGAAGCGCATAAAATGATATTAGGAATAAAAAATATATAATAATATGAAATATCTATTTAAAAATTTAATTATTGCTTTTTTGGTATTTCTAGCAATTGCCGGTTCTTTTACGCTTTTTAATAATACTACAGAAGAAGCAGAAGAATTATCTTTAAGTAATCTAGTTGAACAGATTAATCAAGAGAATGTATCAGTCATTACTATTAAAGGAGATAAACTAGAAATTGAACTAAAAGATAGTACAAAACAAGAAGCCACAAAAGAAAGAGAAACTTCACTAACAGAATCATTAAAAAATTACGGGGTTGACTCAGAAAAATTAAAATTAGTTAATCTTGAAATAAAGGGAGAATCAGGAGCAGCTTTTTGGGTAGGAAATATTCTTCCATTTCTCTTACCTTTACTTATTATTGGTTTCCTATTTTGGTTTATGTTTAGAGGAGCGCAAAAAGGTCAAATGAAAGCATTTACATTTGGACGATCTAAAGCTCGTTTAATTGATCCTAAAGATAAAAAAAATAAAATAGGATTTAAAGATGTTGCTGGACTAAAAGAAGCAAAGGAAGAATTAGAAGAAATAGTTGAATTTCTTAAAACGCCTAAAAAATTTATTGATTTAGGTGCAAAGATTCCAAAAGGAGTATTGCTCGTTGGAGCGCCTGGAACAGGAAAAACACTTTTAGCAAGAGCTGTTGCAAGTGAAGCAAGTGTTCCTTTCTTTAGTGTATCTGGATCAGAATTTGTTGAAATGTTTGTAGGAGTCGGAAGCTCACGAGTACGCGATCTCTTTCAAACAGCTAAAAAAAATGCTCCAGCATTAATTTTTATTGATGAACTTGATGCAATTGGCAGACAAAGAGGAGCTGGTATTGGAGGAGGACATGACGAAAGAGAACAAACCCTTAATCAAATACTTGTTGAAATGGACGGATTTGAAGTAAATACAGGAGTTATCCTTATAAGCGCAACAAATAGACCTGATGTCCTTGATCCAGCATTGCTTCGTCCTGGACGTTTTGATAGGAGAATTACATTAGATTTACCTGATATTAAAGATAGAAAAAAAATCTTAGAAATTCATTCTCTTAATAAACCTTTCGAAAAAGATGTTAATCTTAAGGAAATTGCAGAAAGAACACCTGGTTTTTCAGGTGCTGATTTAGCTAATCTTGTTAATGAAGCAGCTATTTTAACAGCAAGACAGAATAAGAAGAAAATAAGCCAAGATGAATTAAGAGAATGTATTGAAAAAGTACTCTTAGGACCTGAAAGAAAAAGTAATATACTTTCTAAAGAAGAAAAAGAAATTGCTGCTTATCATGAATCAGGCCATGCCTTAACAGCTGCTTTATTGCCGAATGCTGATCCAGTTCAAAAAATATCAATAATATCAAGAGGGATGGCTGCTGGTTATACATTAAAACTCCCTCTTACGGATAAACATCTTCACTCACGCTCTGAATTTATTGATGAACTAACTGTTTTATTAGGAGGATATACAGCTGAAAAACTTGTATTTAAAGAACTAACAACCGGAGCTTCAAATGATTTACAAATAGCTACTGAACTAGCACGTAAGTTAGTGACTAAATATGGTATGAGCGAAAAATTAGGTCCCCGAACATTTGGCGGAAGAGAAGAAATGGTTTTTCTTGGTAGAGAAATTTCTACAGAAAAAGATTATTCTGAAGAAATCGCTTCTCAAATAGACAAAGAAGTCTCAAAATTTACTGATAATGCTTATAAAACAGCTACAAAACTTATTACTGATAATAGGAAAAAATTAAATCAAATTGCTCAAGTACTTATAAAGAAAGAAGTTATTGAAAGAAAGCAGTTTGAAGCATTGATGAAAAAGAAAGTTTAAAAATTATTGTTGTTTTCTAAAAATATTTATGATATAATGAACCTATGAATACTCTTTGAGTAAATGATAAATAAAGGTTCATTATGGCAAAAAAAATAGAACGAAGAAAAGCAATAGCATTAAGAAAACAAGGTAAAAGTTATAGTCAAATCAAAAAAATTGTAAAAGTAAGTAAGGGCACTTTAAGTTGTTGGTTAAGAGACTATCCTCTTCCCAAACAAAGAATAATAGAACTCTGTAATAAGAATGAACAAAGAATAGAAAGATTTCGGCAGACTATGCGAAGAAAAAAAGAAAAGCGATGGAATGAAGCATTTGAAAAAGCAAAAAAAGAATTACTTCCCCTTTGTAAAAAAGAATTATTGATTGCTGGATTATTTCTTTATTGGGGTGAAGGCACAAAAAAGATGGCCGAAGGACTTGCTGTTGCCAACACTAATCCAGAAATTGTAAAATTTACTATTTTCTGGATGACTAAAATTCTAGGCATACAAAAATCTAAACTCAAAGCAAAGCTCCATTTATATAATGATATGAATATTAAAAAGGAGCATTTATTTTGGTCAAAAGAAACAGGAATTTCTCTAAAACAATTTAGAAAACCATATATCAAAAAAACAACTACTATGTCAGTAGATTATCCAGGATTCAAACATGGTACTTGTGCTATATTTGGAGGCAATGTAATATCAAAAGAGATGGTAATGATGAGTATAAAAGCTATTGCAGAAAAGTATAATAAGAAAATTTAATCTAAGGGGCGTATAGCTCAATGGCGGAGCAGGGCTCTTATAAGGCCAAGGTTCCTGGTTCGAATCCAGGTACGCCCACATAATAATATTTTATTTACGGGCTCATAGCTCAGTGGTAGAGTGCGTCGTTGACATCGACGAGGTCATAGGTTCAATCCCTATTGAGCCCACCAAGATAAAAATACTCGTTAATTCGGGTATTTTTATTTTTAAAATATTATTTCTTTCTATAGACCTATAATAAAACAATAGCTATAATGATTATAAATAGGATTCCAAATTTATGAAAAATAAAAAGTTTCAAAAACAAAATTTAAGAACATGGATTGAAATTAATCAATCAGCTTTAAAAAACAATTATAATACATTTAGAAGTTTAATTGACCCAAAATGCCTTTTAATGGCCATTGTTAAATCAAATGCTTATGGTCATAGTTTAATTGATTTTTCTCGCACTGTTGAAAATCTTAAAGTTGATTGGCTTGGTGTTGATTCAATTGTAGAAGCTGAAAGCCTAAGAAAAGCTGGTCTTAAAAAACCTATCTTAGTTTTAGGATATACTCTACAAAATAAAATCAAAGAAGCTATTAAAAAAAACATATCTTTAACAGTAGCTGACTTACCAACCCTTAAAAGTTTTAAAGAAATTAAAAATAATAAGAAATTAAAAATTCATATAAAAATCGATACTGGAATGAATCGTCAAGGATTTTTTATTTCAGAAATTCCTAATGTATTAAAAATTTTAAAATTACAGCCTAATATAATATTAGAAGGTGTTTATACTCATTTTTCTTCAGCTAAAAATCCATCGTTTCCTTCAACAACTCTTCATCAAATTGAAGAATTCAAAAAAAATATCGATCTTTTTGAATTAGCTGGATTTAAAAAATTTTTAAAACATGCAGCAGCAACATCTGGCACGATTATTTTCCCACAAAGTCATTTTGATTTAGTTAGAATTGGAATCGGACTTTATGGTCTTTGGCCATCAAAAGAAATTAAAGAAGCATTTAAAAATAAAATAAAACTTAAACCAATTTTATCTTGGAAAACAATTATTTGCCAAATTAAAAAAATACCAAAAAAAAGTAAAATTGGATATGATTTAACAGAAACATTAAGTCATGCTTCAAGAGTCGCAATTTTACCAATTGGTTATTGGCATGGTTTTCCAAGATCACTTTCAAATATTGGGAAAATTTTAATTCATGGTAATGAAGCAAAAGTACTTGGCCGAGTTTCAATGGATATGATTAGTGTTGATATTACAGATATTAAGAATGTAAAAATTGGAGACGAAGCTATTATAATAGGAGAAAGTAATAAGTCAAAAATATCAATTGATGATATGGCCTATTTAAGCGACACTGTTAATTATGAAATCGTTACTCGCCTAAATCCATTAATAAAAAGAATAATTATTTAATAAATAAATCTTTAATAAATTATATAATAAATACTCGTTATTCGAGTATTTTTATTAACTTGCTTTTTAGCTTAAATTCTGTTATTTTATCTCTATATGGGCCGATAGCTCATCTGGTAGAGCGCCGCACTTGCACTGCGGAGGCGGCAGGTTCGAGTCCTGTTCGGTCCACCAAAATTATGAAAATTATATATGAAGATAAAGATATTATTGTAATTGATAAACCAGCTAATTTAACGGTTCATCCTGTACATCCAGAACAAGATAATACTTTAGTTAATGAATTACTCACCTATTATCCAGAAATTAAAAATGTAGGAGAAGACGCTTTAAGGCCAGGCATTGTCCATCGTTTGGACAAAGACACATCTGGTTTAATAGTTATAGCTAAAAATAATAAATCTTTTGAATATTTTAAAAATTTATTTAAAGATAGAAAAATTGTTAAAAAATATCTAGCCTTAGTCCATGGAAAAGTTAAAGACAATAAAGGAATAATAACGAAATCAATCAGTTTATCAAAAAAAGACCATAAAAAAAGAAGTGCTTTATTAGATAATAATTCAAAACCAGCCTGGACAGAATATGAGGTTATAGAAAGATTTAAAGATTATACTTTATTAGAAGTTTATCCAAAAACAGGCAGAACGCATCAAATTAGAATTCATTTAAAATCGATTGGTCATCCAGTCGTTGGAGATAAACAATATAAGTTTAAAAGACAAGTTTGTCCTAAAGAATTAAAAAGACAATTTTTACACGCTCAATACTTGAAATTTAAAATGTCTAATGGTAGTATAATGGAATTCAAATCAAAACTTCCAAAAAATTTAAAAGATACATTAAAAGAAATTCAAAACAATGAATAAATTAGACGAATTTAATAAAAAACAATTAAAGAAAGATTTACCTGAAATTAAATCAGGAAATACTGTCTGTGTCCATCAAAAAATAAAAGAAGGCGACAAACAAAGAATTCAAATTTTTGAAGGATTAGTTATTGCTAAAAAACACGGCAAAGGGATTAACGCAACTATCACAGTTAGAAAAATGAGCAAAGGAATTGGTGTAGAAAGAATCTTTCCTATTCATGCTCCATTTATTGAGAAAATAGAGGTAGTTAAAAAGCATAAAGTTAGACGTGCTAAGCTTTATTATATCCGCGATAAATCAGCTAAAAAAGCCCGACTTAAAGAAATCAAGGAACAACCAAACAAAATTTCTTCTAAAAAGAAAACTGAAACTAAAGAAGTTAAAGAAGAAAAGCTAGCTGAAAAAAAATAAGCCCAGGTGGCGAAATTGGTAGACGCGCAAGCTTGAGGGGCTTGTGTCTTTCGAGATGTGCGGGTTCGACTCCCGCCCTGGGCACAATTTGACATAATTGTTTATAAAATATAAGATTAGAGTAATGCCTAAAAAAATCGATAAAAATCAACCAGTTACCTATTTAGAATTAGAAAAACTGTTAACTCAACAAACAGTAGTTATTTTAAGTGCGGTTGATGAAAAAATAGGAAGATTAGATGAAAGAATAATTAGATTGGAAATAAAGATTGATAAGAAAATAGAAAAGATGGAAGAAAGAATTAATAAAAAGATTGACCGTTTAACCACTACGCTAGATAAATTTCTAAAACGAATGAGCGATATGGAAGATGAATTCAAAATCATGAAAATGGATATCAATCGCCTCAAAAAAATAATTAGTGAAAAATTAGGCGTAGAGATACTTTAATTTATTTTTAAAAGATATATTTTTAAAAGGTATCCGATTGGATACCTTTTTTAGTTACTCACAGTATCAACATTTCCCCGATTTTATAAACATCCCCTGCACCCATAATAATAATTATATCTTTCTCTTTTGTATTCTTTTTTAAATATTTTACTATATCGTCAAAATTCTTAAAATAACGAACAGATGGATTAATTTTCTTTATTTTATTAACTAAATCTTTAGCATGAATACTTTTATCATTTTTTTCTCGAGCTGCATAGATATCAGTAATAATTATATCATTTGCTTGATTAAAACTTTTAGCGAAATTGTTTAATAAAAATTTTGTTCTTGAATAAAGATGCGGTTGAAAAACAATAAAAATTTTCTGTTTAGGAAATTTTTCTCTAGTTGCTTTAATGGTTGTCTGCACCTCTGAAGGATGATGGGCATAATCATCATAAACTAAAGCATTTAATTTTGTTTTCCCTTTATACTCAAACCTACGCCATGTTCCAGCATATTCTTTGAGCAATCTCTCAGCTTTTTGCTTTTTAATATTAACTGCTTTAGTAACAGACAAAACCGCTTGAGCATTACATAGATTATGACTACCAGGCACTTTTAATTCTAATTTATTTTCTTTAGTATAATCAATTATCTTTGCTTTTACTTTAGATAATTTTAGAGCTTGTTTCGTATTTTGTTCATTAGGATTGCAAATGATTAAACCATTTTGCGGCACCTTACTAATTAATTTAGCAAAAACCTTTTGAATATTTTTAATATTTTTAAAATAATCTAGATGATCATTATCAATATTAGTAATAATCAAAATATCTGGAAAGAGATTAAGAAATGACCCCTTATACTCACAAGCTTCAACTATAAGATACTTGCTTGTGCCTGAAATAAAATTATCTTTTTCTTTTCTTAAAAACCCACCAATTATAACTGTGGGATTCTTTTTGGCTGAAATCATTACTTCAGCCAACATAGCTGTAGTTGTAGTTTTACCGTGAGTCCCAGAAACAGCAATAGTATATTTATTTTTTGAAATTAAGCCAAGCGCTTCAGGATATGAGTAAACAGGAATATTTAATTTTCTTGCTTGAATTAATTCTGGATTATTCTGTTTAATAGCAGGAGAATAAATAACTATATCTATATCTTCAGTAAGATTTGATTTTTTATGACCAATAAAAATTCTGGCACCTAGTTTTTTAATACGTTCCAATGCAGGTCCAGACGATATATCCGAACCAGTTACTTTTTTCTTATTTAAAAGCATCATCCGCGCTAGAGCTGAAACGCCAATTCCACCAATACCTATAAAATGAGCTTTTTTAATTTGTTTAAATAAATCCTGATTCATTTTAACTCTTTAACTAATTTTACAAATTGATCTCCCCTATCATATTCATTTTTAAAAACACCAAAACTTGCTGCACCTGGACACAAAAGAATAATATCATTTTTTTTTGCAAAATTACGTGCTTTAATAAATGCTTCTTTCATATTATTAACAACGTCAACTGGTTCTGATAAATGTAAAAGAATTTTATTGGTAGCTGTTCCTTTAATTAAAATTACTTTTTTAACTTTCTTGTTTATAAATTCTACCACCTCCTTATAATCCAACTCCTTATCATTTCCACCAGCTATTAAAATAATATTCTTATCATCTAATGCTTTTAAAGCAGCCATAAGTGCATCTGGAGTTGTAGCATTTGTGTCATTATAATAAACAATACCTTTAAATTTCCTTATTAACTCAAGTCGTCCAGGTTCTCCATGATAATCCTCCACTCCTTTTTTAATTTGAGACATATTTAATCCTAAGATTTCTAGAACTTTTACTGCTAAAGTAATATTTAATTTATTATGCTCGCCAATAAGATTAATTTTCCAATCTTTAGGAATATGTTTTTTTATTTGAATGACTTTACTTCTAATCTTATTTTTAAATCTTTTTTTAATCTCTTGCTCTGTTTGTTCGCTAATAATTAAATAATCATTTTTATTCTGATATTTAAAAATATTCGCCTTATCATTAAAATAACGTTGCGTATCTCCTTTATAATAATTCATATGATCGTGCATAAAATTAGTAAAAACAGAAATATGAGGACTTATTTTAAAATCTCCAAAACCCTGTAATTGCCATGAATCAAGCTCTAAAACAACACAATCGCCTTTTTTTGCTTTTTTAAGCAAAGGCAAAGTAGCCATTCCTTTAATATTACCACCTAAAAAAACATTCCTATTTTTTAAAGAATGTTTTAATGAATTATAAATAAGATTTGTAACTGTTGATTTTCCTCGAGTCCCCGTAATTCCAATAATTGTTGCTGGTGATAATTTAGCAAAAAGCGATGCGTCCATTTCTACTAGAATATTATTCTTTCGCGCTTCTTTAGTGTATATAGAATCAAAAGGAACGTTTGCAGCTTTAATGACAATATCACATTTTTTAAAATCAGCTAATCTATGTTTTCCTAAAACATATTTAATATTTTCAAATTTTTTTAACTTATTTAAAGATGATTCTAATTCTTTCTTATTTTTTAAATCAGTTACTAATAAATCAGCTCCACACTCTGCTAAAAATTTAACTACACCTATGCCACGACCTAAAAGACCAAGCCCCATAACTGTAATTCTTTTATTCTTAAAATATTGTCTATAATCTATTCCTTCTTTCATACTAAATCTTGATTATTTTACTATTCTTTTTCTCTAAAAGATTAAAAACCATACTAGCTAAGGCAGCTAAAACAAAAACCCATTGAATGTCAAAAAAGAATGAAATAATAATAATTAAGATAATCATTAAAACACGCCCAAAATTTAAAGCCATTTCATGTAAAACAGTAAATTCATCAACATAATGTTCTTGATCAGCTGCTATTTCATAAGTTAAAGCGTCAAAAGGAGTTCTTAAAAAAATACAAGTAATACTATGATACGCACCAACAACAAAAATTTGGAAAGCAGTTGAAATAAAGACTTTAATTAACCATCCAAAGGAATATAGGAAACTTCCCCATTTTAAAATATTTTCTTTTTTAGCTTTTGAGTCTATGTATTTGCCTAAAAAAAGCTGTGCAATAACAGAAATAGCAATAATTAAAGTAGAGATAGCACCGACTTTAAAATAATTACCATCTAAAAGCTGGTAAATAAAAATTGGCCAGACAGTTACTCCAATTATATTTTCAGATCCATCAGCTATATAAGCTAAGACAGTATTTCTTCTTTTCTTTGAAAAAAATTGTTTCCATGTTTCTTTGACTGTCCAGACAAACTTTTCTCTAGTTCTTGGAATTGTTAAATAAGGAATACCAGAAAGAAGATAAAGAATAATTGCGATAATAAAGAGAACATCAAAACTAAAATAACTTACAATAATTCCGGCTATAAGTGGAATAAACACCCCTAAGGTAGAACGAGTTGCTTCAATAATACTAACTTGCCTGCCTCTTGTTTTTTTATTGGTAAATTTTGCAAAATTAACATGATAAGGAAGCCAATAAAGCAAACGATAAAAAACAAGAATTAGAAGAGAGAAAGGAATCAAGTATTTTAAATTATTTTGATCTATGAAATAAAAAATTATATAAAAAATTATTCCCAAAACAACACTAGCCCGTAAAGCATTCCTGAATCCAAATTTATTTAAAAATTTTATTCCGAAAGAAACAGTAATCCCATAAAAAAAAGCAGCGAGTCCATAATAAACCATTACTAATTGGAAATTTTTATCAAAAAGATTATATAAAAAGATAGGCAAAAATATGCCCAACATAGCAGAAGCAATCATTACTATTGTTTTTCCTGTATATAAACGAACAAATCCCTTTGATAAGGATTTATTAAAATATTTTTTTTCTAAAAAATTAAGCATTAAATTTATTATAGCAAAAACTGGAGTTTTTTGAAAATTTCTGATAAGATATTATTGTTATCGGGCGGTTAACTCAGTGGCCAGAGTATCTCGTTTACATCGAGAGAGTCAGAGGTTCAAATCCTCTACCGCCCACATACTTTTTATCCAAAACTTGTTTTGGTAATAAAAATTATGCCCTGAGCGAAGTCGAAGGACCAAACACCGTATATGGTGGGATGTGCCGAATTGGCAAGGCACTGGTTTCGAAAACCAGCGGGCTTTAAGCCCATGCGAGTTCGAATCTCGCTCCCACCGCAAGAAAAAATAAACGAGGTTCGCCCCGCCACCGCTCGCTAACGCTCGCCACCCCGCAAAAAAGTTTTCTTCGCATTTTTTATTTTGCGCGCGTCAGATTTTTTTTTCTAAATTGAAAACGGAAAAAGGAATCCGACACTTGCGACAATTCAAAAATTAACCGAAACTCTTGGAATTTCGGCTGATGAATTATTGAAATAAACTATTTAAGTTATATATTATGAACAAAAAATTTATAATCAAAAATGTTGCCAACTTTAGAGATAATTATTTAGCAGATTATATAAATCAATATATAAAAAATGATAATTTTTATAACCTTGGATGGGG
>JAHJQT010000033.1 GCA_018819085.1 Patescibacteria group bacterium
GTCTGAAAAGCAAAACAGAAGACAAAAAGATAAAAAATAAGTTTTTCTAATTTAAGCATATAACTTTCCGAGTTCCTCCCTAACAACTCTTCGATCATCCCATGGTATATTTTGAGAACCAATAATCATTGTGGCTTCAGTGCCTTTTCCTAAAATTAAAACAATATCTTCTTCTTTTGCTAAACTTAACGCTTTATTAATCGCCTGACGTCTATCCATAATTTTTTCAAGATCAACAGGATTACTTATTCCTTTTTTAATGCTATTAATTATAAGATCTGGGTCTTCATCATAAGGATCTTCATTAGTTAAAATAATATAATCAGAATAAATTGAAGCAATTCTACCCAATTCAGGTCTTTTCCACTTATCACGCCCACCGCCAGCAGAACCAAAAACTGAAATAATTCTTTGATGGGGAAGTTTCTTAGCTAATTTAAAAACTTGTTCAAAAGAGTCAGGCGTATGAGCTAAATCAACGAAAACTCTAAAATTCTGGCCCTGACGAATTTCTTCCATGCGTCCTGGGATTACACTCACATCTTCTAACCCCTTTTTAAGATTTTCCAATTTTATATCCTGCGCAGTTAGTATTGCAATTGCAGCTAATGCATTATATACATTAAATTTTCCTAAAAGTTTTAATTGAAATCTTGTATCTTTAACTATAAAATTTGCTCCTGTTTCTCCTACCCTATAATCCGCCCCTAATATTATTTTATCACATTTTAATTTCTCACTTTCTGGTCTAATTGAAAAACCTATTTTTTCTTTTGCTTTAAATTGCAAAAAATAACTGGCGTTTGAATCATCAAGATTAACAATAATTTTTCCGTTTCTTTTTAATGCTTTAAATAATTTTCCTTTAGCTTTTTTATAATTCTCTAATCCACCATGAGCTTCTAAATGTTCTGGAGCTAAATTAGTAAAAACAACTGTATCAAAATCAATAAAATTATGACGATGTTGTTTAATTCCTTCTGAAGTTACTTCAATTAATGCATATTCACATCCTTTTTTGACCATATCCCTTAATGTCTTCTGAATAAACATTCTACCTGGCATTGTTAAATGATATGGATTAATCCATTCCTTATCTGCTACTTTAATAGAGAGTGATGAAATCCAACCAATTTTTAAACCAGCTCCTTCTAATGCCTTGCCAGCTAAATAAACAGTAGTTGACTTTCCTTTAGTCCCAGTAATACCAATAACTTTTATTTTTCTAGAAGGAAATCCATATAGAATAGCGCCTAATAAAACTAAAAAGAAATGATACCAGTTTATTAAAAATTTAGGAATAATTTTTTTTAATAAATTTTTCATAAAATCTTTCTTACTAAATTATACATTTTATACCAAGTTTTATTAAAAATTAAATCAAAAGCACCTGAATAATTAATTTCTTGTCCATTGAACCCTTTTTTAAAACGTGTTACACCAGGCCATTTTTTTTTATTAATACCCCAAAAATCATAAGATATAAAACCCTTATCTTTTGCTTTTAAAATTGTTTCCCATTGTAATAAATAAGGAGCCATTAAATTATGGTAATTATAATCAGAAGCACCATGAAGATAAATAGCTGTTTTTCCAAAAAAACAAACTAAATTAGCAGCAATAATCTTATTATCATACTTAATTGAAAACATTTTAATCATTCCATCTCTTCCTGAAATTTCCTGCATTTTCCGATAATATTCTTCTGGATAAATACTAAATTTATCTCTTTTAGCTGTTTCTCTTAATAATTCTAAAAAAATATCTAATTCACTATTATCTACTTCCTCGAAAATTAATCCTTTTTTTTGCGCTAATCTAATATTATACCTAGTCTTTTGATGCATCTGATCTAATAATCCTTCTTTTGATTTATTTAAATCTAGAATTATTGTTTTATTAGGCTGAATTTGTTTTGAAGATGGGGACAGTCCCCAAAGGGGACTGTCCCCATTTAAATCTCTTTCTGACTCAATTTTAAAAAATATGCTTTTTTCTTGTTTAGCTATTTTATGAATCTCTTCTAAAAAATATTTCAAATCATTATCCCCTACAGGACCTCTAGGGCAATATAAGTAATTCTTTTTAAAAGGTAAATTATGTCTTACTACTAATCCTTTTGAATTATTAGATTCTATTCTCCAAATTTTTCTACCTAACGATTCTTGAAATTCACCCCATTGCCATGATTGCAAAAAAGAACCTCCATTTTTAATAATAAATTGATTCCATTGTTCTTTGCTCATGATTATTTGCCTATAATTCTTAAAGCTTCTTTAATACGATCTTCTACTTTTTTAATTTTACCAGATACTTGTTTAAGAGCTTCTCTAGCCTTACCTACTGGATATCCTAAACTAATTAAAGCATCAATAGCTTCACTATCAGAATTCAATTGCTTAATATCATCAATAGAAGCAGAAACCTTATTCCTTAATTCTAAGATAATTCTTTCTGCTGTTTTACTTCCAATTCCTGAAACTTTAGTTAAAAGTGTTTTTTGTCCACTAGCAATCGCTTGCTTTAATACCTTTACTGATTCTAACATCATAACAGATAAAGCTGCTTTAGGGCCTATGCCACTTACAGAAATTAAAATTTCAAAGAACTCCATCTCTTCAAAAGTTAGAAAACCGTATAGATTTAAAAGATTTTCTCGTGGATATAGATGTATAAAAAATTTAATTTCTTTTTTATCATCTTTTATTCCTTTTAAAGTGGGTGAAGTGCAAAATATTTTATATCCAACACCATTAACATCTAGAATAATAAACTTATCTGTTTTTAATTCAATTTTTCCTTTCAATGAAGCAATCATATTATTATCTTACTTCACTCTAGAACATTTGACAATAAATATATAAAGCTTTATATTTAAAATGCTTGAAAATTTAAAATTTATAATTTAAAATTAAATTCATGCCTATAACAAAATCAGCTAAAAAAGCGCTTAAGCAAAACCGTAAAAAACGGGTTTTTAATCTTAAAAGAATTAGAAAAATGAGATCTCTAATTAAAGAATCTAACATTCTAATTAAAGATAAAAAGAAGGAAGAAGCACTTAAAATTCTACCTGAAACTTATAAAGCAATTGATAAGGCTTCTAAGCATGGAGTGATTAAAAAAAACACAGCTAATAGGAAAAAATCAAGATTAACTAAGGCTATTGAGAGTATTGACATAAGCAAATAGCTTTGATATTATATCATTGTACATGAGTACAATAAAATTACTCATCAAGAGCAAAAGCCTTAAACTACATAAAAGAAACAAAAAAATACTGCTCATAGCAGCAGTTATTTTATTTTGTCTAAGTTTCACTTTAATTGAGCCGACTAAGGGCATAAGCCAAGATATATTATCTAATTTAAATAATGAAAACAAACAAGATAGTACTGGAGAAAAGTGGGGGAGAATAACATATCTTTCTAAGAATTATTCAATTGAAGAGAATAATTTAATGACGAACACGCTTACCAGCTTAATTAACCAATCTAATTATACAGACGATTCGAATCAAAATATTTATGAAGATGAACAGGGTTTAATGGTTATGCAAAGTAGTGCACTATTAGCACAAACAAATCCAATTACATTCATCAGTCAAAAAGCTAGAACAGATAATATAACCTATATTGTTCAAGAAGGAGATACAACTTCAAATATTGCAGCTTCTTTCGGCATTACACTTAATACGCTTTTATGGGCTAATAAATTAACTAGTTTAAGCGTTATTAGGCCTGGAGATGAATTAGTGATTCTTCCAGTCACTGGAGTTCTCCATAAGATTAAAAACAATGAAACAATAAGTTCTATTGCTAAATATTACAATGCTGAAAGCGAAGATATTATCGCCTCTAATAATTTACCAGCTGATGGAAATATTCAAATAGGTCAAAAACTGATAATTCCTGACGGTCAAATGCCTGCCCCTGTTGTAACACAAGTAACAAAAACAGTATCACAAAGTTATGTCACTGGAGCAGGAACTGGTAAAAGCAGAAGTTATCCTTATGGCCAATGTACTTGGTATGTAGCTCAACAAACATATGTTCCATGGTCAGGCCACGCTAAAGCATGGTTAGTTAATGCAAGAAGCTATGGATTTAAAACAGGAACAACTCCACAAGTAGGAGCAATTATATTATTAAGCGGAACTAATTGGCTCTCACGTACATATGGACATGTTGGTTATGTTGAATCAGTTAATGGTGATTGGGTTACTTTCTCAGAAATGAATCATATTGGCTGGGCAATAAAGAGTGTTCGTACGATAAATAAAAATAGCGCAAATATCTTAGGATATATTTATCAATATAATAAAATATAAAAATATGCATAAAGATTTATTAAAAAAAATAAAAGATATTAAAGAAGATGATCCTTTTTTAATCACAGTAACTGTTTTCGGTAAAAAAAATTCTAAAGGAAAAGAATTAGATACCTTTCTTTTTGTTAATAAATTTCCTTTTATAGAGTTTGAAGGAACAAAAAAGATGATTAGCAATCTTATTGATAACGCGATTAAAAAAAATAAATAGCCTCTTAAGAATTTTCTTTACTACATATTAGACATTGCTTTGCTTCTGGAACAATCTTTAAACGCTTAATTTCAATTTCTTTTTTACATTTCTCGCAAATACCATAGTTATTGTTTTTAATTTTTTCTAGAGCATTATTAATATCTTTTAAACGCAACTCTAAAGTATGCTCTACTGACAAGAGGTTTTCATACTCTTCTATTCTTTCAGCATTTTCATCGTCATGAGAACGACTAATTCCAAAGAAAGGAAAACGAGTAAGCCAGTTCCCTTTTACCTCAGTATCTTTATTCGCAAAAGATTTAAGATCTTTTGTTAACTTCATCTTTTCTTTTTCTAAACTCTTTTTTAATTGTTTTTGCATTTTCTTATCCATATATTCTATATTAACATAAAAATAAAATAGCTACAAGAAATAAATTCGAATAAAGGACGTTCCTTAAAGCTTTAAGGAACGTCCTTGGATAGCTTAAATTAAAAAAGCCTGTTCAAAGAACAGCTTCCTATTGACTTTTTTTGTTGTATTGTTATATATTAGAGGGACCTTGATACACCCGAAAACTATAAAGTATTATATGGGGGTCAAAGTCCCTCATATCTTTCTATAAACGAGATGCCACCGCATCTTTTTTTTATTATATTTCCTCCTATGCGGAAAGCAATCATTTTTTACAGAAAAATAATCTATCTTTTGCTTTCTATTAGTCTCCCCTCCGAAGACTTTTTATTTTTATTAAAGAACTATTATTTGTTATAGCTAGCAAAAGATTTATCCTCGAATAGTTTTTAAGAAACAGATCTATTCAAGATATTATTATTTTACTAATTAAAGCATGATCATGTCAACCCCTATTTATCCACACATTATCAACAATCATTTATTAATAACCATATCTAAGATATTCTTTAAACAATCTTGTGAATTACTAATGATAAAGTAATCCCCTGCTTGAGCATAAACATAATTTAAGGAAGAAGCAGAGAATGATTTTAAAATATTAATTTCAATTTGACGATAAGCCTGAGAAGAAAAATTATAATCTTTTTTGAATTCTGGTTCAATCTTACTCAAAGCTTGGCTAAGTTGAGCCATAGAAACTTTACTTTTTAAGATTAAAGCGAATGGAAATTCTACTTCTGAATTAGAAGATAATAGAATAAAAGCAATATCTTCTCCAAAAAATGGCTGTATATCTGATTCAAAATCTAACTGTGCATTATTTAAATAATTATTAAATTGATTTATTGCTTTTTGTCCATAAAAGTTATTATTTGATAAAAAATTTCTAAAAGGAAAAATCTGTGGATAAAGAATATCTTTATTTATTACACTAAAAACAACTGTTTCTTCAGGAATAAGATTAGCAAAATTAACTTTTTTAGAATATGAAAACCATGAATTAAAGATTAAAACAATAATAATTATTAATAGAAAAATACTTAAAAACAACCATATCCTTGATGGCTGTTTTTGATTCATCTTTCCTTTGCGTAAATCAACATTTGAATTACTTGATATTTTATTAAAATCCTTATTATTTTGTTTTCTAATAAAAATTTTTACCATAAAAATTAATCAATTAAAGCATCTATAATAGCATACATACTATCTTTTGAAGTTGTAATCACCAATTTATCACCAATTATAGCATAATCAACGCTTAGATCAGAAGTTGGAAAATTAAGATAACGCATAGATACTTCTTTGTAAATATTATCCTGAAATTCCTCAGTAGCAGGTTCTAAGCTCTCATCTTTGAAAATAAGTGGCTGGATATCATTAGTTATTGTATCTTCCCAAGCCTTAAGATTTTCGACTAGATCAGGGCTCTGCCCCATCTTTATAATCAATCCTGCCCTATTTTCTTCCCCATTATTATATAAAAATAGATTATAGTTATCTCCATTGATATTACTACTGGCAATTACATTTCGAATATTCTCAGGAATATTAATTTTAGAAGCTAGAACAAAAAAATCAAAATCAGCATATTCTTCTCTTGTATATTTTATTAGTTTTATTAAAATGCTCTTTAATGTATCTTCTTGCTTCGTCCTATAAATAGATTCTAATCTATTTATAAATGATTCGTATTCTTTAATTGGCAATTCAATTGTTTCTATTTTATCCGAAAGAATTAACTGCTCAGGAACAGTTGGTTCAATTAATTTGCAATCTTCATTTAGTTGACATTGTTTTACTCCTTCTCCTTCTACTTCAACACATTGTTCATTTTGACATTCAAAATGAGTAATAGCTACTGGAACTATTCGAACATAATTCCACCAATAAAAATATATTCCAACTCCTATTATTAGAAAAACAATTATTAATCCAGCAATTAATTTAGGGGTATTTTTTACTAATCCTGCCTTTATCTCCTTTATTCTTTCTTTTCTTTTAGCTCTTTTAATTTCTTTCTCTCTTAATACTTTCTGTCTTTCAGCTTCTTCTTCAGCTTTTTCTTGAGCTATTTTTTGAGCTCTTTCTTGAAGTTTTATTCTTTCTTTTTCAGCTTTCTCTCTTAATACTTTCTGTCTTTCAGCTTCTTCTTCAGCTTTTTCTTGAGCTATTTTTTGAAGTCTAGCTTCTTCTTTAGCCCTAGCTTCGGCTTTTTCTCTTAATACTTTCTGTCTTTCGGCCTCTTTTTCAGCTCTAACTTCAGCTTCTTTTTGAGCTTTTTCTTTAATTTCTCTTTGAACCTTAAATTCTGAATCTCTTATTGATTCATTTATTGATTCAACTATAGGTAATCCATCCGGTGGAGAAGCTTTTCTATTTCCTCTTTTTTTTTCTTGAGCAATTATATCCCCCCTCATGGTTCTGATCAGTGGATCAGATTCTGACTTGATTATTTCTTCTCTTTTTTTTGTCTTTTTAAATCCATTAATATCCATGGATAATATAAAAATATTTATTAATTATTTCTTAATGTTAGACTAATTCGGCCATTGCTAGCGTCCTTAACTCTAACTGTTATAATTTGATCAAGTTTAAGTACATCTTCTACATGATTAACTCTTTGGTCAGATAATTCAGAAATATGTAATAATCCATCTTGTCCTGGAAGAACTTCAACAAAAGCTCCAAAGTCAGTAATTTTAACAACTTTACCTTGAAAGGTTTCACCAGCTCTTACTTCATGTGTTAAACCCTCAATTATTTCAAGTGCTGCCTGCGCTTTTTTAATATCATCTGCAATAATATTTACAGAACCATCATCTTCAACATCAACATTAGCTCCAGTTTGATTAATAATTCCATTTATAACTTTACCTCCAGCTCCAATAACATTTCTTATTTTATCAGGATTAATCTTAATCGTCAAAACGCAAGGAGCAGAATCAGAAAGTTCAGGACGTGGAGCTTTGATCGTTTTATTCATTTCTTCAAGAATAAATGAACGTCCTTGTTTTGCTCGTTCAAAAACTTCTTTAAGAATATCTAACGGAACTCCTTGTATTTTAACATCCATTTGACATGCTGTCACTCCCTTCTCTGTGCCTGCTACTTTACAATCCATATCTCCGTAATGATCTTCAGGTCCTTGAATATCAGTTAGTATCTTATAATTATCGTCTGAACCAAGTATTAGTCCCATTGCTACTCCTGTAACATGTCTTTTAATAGGCACTCCAGCATCCATTAATGATAAACTAGAACCACTTACAGAAGCCATTGAAGAAGAACCATTAGAAGAAAGAATTTCAGAAACAAGACGAATAGTATAAGGGAATTTATCTTTACTTGGAATTAAAGATGAAAGAGCTTTTTCAGCCAAAGAGCCGTGTCCAATTTCTCTTCTACCAGGTCCTCCTAATCTTCCTGTTTCTCCTGTGCAGAAAGGAGGAAAATTATAGTGATGCATAAAATTCTTTACAATTTCACCCTCTATATTCTCAACTGTTTGACCTTCTCTTAAAGAACCTAATGTAATCACTGAAAGAGCTTGAGTCCATCCTCTTTGAAATAAACCTGATCCATGAACACGAGGCAAAACACCAGCATTACATTTAATAGTTCTAACTTGATCTAGCTTCCTATTATCAGGCCTTTTTTCTTCTTTTAAAATATTCCTATGAACTAACTTATCAGTTTCATCTTCAAAAATATCTCTTATCTGACCTTCTTTCTCTTCAAAATCTTCAGATAAATGAACTATTAATTCTTTTTCTAAAGCAAAAAGATTCTTTGAATATTCAGCGCTTTCAGGCTGATAAACAACTTTTTCTAATTTATCTTTTAAGAATTCTTGTGCTTTTTTAATTAATTCAGGATCTATTACTTCAACATCTACAGCCAATTCATCTGGATTAATTTCTTTTATTATTTCTTTTTGAAAATCAACTATTTTTTCAATTTGAGGTTGAGAAAATTCCATAGCAGATAATAATATATCCTCTGGTACTTCTTTAGCACCACCTTCTAGCATATTAATCTTATTATCTTTACCAGCAACAACTAAATCAAAATCACTTTCTTCTCTTGCTTTGTAAGTAGGATTTAAAATTAATTTTTGATTAGTTCCATCTTCTCCAATTAAAGAACGGCCGACTCTTACTCCACCAACAGGACCATCCCAAGGAATACCAGAAAGACCTATGGCTAAAGAAGCTCCTATTAAAGCTGGAATATCAGCGTCATTCTCTTTATCAAAAGAAAGAACAGTCAAAACAACTTGAATGTCATTTCTAATTTTTTGATTAAAGCAAGGACGAATAGTTCTATCAATCATTCTTCCAGTTAAAGTAGCATCGTCTGTTGCATGACCTTCCCTTTTCATAAAACGACCACTTTTGATCTTACCTGCAGCATAAAGCTTTTCTTCATACTCAACAGATAAGGGAAGATAATCAACTTTCCTAATATCTTTATCAACTACACATGTAGCTAAAATACTTGTTTCACCGTATGTGATATATACAGAACCACTGGCTTGTTGAGCGAATTTTCCGACCTCAACTTTCAATTCACGTCCGACGAAATCTGTCTTAAATTGTTTATAATTCATAATGTAAATTTATTATTTTTTAATTAAATATTTATTTTTATCTTTTCCTAAATCAATAAAATCATCAACCACTTCTTGTAACTTAGCTGAAGCACTCTGCTCAAAGGCTATTACTTCTGTTTGAATTCCTTTATTAAGTCTTAGATATTCAACTAGTGGCACAAAATCTCCATCCCCTGTAATTAAAACAATAGCATCAACTAAACTAGAAAATTTAATTGCATCTACAGCCATACCAACATCCCAATCGCCTTTTTTCATGCCTCCTGGAAAGATTTGTAGATCTTTCATTTTAACTTCAAACCCTGATTTAGATAAGGCATCAAAAAAAGACTTCTCTTCGGGAGTCTCAGTATGAATAACATAAGCAACTGCTCTAATAAGCTTCCTTGGTCCAACTGCTGCCTTTAAAACCTCTTTAAAATTCACCCTTGCTCCAAAGATGTTTTTAGCTGAGTGATACATATTCTGAACATCAACCAACACAGCTACCCTCTGTTCTTTATGTTTTATAATCGACATTATTTTTTAAGCCCTAATTTTTTAATAACTTTTTTATAACGTTTTTCATCGTTATTCATTAAATAATCTAAAAGCTTCCTCCTTTTAGAAATCATTTTTAAAAGCCCTAAACGAGAATGATTATCTTTAGGGTGTTTTTTAAGATGTTTAGTCAATTCTTCAACCTGTTTGGTTAAAATGGCTGCTTGAACATCTGAAGAGCCAGTGTCCTTTTCATGCACTTTATACTCCTTAATTATCTTTGATTTTTTACTTGTTTTTAACATAAGATTATTGTAGCAGATAAATAAAAAAAAGGCAAATCTTTACCTAATTTTTCAACACTGGTGCGCCCGGTAGGATTCGAACCTACGACCAATTGATTAAGAGTCAACTGCTCTGCCAACTGAGCTACGAGCGCTCATTCATTTTATATATCAGTGCCCTTGGAGGGATTCGAACCCCCAAAAACGGTTCCGAAGAC
>JAHJQT010000034.1 GCA_018819085.1 Patescibacteria group bacterium
ATGGAATGGAGCGTATCTTTTAATATCTTTTTTTGCGGGTCAAAAAATACTT
Organism: Patescibacteria group bacterium; assembly: GCA_018819085.1. Taxonomy (GTDB): domain Bacteria; phylum Patescibacteriota; class Minisyncoccia; order Portnoybacterales; family UBA2143; genus JAHJQT01. Next base: position 53 of record JAHJQT010000034.1, read on the forward strand.
CTTCGCATTCTTCATCACTGACATTGTGTATTTTCAGATTTTTATCTTTGTTGCCTTTATCCCAATCAAATTCAATTATTTCTATTGGTTTAACCATATTTACATTGTATATACTACGTTATACATTGTCAATAGCTGCATTGTGGATAAATATAAAAGCCTGCTATAGCTGACAAGTAAAAAAACTTTTAGGGAGTTAGTTGGGGAGATTTATAGTTATTTAAAATACTCTCAATTTAATATTATATAGTTTTATATTTAGATTACAGAAAAGTGAAAGGACCAGAATAAAAATAAATTCTGGTCCTTTTTATTGAATGGTTTAATCAAATATTGGAAAGAAAAGTAATCAATGAAAGTATCTTGTTTTCAGTTTTGATAATATCGTTAATTTCGAGTGCTTGGTTATAGAGTTTTTTGCGTCTTTCCGTCCACTCTTTGACAGCTTCGCCTAGTTTCCCCCAAATCTTAATTGGCTCTTCTCCGGTTCTGGCTATGATGATTGTTAAATTAGTTTTTTCTATTTTTACTGTTTCAGCCGTTTCATATTTGCGATGTTTATAGCCAGCTGACCCGAGAAAGATAACTTCTGCGATGATCCATTGCCCGAAACGGGACAACCCCCAAATCTGTATTTTCCCGCCTGGAAATCCTTGGCTAGGAGGGAAATCATACTTAATTTTGTTCCAGGATTGAGGATAGAATATTCCCTGCATATCAAGGGATAATCTATCATCATCGCTAATAATTTTAGGATCATCAAAGTCTAGCTCGGCACATAATTCATAATCGTAGCGGTCTGAATTTTTTTTGAGACATTTGGTTTTTCCAAGTTCTGTTAAAGTAAAACTATTAAGGTGCTGTTTGATGAGTAAACGGCGTGCTTCAATCAACTTTAGCCATTCTTCTTTTCTAATCTTGTTCTTACGAAGAAGAATTCTTAATGCTGTGTCTTTGTCGGTAGGCATACCTATCTCCTTTCTTTGTCTGCGAGGCGTACCTCTAGTTAATTGTTAAGAATCTGCTGTTTATAATACGTGAAATAAATAAAAAAGTCAAGTTTTATGAAAAAAAAACAAATAAGCTGTTTTTTTTAATGCGGGGTTACTCGGGCTAATAAGAAAACTTTTTCTGATTTAGTTTTACAAATTTATCAAGTTTTTAGAAATCATAGTTTCCAGTTTGATTTTTCAAAGATTATAAGTTAATCTTTAAGTAATATTAATTTAGTTCTTGAAAAGAAGGAGGTGATTTAAATGTCTCATGTTGGAAATGGAAGCGGTGATTTTAAAGATTTTGATGGATTAAATCTTTCAGCAGATGTCTTGGAATGCACTAAGCAGGCGAGAATTGAAGCAAGAAGCATAATTGACAGATTAGAACCTCTGCATATTGATGGTTGGCCGAGTTTGATAATGACATTGGAGGATTGTCTAGAGAATGCCAAAAGGTGTGCAAGAATTTATCATCATATGGATGATACTTTACATGAATATCATCTTGCTACCTAATTGTTGTTCTTTAATCTAGTTTTCAAACATAAAAAGCTAATGCCTTACGGTTATTAGCTTTTTTTATTTATCAAATTTATCAATTAATGCAAAAGAAGGTTGATTTTTTCAATGATTTATGTTTAATTTAATAAAGTTAAAGATATTTCATTAGTCCAGTACTTTTTAAAGGAGGAGAAATTGGAAAAGATATTATATTCATTTATTGGTGGGTTGGTATTTGGATTTATAGATAGCGAAATAAAGAATGAACAAGGTAAATTAACAATTATTTTTGTTAGAGGTTTCTTTTCCACTTTATTGGTTTCAGGTGGCTTTATTGGAGCATTAGTAAGTAGAGGAGAATCAATCAGAAATTCAATTTTGAAGTGTAATAAGATAGCTCTTGTATTTTTTATAGGTTATTTTATTGGAGCAATATTATCAAAATTGTTTTATGTTTTACCAGAACTAAATCAATAATCATAAACAAAAAATCCGTTAGTTATAAATACACTAAGGGATTTTTTTCTTTCTAAGCTTATACAAATATCTATAAATCTATACAAATATGGACAAATGCGGGGTTAACCAAGACACTAGGAAAACTTTTTCTGATTTGGTTAAAGAAATTTACTTAACTATTCAAGTCGCTAAATCTGTCGATTTTGCCATTGACAAGATTAAATAATATAGCTATTATAATACAAAATAGAAGTTTTGGGTTATCCAAGCTTTGTTTGTTCCTTTAAAAAAACAAAATAGTGAGAGAAAATCCAGACGAGAGGAGGTGAAAGAGATGGAAAATGCCATAACTACAATTAGGCAGGATGAAGTAATGGGGACGCTCATCGATCATCCAATAGTAGAGTTTTATGAGCAGGAAGTGTCGCAAGAAATCAAAATGTGTTCTTGTGACGACTGTGATCCATGCGATTACGAAGCTCGATAAGACTCAAATCATTTGTCTTAAGATATCTTAAGAATAGGGGCAAAAGAACAAGAAGTTTTGCCCCTATTTATTTTAACGAAAGGAGGATAAGAAAATGGAAGGATTATTGGTTAAATTATTGATTACTCCAGTTGATTTTGATTGTAATATGAATTGTGGTTACTGTTATAATGGATCAGCTAGAAGATTGTGCGAAGCGCCAAACCAGATTATATCTGAAGATACTATTTATAGAATTTTTGATCAGATTGTGCCATTTTTGAAAAGCAATCAATTGGTTATAATCTGGCACGGCGGCGAACCTCTATTGGCTGGTCAAGATTTTTACAAAGAGGCTTTAAAAATCCAGAAGCAGGCAGTAAATGGTCGCTATCAGATCACTAACTGCATACAGACGAATGGTACACTTGTTGATGAAAGCTGGGCTGATTTATTTGCAGAGTTAAAAATTGGTCCTTCCGTTAGCGTTGATGGTCCTGCTCATTTACATGACAGTATCCGCACTTTTATTAATGGTGGATCAACTTATGATTTAGTTATGCGTGGCTACCGATTATTCCAAGTGAGAGATATTAATACAGGCATGCTTATGGTTATATCTCAGAATAACGTACGACATCCAGAAGAGATTTGGAACTGGGTTGTTGAACAACAGATTCCTCATTTTGATTTTTTACCTTGTATTGAGCCCGAGCTTTGGCGTCAAGGAAAACAGAAGTATGGTTTATCAAGTGAAGAAGTCGCTAACTTCTTTGTCCGTTTTTTTGATCTTTGGTTCGATTATGGTGATCCCGGAATTAAAATAAGAACGTTCAGGGATGCCATTAAAGGATTGATAGGGGGACGTGTAAATATCTGTTCATGGAAAGCAGGTTGTCTCCAGCATATAAGCTTTGATGCTTCCGGTAATGTCTTTCCTTGTGCTCGCTATCACTGCTATCCAGAAACTGCACTTGGGAATATACAAGAACAGGGCTTTTCTGGAATTTTAGAAAGCAAAACAACTAAATGGGTGCATGAAGGAATTGCTGAAGGTCAGGCAAAATGTATTAAATGTAAGTGGAATGCAATCTGTGGTTCCGGTTGTCCATTCTTGAAATATGCCTTACATGGGAATTGGAGTGAGCAATATGTCCATTGCCAGCCAAGACAAGTACTCTTTAATCATGTGCAAAAGCGCATATTCAAACAGTAGAATTCTATTTGAAAATTTCAACTTAATTCAGATGGGGACGGACTCAATGTTCGTCCCTTTTATTATCTATGTTATAATATAAGATATGCATGAATTTTTAATAGGTACAGATATATCAAAATTTAATAAAAAGATGCAAGAGTTTATAAAATCTACCCAAAAAGAATTGGATGATTTTTATAATACAGGCATTAAACAACCAGTCATTTTTTTTATTGATTCGCGCAAAGAAATAGATAAAATTTGGGAGAAGAAAACAGAAGAGTGGTTTTCTGCTTGGGCTAAAGATGGTAATATTTATATCTTAAATCCAGAAATTTATACCAAAGAATCCAATCATAAAGATATTAGGCATTTTTGGCAGAGCTTAAAACATGAATACTGCCATTTATATTATAGAAAAATTACTGGCGCAGGTTATCCAAAATGGCTTAATGAGGGATTAGCTAATTATTTGGCCGGTCAAGTTAAGAAAAAACCAACAAAAGAAGAGGTATTAAGAGTTTTTGATTATTACAAAAAGATTGATTGGCAAATTTATAACATTGGCTATTTTTGGACAAAGTTGTTAATAAAAAAGTATGGCAAGAAAAAAATATTAACTTTGATCAAAAATATTAATTCTCAAACTACTGAAAAAGAATTTGCTGAAAAATTTTATCAGGTTTATAAATTTCATTATTCTAGAAAGGATTTTGAGAAAATTCTTGGGCAATAATCAATTCAAGGTTAGGAGATTAATTTTATTTCAATTTTAAAACAAAAAACTAATACCTTATGGTTATTAGCTTTTTTATTTCCAAATCTGTTTAAATATCTACAAATTTATACAAATATGGACAGGCTCGCCTTCGCCAAGGCTTCGGCGGAGCACTGATTTTTGTGCCAGAAATAAATTTCTGACAAAAATCGTGCGGGGACGATGGGATTTGAACCCACGATCTCTGCCGTGACA
>JAHJQT010000035.1 GCA_018819085.1 Patescibacteria group bacterium
AGTTAATTTGAAATCTTGTTCATGAGCAATTCTATTACGAATTTTATGCGCTTGCCAAAGCTCATCAATATTTGCTAATTGAGCTTTAGTGATTTGTTTTAGACGCTCCCCCATGTCTTCGCCCTGATAACCAATTCTAATTAATAAATCATCAAAAAGATTATCTGCTTCAATAATAGCCATCTTATAATCCCCATCATTATTTTTTTCTAATCTATCCATTATTGCTTGCCATTTTTTATCTAATTCCTTTTTAGGTAAACCCGGTGCTGTAATACTTTCCGTAATTGTAAGTAAACTTTTTTCTATATTCTTTCTAATTTTAAAAAGGATAAAGAAAATAGAAAAAATAAGGAAAATAGAAAGAATTACAGAAATAATTTTGAGAGGCAGAATAATTCCATGCCAATCAATTAATGCATAATAATCTAAAAAATTATTATAAATTGTTAATAAATCATCTTTTTCCATATAATTATAATTTTTGAGCTATTTTAATTATTTTTTCATCATCAAATTGTCTCCCTATAATTTGCAAGCCAACAGGAAGGCTGTCAACCTCCCCGCATGGAATAGAAATAGCAGGTAAACCAGCTAAACTGACCGAAACAGTATAAATATCAGTCAAATACATTGAAACAGGATTATTTGTTTTTTCTCCAAGTTTAAAAGCTGTTGTTGGAGAAGTTGGAGTCATTAAAACATCAACTTTTTCAAATACTTTATCAAAGTCCTTTTTAATCAAAGTCCTTACTTTCTGTGCTTTGAGATAATAAGCATCATAATATCCAGCTGATAAAACATAAGTTCCAAGCATAATTCTACGTCTAACTTCACTTCCAAATCCTTGTCTTCTGGTTTTTAAATAACCTTCTAAAAGACTGTTATCTTCAATAGAAAGACCGTATTTAATTCCATCATAACGAGCAAGATTAGAACTTGCTTCTGCAGGCATAATAATATAATAACAAGCTAAAGCATATTCAGTATGAGGCAAATTTACTTCAACTATTTTAGCTCCAGCTTTTTCATAATTTGAAATAGCATTTCTAACTGTTTTTTCTACTTGAGGATTAATTCCTTCAACAAAATATTCTTTAGGTACCCCTATTTTTAATTCTTTAATATCAATCTTATTAATATTATTTTCTTCTTTTCTAGCTAAACTAGTTGAATCAAATTCATCTTTACCTTTGATTGCATCAAAAATTATTTCAATATCTTCTGCTGTCTTTGCTATTGGTCCAATTGTATCCAAGGAAGAAGCAAATGCAATTAAACCATAACGAGAAACACGACCATAAGTTGGTTTTAGTCCAACTACTCCACAAAAAGAAGCTGGCAGACGAATTGAACCACCAGTATCAGTTCCTAAAGAATAAATACATTGATTATCAGCTACAGCTGCAGCTGATCCACTTGAACTTCCTCCAGGAACCCTTTCTAAATCATGAGGATTTTTAGTAGGTATATAACCAGAATTCTCTCCTGACGCACCCATACCAAATTCATCAAGATTAGTTTTCCCAATAACTACTGCATCAGATTTTTTTAACTTTTTAATTATTGTCGCGTCATATGGAGCAATATAGTTTTCTAATATTTTTGATCCAGCTGTGGTTTTAATTCCTTCAACTAAAATAAGATCTTTAACAGCTAAAGGAATTCCAGCTAAAGATCCAATTTCTTCTTTATTAGCAATTTTCTTATCTGTTATTTTCGCTTGAGACAAAGCTAATTCTTCAGTTATGGTTAAATAAGCATGAATTGAATTATTTTGACTTTTGACTTTATTTAAAACACTTTCAGTCAATTCTATTGCTGAAAAATCCTTATTCTTTAATCCTTTATGAGCTTGCTTTATTGTTAATTTATTTAATTCCATAACTATAATATTGCTTTTACCTTAACATGTCTGTCCTTAATATTAGGAACTAATTTTAATAATTTTTCTGTCTCTTGCTTACTTTTTACTCTTGCTTTATCTTTACGAACAACATTTTCTAATCCAGTTACCTGCGTAGTTGGATCTATTTTATCTGCCTTAACTTCGTTCAATTTATCAACAAATTTTAAAATACTTGGAAGTTCTTTTTCAAGTTTTTCCTTTTCTTTTTCTGATAAACCGAGACGAGCTAATTTCGCTATATGATTTATATCCATAATTAATTATTTTATTATTTTCAAAAATTCCTTTTCGTTAATAATCTTAACCCCTATTTTTTTAGCTTTATCGTATTTAGATCCTGGTTCTTTTCCTATGACAACAAAATCTGTTTTAGTAGAAACAGAGCTAGAAACATTGCCGCCTAATTCTCTAATTCTTGTTTTTGCTTCTTCACGTGTAAGTTTATCTAACTCTCCCGTTAAAACAAAAGTAATATTAATTAGTTTTCTCTTAACTAATTTTTGTTTTTGAATTATTACTCCTGATTTAATAATTCTATCAATAAATTGATTGTTCTTTATATTATTAAACCATTGATTAACGCTCTTTGCAACAATTTCCCCAACATCTTCAATACTTGAAAGCTCTTCTGTGCTTGTTTTTTTTAATTTATCAAAACTTCCGAAATAATGCGCTAAAGCAATAGCTGTTTCTTCGCCTACATGACGAATACCTAAAGCAAAAATAAATTTAGACAAAGAAATATTTTTACTTTTTTCTACAGCTTTAATTAAATTATCAGCTGATTTTTTATCAAAACGATCTAATGGAATTAAATCACCTCGAGTTAATGAAAAAAGACAAGATGAATCTACAATTAATCCTTCATTTATGAGTTGCTCAATAATTTTAGGCCCAAGACCGTTTATCTCAAATCCTTTTTTAGAAACAAAATGAGTTATTTGTTGTTTCTGAATAGAATTACAATTTTTATTAACACAACGATATACTACTTCTCCTTTTGGTCGAACAATTTTACCATTACAAATAGGACATTGCTCTGGCATTTGAAATCTTTTTTCTTTTCCAGTCCTTAATTTTTTAATAACTTTAACTATATCTGGAATAACATCTCCAGCTCGCTGAATAATAACTGTATCCCCAATTTTCACATCTAATCTTTTAATCTCATCTTCATTATGAAGAGTAGCTCTAGTGATTAAAATACCCTCTAACCGCACTGGCTTTAAATGAGCTACTGGAGTTAATGCTCCAGTTCTCCCAATCTGAATAACAATATCTTCAACCACAGTTGTAGTTTCTTTAGCTGGAAATTTAAAAGCAATAGCGCCTCTTGGAGTCTTACCAACAACACCTAATTTATTAAAAACAGTATTATTATTAACACTAATAACCACCCCATCTATTTGATAAGGTAATTTATCTCTAGTTTTACCAACTTTTTCCCAAAAACTAATTGCTTCATTAATATTTTTACAATAGCTTTCCATGCCAGTACTAAATCCTAATGCTCTAGCTATTTCATGTTCTTGCTGATGTGTTTCTTGCCCTAAATCTGTAATAATATCATAGGCTAAAAAATTTAATTTACGTGAAGCTGCAACTTTAGAATCAAGTTGACGAATAGAACCTGCAGCTGTATTACGAGGATTAGCATAAAGAGAGAGTCCTTGTTTTTCTCTTTCTTTATTAACTTCTTCAAAAGCATCTTTAGCCATATAGACCTCACCTCTAATTTCTATTTTACCTTTCTCTATTATTTCTTTTACCTTCTTTTCTATATCCCCAGAAGAAAATTTATCATAAATCTCAAGATTTAATGGAATAGAAGATATTGTTTTTAAATTTTGAGTAACATCTTCTCCAATTTGACCATCGCCTCTTGTTGATCCTTGAATAAAAATTCCTTTTTTGTAAATTAAAGAAATAGCAAAACCATCTATTTTTAATTCTGCAAAATAATCTAATTTCTGATTAGGAACAAGTTTTTGAATTCTTTCCTGCCAAACTTCAAATTCTTCAAGATAAAAAACATCTTCTAAAGAAAGCATTCTTTTTTTATGCTTTACTTTTTCAAATTTATCTAAAGCTTTGCCACTCACTCTTTGAGTCGGAGAATCAGAAGTAATTAAATCAGGATATTCCTGCTCTAATTTATACAACTCGTGCTTTAAAGAATCAAAAGCAGCATCACTTATATCTGGCTTATCCAAAACATGATAAGAATAATTATGTTGATTAATTATTCTTCTTAATTGCTCTATTCTTTTTTGGGCTTCTTGTTTATTCATAATGATAGTATAAGGTTTTAATGGATTTGATTCAAGGAAAACACTTAATTGTTTTTGACTTTATGGCTGATTTTTGATATAATAATTATATATGAAAACTTCCATAATTAATAAAAATAAAGGAATTTTCTGGGATTATGATATTAAAAATATTGACTTTGATAATTCCAACTCTATGATATGGTTTTTAAGTCGCAAACTTAATTTTGGTGACTTAGATGGAATTAAGAAAAAGGATTTAAAAAAATTCCTCAAACATCTACATATTAACAGTTCTCTCAAAGAACTTTTTACAAATTTTTTAAAACAGGATACTAGAGAGAAAATAAAATAATCGTATATTTGAATAATATTATTTTATTAACTCGCCACAAGGCGATTTTTAAAATGTCATTCCCGGCCCCGCATCTGTCATTCCCGCGAAAGCGGGAATCCAGTACGGGATAAACTCCAGTGGGAATCCCGAAAGTACTGGAAGTGCAGACCTGGATTCCCAATCAAGTTGGGAATGACACCAAGAGAAATAGGGATGACAAAATAAAAAAACGAGGCGCAACATTGAAGTCGCGCCTCGTGCTTATTCCGCATAATTACAGATTTTTCAATTCAGGGTTATTATCCTCCATCGTCTTTTTTATCTACGCGCCTACTTATTAGCCAAAGTATCACTGGAAGTATGGCAAAAGAAATTCCTACCACAATAAGGAATACCCCTATACCCAGATCAATAGGACCTGAATCAAAAAGAAAAACATCCTTTCTAAATACAACTTGTCCGATAAGGAGAACAAATCCCCAGCAAAAACACGCAAAAGGTACGAACAATTTTTTTCTGTCATCTTCTCCTATTTTTTTAATACACCAGACTAACCCAACAAACACAGAAGAAAGTCCTACAATTGAACATATTTTCCAAAAGAACATAAACTCACCCCCTCTTTTATTTTTTTTAAATGAATTCTTATCTTCTATTATACATTTTGTATTATATACGAAACTCGCGTTTTGTCAAGATTTACGCTAATTTTATCAAGTGTTATACTCTAATCACATCTTATGAAATTTACACATCTTCACGTCCATTCTCACTACTCTCTTTTGGATGGACTAGCCAAAATAGATCTGCTTCTTAATGCTTGTCAAGAATTAAAAATGTCATCAATTGCGCTAACTGACCATGGTTCAATGTATGGCTTAGTTGAATTTTTTCAAAAAGCAAAAAAGAGAGGTATTCGTCCTATCATGGGATGCGAAATGTATATAGCTCCTAATGGTATGCATCAAAAAAGACCTCATATTGACGCTAAAAACCATCATTTAGTTCTTTTAATTAAAAATAAGATAGGATATAAGAATTTGGTTAAACTAAATACTAAAGCTCATTTAGATGGTTTTTATTACAAGCCAAGAATAGACAAAGATCTTCTTCGGGAATACTCAGAAGGATTAATTGGCATGTCAGCTTGTTTAGCTGGAGAAATTCCACAAGCAATTATTTCTAATCATTTAGAAAAAGCTGAAGAATTAGCTCTTGAATACAAAGAAATATTTGGTAAAGATGATTTTTATCTTGAAATACAACATCATCCAGGATTTCCAGAACAAAAACTAGTTAATGATGCCTTAATTAAAATTAGCAAAAAACATAATATTCCTTTAGTAGCAACTAATGATACTCATTATGTAAAAAAAGAAGATGCAGAAGCTCAGGATGTTCTTATGAGTGTTCAAACCGATAAAAGGATTAGTGATCAAAACAGATTAACTATGACGATTGATGATTTTTCACTTAGATCTACAGAAGAAATGATTAAAGATTTTAAAGACACTCTTGATGCCATTAAAAATACTCAAAAAATTGTAGAAAAATGTAATTTTGAATTTGAATTAGGCAAATATCAACTTCCTTACTTTGATGTTCCTAAAGGTCAAACTCCTGATGAATTTTTAAAAAATTTATGTAAAAAAGGATTAAAAAATCGCTATCCTGATATTGATAAAGAAATAACCAAACGTCTTGATTACGAATTAAACGTGATCAAGGAAACAGGATTTGCTTCATATTTTCTTATAGTCCAGGATTTCATTAATTGGGCAAAATCGAAAGATATAGTTTGCGGACCAGGCAGAGGAAGCGCTGCTGGATCAATAATTGCTTATCTTTTAGGAATAACTGATGTTGATCCATTAAAATATGATTTGCTTTTTGAACGTTTCTTAAATCCTGAAAGGATATCCATGCCAGATATAGATCTTGATTTTGCAGATGCAAGACGTGATGAAGTTATTAAATATGTTTCTGAAAAATATGGAGAAGACCATGTTGCTCAAATTATCACCTTTGGAACAATGGCTGCTAGAGCAGCTGTACGAGATGTTGGAAGAGTTCTTGATTATCCATATATCTTTTGCGATCAAATAGCTAAATTAATTCCTCTTGGTTCAACTCTTGAAAAAGCTATTCATGAATCACCAGAACTTCATCAAAAATATGAATCAGATGCAGATACAAAAAAACTAATAAATATGGCCATGAAGTTAGAAGGAGTGATTAGACATGCCTCTACTCATGCTTGTGGAGTAGTAATAACAAAAGATCCTCTTGATGATTTAGTCCCCTGTCAACGACCTGCACAAGGAAACCAATCTATTGTGACACAATATGAAATGCATGCAATTGAAGATCTTGGACTTTTAAAAATGGATTTTCTTGGTTTAAAAACATTAACCGTAATCCAAAATACTCTCAATCAAATTAAAGAATTAACTAAAAAAGAAATTAATTTATCTAAACTACCACTAGACGATAAAAAAACATTTAAATTATTTCAACAGGCAAATACTACAGGCACATTTCAGATGGAATCAGGAGGAATGAAAAGAAATCTAAAAGAATTAAAACCAAGTAAATTTGAAGATATTATAGCTATGGTTGCCCTATATCGCCCAGGTCCAATGGAATTTATTCCTGAATTTATTGCCCGTAAACATGGATTAAAAGAAGTAAAATATCTTCATCCAAAACTTAAACCAATTCTAGAAAATACTTATGGTATTATGGTTTACCAAGAACAATTAATGCGCATCGCACGAGATTTAGCTGGCTTCAGCTTATCTGAAGCTGATGTTCTTAGAAAAGCTGTTGGCAAAAAAATTAAAAAACTACTAGACGAACAAAAAGAAAAAATGATAGAAGGGATGATTAGTAATGAAATTGATTCTCAAATAGCTAAGAGAATCTGGGAGACAATAGAACCTTTTGCCCAGTATGGTTTTAACAAAAGTCATTCTACTTGTTATGCTTTAATTGGATATCAAACAGCTTATTTAAAAGCACATTATCCAACTGAATTTATGGCCGCCTTAATAACCTCTGAACAAAATGATATTGAAAGAATTGCTTTTTTAATTGATGATTGTAAAAATATGAACATTCAAGTATTGCCTCCGGATATAAATAAAAGCTTTAAAAATTTTACAAAAGTAGGAGAAAAAATTATTAGTTTTGGATTAAGAGCAATTAAAAATGTAGGACAAAATGTAGTTATAAGTATAATTGAAGAAAGAACTAAAAACGGAGAATTCAAATCAATATCTGATTTCATTGAACGAGTAGAATCAAAAGATTTAAATAAAAAATCATTAGAAAGTTTAATTAAATGCGGAGCACTTGATGCTTTTGGTGAAAGAAATCAACTTTTAGGAGCTGTTGAACAAATGCTTATTTTAGCAAGAGAATTTCAAAAAGCAAAACAAGACGGACAAATAAGTTTATTTGGGGACCAATCACCAATAGCTATCCCAGTATTTAAGCTTCCAGAAGTTGCACCTAGTGAAAAAAAAGAACGACTTAGTTGGGAAAAAGAACTACTTGGATTATATATCTCAGAACATCCTCTTCAGAATTACAAAAATTATTTGCTTAAAAAAGCTTCTTTGTGTAATACAATTTCTAAAAATCAAGCAGGTTGTAAAGTTAAAATAGGAGGAGTTATTAGTCGGATAAAGAGAATCAACACTAAAACAGGCCAACCAATGCTTTTTGTAGAGATAGAAGACATAACGGGACGTATGGAAGCTATTGTTTTCCCCAATCTATTAGAAAAAACAGCTAGCTCATGGGAAGAAGAAAAAATTGTCTTAGTAAGTGGACGATTAAGTGATAGAGATGGAAACTTGAAAATCTTATGTGATAATGTTAAAGTATTAGAATAAAACCATGAACAAAATTGAGATAATTAGACATTCAACTGCTCATGTTATGGCATTGGCAGTTCAAGAACTATTTAAAGAAGTTAAATTTGCTATTGGGCCATTTATTGAAAATGGTTTTTATTATGATTTTGATTTATCAGAACGAATAACACCTGAAGATTTACCAAAAATTGAAAAGAAAATAAAAGAAATAATTCAAAAAGATTTAAAATTTGAAAAAAAACAAGTATCAAAAACAGAAGCAAAGAAAATATTTAAAAATCAACCCTATAAGCTTGAACTTATAGAAGATCTTGATAAGATAACTATTTATACTTTAGGAGATTTCGTTGATTTGTGTAAAGGACCTCACGTTAAGTCAACAAAAGAAATTAGATATGACTCTTTTAAGCTAACTTCATTAGCTGGAGCTTATTGGAGAGGCGATGAAAAGAACAAAATGCTTCAAAGAATTTATGGAGTAGCTTTTAATTCTAAAAAAGAACTAAAAGATTATTTAAAACAACAAGCAGAAGCTCAAAAGAGAGACCATCGTAAAATTGGAAAAGAATTAGACCTATTTTCAATGCAAAAAGAAGCTCCTGGTATGCCCTTCTTTCATCCTAAAGGTACTATTATTTACAAAGAATTAGAAAAATTCTGGGAAGAAGCACAAAAAGAGTTTGAATACGATTTTATCATAGCACCTTCAATGTTAAATACATCCATTTGGAAAAAATCTGGTCACTGGGATCACTATAAGGATGGAATGTATTTTGTTAGCGGATTAAAAGAAAAACAAAAAATGGCTCTAAGGCCAATGGATTGTCCAGGAGCTATTCTAATTTACAATAATTCACCTAAATCTTATCGTGATTTACCATTAAGATATGCTGAACCAGGATTAATAACCAGAAAAGAACAATCTGGAGAATTAGGAGGACTATTTAGAGTTCAACAATTTAAACAAGATGACGCTCATATTTTCCTAAGAGAAGATCAGATTGAAGAAGAAATTAATAAGGTTATAAAATTGGTTGATAAAATCTATAATCCTTTTAAATTAAAATACAAAGCATATTTATCAACTAGACCAGATGATTATATGGGAGATAAAAAGCTGTGGGATAAAGCAGAAAAGCAACTAGAAGATATCATTAAAAAAGCCTATGGCAAGAACTATGAAATAAAAGATAAAGATGGAGCTTTTTACGGACCTAAAATTGACTATCAATTAGAAGATGCCTTAGGAAGAACATGGCAATGCGCTACTATTCAACTAGATTTTCAAATGCCATTAAAGTTTAATTGTAAATATATTGATAAAGATGGAAAAGAGAAAGCCCCTATTATGATACATAGAACTATCATGGGTTCGTTTGAAAGATTCATAGGTATACTTATAGAACATTATGCTGGTGTTTTACCAACTTGGTTATCCCCGATTCAAGCTCAAATTATTCCTGTTAGTCAAAAATTCAATAAATATGGAGAACAAATTAAAAAAGAATTATTTAAAAATAATATTAGAGTTGAATTAAATGATGATGATGAAACTTTAGGAAAGAAAATCCGCAATGGCGAACTACAAAAAATTCCTAATCTTTTAATTGTTGGAGAAAAAGAAGAAAAAATAGATTCAGTTGCAGTTAGAGATAGAAAAAAGGGCAACATTGGCCCTGTAAAAGTTGAAAAATTTATTGAAGAAATTAAAAAAGAAATTGAAGAAAAGAAATAATCACTCAGTCAATACTCTTGGGCCTTTTTCTGTTACGGCCACTGTGTGCTCAAATTGAGCTGATAAGCTATTATCAGCTGTCTGATAACAAAAGCCATCTGGGCCTTTTTTTATTCCTGGTTTGCCCATAACAGCCATGGGCTCAATAGCTAAAACCATACCTGGTTCTAATTTTAATCCTTTATGCCTTCTGCCAAAATTAAGAACATCAGGCTTTTCATGAACAGATTTGCCAATTCCATGTCCACAAAGTTCTTTAATTACTTGAAAATCCTGGTCTTCAATATAATTCTGAATAGCATGCCCAATATCTCCTATTGTTTTACCAGGTTTAACTCTAGCAATAGCTCTTTTAAGAGCTTTTTTTACTGTTCTAATCAAACGACCTGCTTCAGGAGATATTCCTCCAATAGGCATAGTAATAGCCATATCAAGACAAAGACCTTCATAAACAATCCCCAAATCTAAACTCAATACATCCCCTTCTAATAATACTCTATCAGAAGGAACACCATGAACAATTTGCTCATTAACAGAAATACATAAAACAGCAGGAAAATTATTATATCCTTTAAAAGCAGGTTTTGTTCCATAACTAAAAATAAGCTTTTCAGCAAGCTTATCCAATTCTTTAGTGGTTATTCCAGGTCCGGATTTAGCTTTTAACTCTCCCATAATTCTGGCTAAAATTTTACCACCCTTGGCCATTATTTCAATTTCCTGCAAGGTTTTAATTGGAATCATTTTTTAAAAACTTTTAAAATATCTTGATAAACTTCTTCTATAGAATTATCACCATTTATTACATTTAATATGCTTTGTTCTTTATAATATTCAATTGCTGGTTCAACGTCTTTTTTATAAAAATTCAAACGAGCTTTAATTGCTTCTGGTTTATCATCAAATCTTGTTATTAATTCTCCTCCACATTTATCACATTCTTTAATTTTTTTAAAATATCCTACCCAAGGAATTAAATGACCACATTTTTTACAAATTCTTCTTTTTGTTAATCTGTCAAATGCATCTTGTTCTGAAATATCTAATAAAATAACTTTTATATCTGACCATTCATACCATTCAAAAACACCATTCATTAATTTTGCTTCAGGCAAAGAACGTGGACTACCATCAATAATTAGCCCTTTTTTATCTATCTTATTTTTCATTTTTTCTATCTTTTCTGACCAAATTCTAAACATAATAGGAGTTGAAACTAATCCTCCTTTATTCATTACTTGCTTTAATTTTTTACCTGAAAAATCAATTTTATTAGATCTTTCCCTAAGTAAATCTCCACTACTTAAATAATTAAAGCCAAAATCTTTAATTAAAAGTTTAGCTTGTGTTCCTTTACCACAGCCAGAACGGCCAAGTATAATTACAATTTTAGGTTGCTTATTTGACATAATAACTTATTATAACCCCTCGTAATCTCTCATTGTTAACTGAGAATTAATTTGACGCATTGTTTCTAAAACAACAGAAACAACAATCAATAGTGCGGTTCCTCCAATAACAAATCCAAAAGCCGTAATGCCCGTGGCGCCTTGGACAATTGAAGGTAAAACAGCAATAGTTCCTAAAAAGATAGCGCCGAAAAGCAAAACGCGATTAAGGATAAAATAAAGAAATTCAGTAGTTGATTTGCCTGGACGAATACCTGGAACAAATCCTCCCATTTTCTGTAAATTATTAGATACATTTTTAGGATTAAAAGTAACAGCTGTGTAAAAATATGTAAATAAAACAACTAAGAGAAAATAAACAATGCCATAAAACCATGGATTTTCAAAAAGACGACCAACTATTTGAGAAAAACTGGCTATCCAACCAACACTTGAACCTCCCAAAAAACTAGCTATTACTCCTGGAAAAAGCATAATTGATAAAGCAAAAATAATTGGAATAACACCAGCTGGATTTACATTTAATGGTAAATAAGTAGAAACTCCTCCATACATCTTATTTCCACGAACACGTTTAGCATAAGAAACAGGAATATTACGTCTACCTTCTGTTATGACAACAACACTAGAAGTGATAATAATAGCTATGATAAAAAAAGCAACATATGACGGAATTTTAGAAGGACTGTAAGTAACCACTAATTCTCTAATAGAAAGAGGAACACTAGAAACAATACCAGCAAAAATTAATAAAGAAACTCCATTTCCAATTCCTTTTTCAGATATTAACTCTCCTAACCACATTAAGAATAAGGCACCTGCAGTAGCAACAATAATAGAGGTAATCCATTGAAAAGTAGAAGCAAAACTAATAATATTCTGCCTACTTAAAAGAGTTAACATAGCATAAGACTGTAAAATAGCCATTGGGACTGCTAATATGCGACCGTATTGATTAAACTTATGACGTCCAGCTTCTCCTTCCTCTTTATAAAGAGCTTCTAGATTAGGAAAGATCATTGTTAAAAGTTGCATAATAATCGTAGCAGTGATGAATGGACCTAACCCAAGCATTATTATTGATAAATTACTCATGGCACCTCCAGTAAAAATATTCATCAATCCAAATAACTGATTATTCTCAAAAAATTGTTTTAATCTTTCAACATCTATACCAGGAATAGGAATATTAGCAGCAATTCTAAAAACAACTAAAATCATTAAAACGAAAAATATTTTTTTTCGTAAATCTTTTATTTTAAAAATTTGAATAACTTTATCTAACCACTTCATAATTATTTAGTTTCTTTCTTTTTGTCTTCTTTTTTAGTATCTTGCTTTTCAACAATTACTTCTTTTACCTTCTTTAATTTTCTTCTTGTTCTTTTTTTCCTTTTTTTCTCTTTAATATCAGATTTTTTCTCCCCTGCTCCTTCTTTAACCTTCTTTGAAATTTTAACTCCTTTAAATATTAATTTTCCTTTTAATTCTCCTTCACCTAAAATTTTAACTATTGGAATCTTCTTATTAATTTTACTAATTAATTTCTTTTCAAACAAGCTTTTAGGAGAAACAATTTCTCCATCTTTAAAATTATCCTTAATATCTTTTAAATTCAAAACAACTGGATTAATTCTTAATCTAGATAATTTTGGGCCACTCTTTATTTTAACTTTTCCAACAATACCTCTTTTCTTAGGTAATCTCTTAAGTAAAGTTGTGTCTCCACCAGCAAAACCTGCTCGTGGACCTTTTCCAGAACGAGATTTTTGACCTTTCATACCACGCCCAGAATATGTTCCTTTCTTTCCGCCACGGCCTACTCGTTTACGAGACTTCTTTTTAAAAGTTGGATTAATCTGATGTAATTGCATAATAAAATATTAACTCTTTAACTTTTCTAGCGCTTTAATTGTAGCGCGAGCATTATTTAACTTATTCTTTGTTTTTCCTATGATTTTTCCTGAAATATTTTCAATACCTGCTAAATCACAAATAATACGGACCGCACCTCCAGCTACAATTCCTCTTCCTTTTATTCCTGGCTTAAGAAAAATCTTTGCTGTTCCAAACTTAGCTTCTGTTTCATGAGGAATAGTATTATTCTTCAAAGGAACTTTAATTAAATTCTTTTTAGCATTAGTTACTGCTTTTTCAACAGCTAAACTAACATCTTGTCCTTTACTCACTCCAACTCCAACCTTGCCTTTTTTATTACCAATTACAACCACAGCACGAAATCTAAAACGACGACCTCCAGCTATAACACGAACTACACGAGCGATATCAAGTAATTTCTGTTCATATTCTTTTTTTTCTAATTCTCTTTTTATATACATAAAATTAAAATTTCAATCCTCCTTCGCGAGCACCTTCAGCAATAGCTTTAACTCTTCCATGATATTTATATCCCCCTCTATCAAAAACAATCTTTGTTATTTTATTGTCTATTGCTTTTTTAGCAAGCGAAGATCCTATTTCTTTTGCTTTTTCGATTTTATTTAATCCATCTTTTTTATCAATTTTAACATTATTTGCGCTAACTAAAGTTTTACCATTAACATCATCAATCAATTGAGCGTAAATATATTTATTACTTCGAAAAACAGAAAGACGAGGACACTTTTCAGTTCCTTTGACTTTCGCTCTAATATGTATTTGTCTTCTTTGACGTTTTTCTTGTTTTTTTAACATAATAATTATTTATCTGCCGATGAGGCATGAATTTTATTCAGTACCTGCTGATTTCTTACCAGATTTTCTCCTAATAACTTCATCAATATATTTTATTCCTTTTCCTTTATAAGGTTCTGGTTTTTTCTGTTCTCTAACTTTAGCAGCTATTTGACCAACTAATTGTTTATCTATTCCTAAAACAGTAATAATATTTTTCTCTACTTCAAAACTTATATCCTTAGGCGCCTCTATTTCGACTGGATGAGAAAGTCCTAAGTTTAGAATAAGATTATTATTTTGAACAGAAGCCCTATAACTAACACCATTAATTTCTAATTTTTTTTCAAATCCATCAGTTACTCCTTTAATCATATTAAAAATCAAACTTCTAAATAAACCCCCTAAAGCTGAATTACTTTTTGATTCTTTTATTGGCTTGATTGATAATTCCTTATTTTCTTTATCTTGAATTAATTCAAAGTTATCAGGCAGTATTTGTTCTAACTGTCCCTTAGGTCCTTTAATAATAACCTTTTTGTTTTCAGTCTTTAATTCAACCCCATCTGGAATACTAATTGATTTTTTTCCTATTCTTGACATATTAATAAATTTCGCAAATTAATTCTCCTCCTAATCCTTTCTTCCTAGCTTCTGTATTAGTCATTAACCCTTGAGACGTTGAGATAATAACAATTCCATAACCCTGTCTTACTGGTCTTAATTCATCTTTTTTAATATAAATTCTTTGCCCTTGCTTACTTATCCTTTTAATACTACTTATAGCTGGGTTATTTCCATCATATTTCAATTCTATCTTTATCGTTTTATTAGTTTTTCTACCTTGAGCTAATATTTTACCAATTAATCCTTCTTTTTCTAAAATCTCAGCAAGACTAAATTTAAATTTAGAAAAAGGAATAATAACCGTTTTGTGTAAAACAGCTTGAGCATTTCTTATTCTAGTTAACATGTCAGAAATTGGATCTGTCATAATTTAATAATTATTTATATTACCAGGAAGATTTTTTTATTCCTGGAATTTCTCCTTTATTAGCTAATTCTCTAAAACATATTCTACATAAGCCAAACTTTCTTAAATAACTTCTTTTTCTACCGCAACTAAAACAACGTCTAACTATTCTTGTAGAAAATTTCGGTTTTTTATTTGCTCTAGCAATAACAGATTTTTTAGCCATAAAAAAATAATATACTATTTCTTCTTTTTGTCAATTTTAATAGGAAATTTTAATAATTTAAATAATTCTAACCCTTCTTCTTGTGTTTTAGCTGTTGTTGTAATAGAAATTTCAAATCCAAAAATATTTTTAGCACTTTCAGTTGAAATTTCAGGAAAAACAATATGTTCTTTAATTCCGATATTTAAATTACCTCCTTGATCAATGTTTTTTTCAGGTAAACCACGAAAATCACGACACCTTGGTAATGCAATATTTACTAATCTATCTAGAAAATCATACATTTTTGGACCCCTTAAAGTTGCTTTTAGACCAACGGTCATTCCTTTCCTTATCTTAAATCCAGCTTCAGATATTTTTGATATACAAGGAACTAATTTCTGTCCAGTTATAGCACTTAAATCTTCAGCAATTTCTCCTTGAGCTTTTTTATCTCTATTAGCAGGATTAAAACCAGTATTAATTACAACTTTAATAATTCTAGGCACAGCTAGATTATTTTTATAACCGAATTTTTCTTTCAATGTAGGAATTACTTCTTTTTGATATTTTTCTTTTATATTTTGCATTTTAAATTTCTTGTTTACATTTTTTACAAATTCTATATTTCTTCTTTTCAACTAGCTTATAACCAATTCTAACTGATTTACTGCATTTTGGACATATAAGTTTAACATTGGAAACGTTAATTGGCTTAGGCATATGAATAACTTGTCCCTTTTCCTTTTCACTTTTTGGTCTGCGATGTTTTTTAACAATATTAACTCCTTCAACTGAAATTTTTCTTTCACTAGGAAAAGCCTCAAGGACTTTTGCTTTTTTCCCCTTATCTTTACCGCTTATTATTAAAACTGTATCACCTTTTTTTATTTTCATGTTATAAAACTTCAGGAGCTAATGATACTATTTTATCAAACCCCTTTTCTTTTAATTCTCTTGGAATAGGACCAAAAATACGACCACCTCTTGGATTAAAACCATCAACAATAACTGCAGCATTTTCATCAAAACGAATATATGAACCGTCTTTTCTACGAAAAGCTTTTTTCTGACGAACAATCACAGCTCTAACAACTTCTTTTCTTTTTACTATTTTTCTTGGTTCCGCCAATTTCACCGAAGCAACAATCACATCTCCAATTTGAGCATAACGTCTACGTGTTCCTCCTAAAATCTTAAAACACTGAATTATTTTTGCTCCAGTATTATCAGCTACTTTTAATTTTGTTCCTGGTTGTATCATGTTTAATCAACTTTATTTACTACTTTCCACTGTTTTTCTTTGCTTATCGGTCTACACTCTTGGATAATGACCTTATCTCCCTTTTTATATTCATTCTTTTCATCATGAACTTTATATTTCTTACTAACTTTATATCTTTTCTTGTATTTAAAATGTTTTTTATATCTATCTGTCAAAACAACTAATGTTTTATCCATTTTATCACTGGAAACAACACCCTTTAAAAGACGTCCTTTATTAACAGAATTTAATTGTTTCCCGACTTCTTTTTTTATATCCATAATAATTATTTATTTCTTTAAAATAGTCTTAATCCTTGCAATATCTCTGCGTAACTCTCTTATCTGCCTTATATTCTTAAGCTTTTTTGATGCTAAATCAAATTTAAATTGACCAAGTTTATGACTTTTATCAATTAATAAATCATCTAATTCTTTTTCTGTTTTTTGGCGTAATTCTTTTGCTTTCATAATAATTTTATCGTGTAATAAATTTTGTCCTTATTGGTAATTTATGTCCAGCTTTTCTCATCGCTTCTTTAGCCATTTCTTCAGTGACACCATCTATTTCAAAGATTATTCTACCTGGTTTAATAGGAACAACATAATAATCAACACTACCTTTTCCACCTCCCATTGGGACTTCTATTCCTTTTCTAGTAATAGGTTTATCAGGGAAAACTCTAATCCATATTTTTCCTCCACGTTGAACATATCTTGTCATAGCTCTTCTAGCAGCTTCAATCTGTCTAGAAGTAAGCCAAGTAGCTCCCATTGCTTTTAAAGCATACGAGCCAAAAGATATACTAGATCCTCTAGTTGCTTTTCCTTTATTTCTTCTTCTGCCTTTCTGCCATTTCCTATGTTTTACTTTTTTTGGAGTTAACATAATAGATTAATTGAATACCTCTCCTTTATAAATCCAAACTTTTATTCCAATTGTTCCGTAAGTGGTATATGCAGTTGAACTAGCATAATCAATATTAGATCTCATTGTCTGAAGAGGAATTTTACCTTTTTTTAAATGTTCTTTTCTTGCTATTTCAGCTCCATTTAATCTTCCTTTCATTAAAATCTTAGCTCCTTTAACTTTTTGATTCTGCATTATTTTATCCAATGTTTGTTTCATTACTCTTCGATAAGGCAAGCGTTTTTCTATTTGACTCGCCATTTCCATACCAACAATATTAGCTTGAATGTCAGGATCTTTAACTTCTTCTACTTCTAAACGAACCTCATATTTAGTTTTTGTTAAATCATTCTTTTGAAGAAGTTTTTTTATTTCATTTTTAAGATCTTCTATTCCACTTCCACCTCTTCCTATAACTAATCCTGGACGTGCTGTTTTAATAATAATATTAATATTATTAGCTGAACGTTCTATCTCAACTAAATTAACACTTGCTTTCTTTAATTTTTCAACAACAAAACTTCGCAATTTTGTATCTTGCTCTAGAAAATCTCTGTATTGCTTTTTACTAAACCACCGTGACTTCCAATTTGTCACAGAGCCTAGACGAAATATAAATGGATGTACTTTTCTTCCCATAGTTATTTTATATAATTAAAAACTTTTTCTTCTAAATGTTTTTTTTGCATTACCAAATGTTTGACGACTAAAAAATCTCTTTTTGGACTTTGATGTTGTTGAATAAGGTTTTGGAGGAAGATTTTGCTTTTCTTTCTCAACGATATCTTTTTTCTCTTCTGTTACTTTGCCTATTTCTTCTAATAATGTTTTTTCTTTCTCATCTTTCCCGACACCTTCAGTGTCGAGGATCCTCGATGGCTTTTGCATCGGGACTTTCTCTGTTTCTTTTATTTGATTCAAGGTTAGAGTAATATGACTTGTTCTTTTCATAATAGCAGAAGCTCTACCCATTGCTCTTGCTCTCCATCTTTTTAATGTTGGTCCAACATCAACCCTTACATCACTCACGAAAAGATTATCTTTTGAGATACTACCATTATTCTTAGCATTAGCCACTGCTGAATTCAAAAGCTTTAAAATCGGAATAGATGATCTTTTAGTCAGAAATTTTAATTGAATTTCAGCTTGTTTTACTGGCAATCCCCTAATTAGATCAGTAACTAATCTGACCTTTCTTGGAGATATTCTTAAATGATTTAATTTAGCTTTGAATAACATATATATCAATTAAATTTCTTTTATTTATCCTTTGCTGCTGTTTCTTGTTCACGTTGCATTCTACCACCATGTTTAACAAATTTTCTAGTTAATGAAAATTCTCCCAATTTATGACCTACCATATCTTCAGTAACAAATACAGGAATATGATCTTTCCCATTATGAACACCAAAAGTATAACCAACCATTTCAGGTGTAATTGTACAATTACGGGCCCATGTATTAATAACCGATTTGTCATCAGAATTCATTTTAGCTACTTTTTTCAATAGCTTTTCATCAACATATGGTCCTTTTTTCAAACTTCTAGACATAATTATTTCTTTTTCTTTTTCTTAATTCTTGGCTTTACTATAAAGTTATTACTATATTTCTTTTTCTTTCTTGTTTTAACTCCGAAAGCTAATTTACCCCAAGGAGTTTTTGGTCCTTTTCTTAATCCAATTGACTGTTTATTTTCTCCTCCTCCATGAGGATGATCACAAGCATTCATTGCTGAACCACGAACTGTTGGACGACGACCCATCCAGCGACTTCTTCCTGCTTTTCCGATAATAACCATTCCATGTTCTGAATTACTTAATTGACCTATACTTGCAAAACAATTATCTTTAACCATTCTTATCTCACCAGAAGACAATTTAAGGTGTGTATATCCAGCATCGTGGGACATTACTTGGGCAGAACTACCTGCAGAACGAATCATTTGACCACCTTTTCCTGATAAAAATTCTATGTTATAGATATCTGTTCCAGGTAATATATTTACCAAATGCATACGATTACCAACTTTTTGAGGAGCTTTTTCCTGACAAATAACTTCTTTTCCTACCTCAAGTCCTTCTGGAGTTAAGATGTATCTTTTTTCTCCATCCTTATAATTCAAGAGAGAAATAAAAGAACTTCTATTAGGATCATATTCAACAGAAGCAACTATTGCAGGAATGCCTATCTTATCGCATCTTTTGAAATCAATCAAGCGATATCTCTTTTTATGACCGCCCCCTTTGTGTCTTGTTGTAATTCGACCACCATAACCACGTCCAGTTTTTTTAGATAATTTCTTAATTAATTTCTTTTCAGGATTTTTATTCGTCAAAACAGAATAATCCACTGAGGTCATTCCTCTTCTTCCTGAAGTTGTTGGTTTATAGTATTTCATAATTATCTAGGTAATAATTCTATTTTCTCACCTTTCTTTAATGTGACAATGGCTTTTTTAAAACCATGCTTAAGTCCACCTCTCCATCCTTCACGTCTTCCAAGGCGCCTCTTTTTAGGACTTGCATGTATTACTCTTACATTTTTTACTTTTGTATTATAAATTAATTCAATTGCTTTCTTTATTTCAATTTTATTAGTCTTTAAAGCAACTTTGAAAACATACTTATTCTGTTCGGTTAAAAAACTTGCTTTTTCAGTAACACAAGGTTCTTTAATTATGTTATAAGCTGAGACTGTTTTTTTTATATCAACTTTAGAAAGTTTCTTTTTAGGAATTAAAACTTTCCCGACACCTTCAGTGTCGAGGATCCTCGATGGCTTTTGCATCGGGACTTTTTTCTTTTTGAATCTATCTAATAAAGACATATATTAAAATTATTTTGTATAGGTTTTCTTAATTACATCAATACTATCTTGAACCATTAATAAATACTTATAATTCAAAACATCTAAAACATTTAAACTATCAGCTCTGATTGTTTTTGTTTTGGCAATATTATTATTTGCACGAATAACTTTAAGATCTGTTTTAGGTAAAACAATCAAAACACTTTTAGTTAAATCTTTCTTTAACTTATCTTTCAAATTATTTAAAATACTTGTCATTGACTTAGTCTTAACTTCTTTTATCTCTAATTTATCCAATAAAACCATTTCCTTATCTTTAACCTTAGAAGATAGTGCCATAAAAAGAGCTTTTTGTTTCATTTTCTTATTAATTTTCTTAGTAAAAACTCTTTCTTTAGTTGGACCAAAAGAAATTCCGCCACCTCTCCAAATAGGAGAACGAATTGAACCATGACGAGCTCTACCAGTTCCTTTTTGTCTCCATGGCTTACGACCACCTCCCCTTCTTTCACTTCTATCTTTCGTATGAGCAATTACTTTACGCGCATTAGCCATCTGAGTAACTACTACTTGATGAACTAAATCTTTATTTAATTCCAAACCAAAGATATCAGCTGGTAATTCAACTGTTTTAATCTCTTCTCCTTTTTGATTATAAATTACTTGTTTCATTATTTTTTATCTTTCCCGACAGAGGCGGGTCCGCCTTTGGCGGATGCTTCTGCTTCTTTCCTTTCTAAGTCATCTATAAGTTTTTCCTGTTTTTCTTCTTTTACTGCTTCTATTTCTTTTGTTACAATTATTTCTAATAATGTTCCTGGTTTTCCAGGAACAGCACCCTTAATAGCTAATAGATCATCTTCTTTACTAACATTAATGATTTCTAATCCATTAATGGTAACTCTATCACTACCCATCCGACCGGCCATTCTTTTCCCTTTAAAAACTCTTTGAGGAAAAGCCGAACCAATTGAACCTGGTGCTCTTAATGTATGTTTTGTTCCATGACTTGCTGGAGATCCTTTAAATCCATGTCTTTTAACAACTCCTTGAAATCCTTTTCCTTTTGAAATTCCGCTGATACTCACTATTTCTCCATTATTGAATAAAGAAACATCAATTTTATCACCTGATTTAAACTTATTATCAGAAAATTCTCTTAAATAACGATAGTTTTTTTCTAAACCATGTTTTTTAAAATGTCCTTTCTGTGGTTTCTTTGTCTTGTTATCATTAATTTCCTCAAATCCAATCTGAACAGCTTCATAACCATCTTTTTCTTGATTTCTAACTTGAACAACAAAACAAGGCCCAGCTTTAATTAATGTAACTGGAACAACATTGTTGTTATCACTGAAAATCTGCGTCATACCTATTTTTTTTCCTAAAATAAATTTCATACAATTTCTAAAAATTGATATTAGCAATCAAAAACCGGGGAAAGCCCCGGCCAAAGATGACTAATTCCCATTATTATTCATTATATATTCATCTTCTACAAAGAATAATTTTCATATTATTAATAAATATTACTATTTACTATACTACATCATCTTTATTTCTACGTCAACGCCAGCGGGTAAATTCAACCCCGTTAAAGCGTCAATAACCTTGGGACTAGGATTAATTATATCAATTAATCTTTTATGAACTCTCATTTCATATTGTTCACGAGACTTTTTATGAACAAAAGTAGCCTTGTTAATGGTATATTTATGAATTTCTATAGGTAACGGGACAGGACCGCGAATATCTGCATTATAACGTTTTATTATCTCTATAATCTGCTTTACTGATTGATCAATGAGTTTATGATCGTAAGCTTGAATTTTAATGCGAATTCTTTGTTTGATCTCTTCTTCTTTTTTAGATGCCATTATTGTTAATAATTAAAATAACTATTTTATAATCTTTGTAACCACACCAGCTCCGACTGTTTTACCACCTTCTCTAATAGCAAAATGTTGTTTTGCTTCTAAAGCAATTGGAGCTAAAAGAGTAACCTTCAAATTAACTGTATCTCCTGGCATAATCATTTCTGTGCCCTCAGGTAGTGTTATTTCTCCTGTAACATCACTTGTTCTAATGAAAAACTGAGGCTTATATCCCTTGAAGAAAGGAGTGTGTCTTCCACCTTCTTCTTTGCTTAAGATATAGATCTCTCCTTCAAATTCTGTATGAGGAGTAACACTTCCAGGTTTGGATAAAATCTGACCTCTTTCAATATCTTCTCTCTTAATTCCTCTTATTAGGATTCCTGCGTTATCACCCGCTTTTCCTTCATCAAGAGATTTATTAAACATCTCAATTCCAGTAACAACAGTTTTTTGAGTATCTTTCAATCCAACTATTTCAACTTCCTCATTAATCTTAATCATACCTCTTTCAATTCTTCCAGTTGCAACAGTTCCTCTACCTTCTATAGAGAAAACATCTTCAATAGGCATTAAGAAAGGCTCATCAATTGATCTAACTGGTTCAGGTATACTTTCATCAACTGCTTTCATTAATTCTAGAATAGGACTACATTTTGGACAATCTTCTTTTCCACATCCACATTCTAATGCTTGCACAGCTGAACCTCTAATAATTGGAACTTTATCTCCTTCATATTCGTACTTACTTAAAAGTTCTCTAATTTCCTGCTCAACTAGATCAATTAACTCAGAATCATCAACTTGATCTGTTTTATTTAAAAATACAACTAAAGCAGGTAATCCAACCTGACGAGCTAAAAGAATATGTTCACGTGTTTGAGGCATTGGACCATCAGGAGCAGAAACAACTAGAATGCCTCCATCCATTTGAGCAGCACCAGTGATCATGTTTTTAATATAATCAGCATGCCCAGGACAATCAATATGAGCATAATGTCTTTTTTCTGTCTCATATTCAACATGAGAAACAGAAATGGTTAAACCACGAGCTTTTTCTTCAGGTGCATTATCTATTTGATCAACACCTTTATCTTGTGACATAAAACCGGCTGCTTTTAAACATTTTAAAATAGCAGCTGTTAAAGTTGTTTTTCCATGGTCGACATGACCAATAGTACCTATATTAAGGTGAGGCTTAGTTCTTTCAAATTTTTCAGGCATAAAATATTATGAAAAATAGAATATAAAACCTGAAACATTATTTTCAAGTTTAATTTCTAATTTCAAAACTTATTATTTAATTTATTTAATTTATATATTAAACTTAACAAAAATATATGTATCTGTCAATAATTTATTAAAAAGGCAAATCTTCTACCTTAACTTCCTCTCTGTTATTTGGCTCTATTACTTCAGATTCCTCTTTCTCTCGTAAACTCATTTCATCAATATCACGATTAACTTTTTCTATTTCAGAAGATATATTATTTTTTGAATCAATTTCGTAATCATCAACTTTCATTACTAGATAAGTCGGTTGACCTTTCTCTATTATAATACATTTCCCTCCTTCTTTTTGCAATATTCTTTTTATTTTTTCCCACATAATAATTATTCTTATTATTTTATTTTTTTTCTCCAATTATACCTTCTGCTAC
The DNA here is from genome assembly GCA_018819085.1 of Patescibacteria group bacterium. Lineage (GTDB taxonomy): Bacteria > Patescibacteriota > Minisyncoccia > Portnoybacterales > UBA2143 > JAHJQT01. The sequence continues at coordinate 23,912 of JAHJQT010000035.1, forward strand.
ATTTTTAGGAACTTCCTCATAATGATCAAATTCCATGCTGAAGTTAGCTCTTCCTTGGGATATTGATCTTAATTGAGTTGCGTACCCAAACATGCTTGCTAAAGGAACATATGAATCAATTATTTTAATTAAACTACTTCGTTCTCCCCTATCTTCCATTTTTTCAATTCTTCCACGCTTAGAATTAATATCACCAACAACATCACCCATAAAATCTTCAGGAGTTGTTACTTGTAACTTCATAATTGGCTCAAGTATAATAGGATCAGCTCTTTTAACAGCCGTTTGTAATGCCATTGATCCTGCAATTTTAAAGGCTGATTCTGAAGAGTCAACATCATGGTAAGATCCATCATACAAAGTAACTTTTATATCAACTAAAGGATATCCAGCTAGAACTCCTCTGTCCATTGCTTCTTTAATTCCTTTCCCAATAGCTGGAATATATTCCTGTGGAATAATACCTCCTTTAATTTCATTTACAAATTCGAATCCTTGACCTTGTTCTTTAGGTTCTATACGAATTAAAACATGTCCGTATTGTCCACGACCACCTGTTTGTCTAATGTACTTACCTTCAGCTTGTGAATTACTTTTAATTGTTTCTCTGTAAGCAACCTGCGGCTTTCCAATATTAGCTTCTACGCTAAATTCTCTACGCATTCTATCAACAATAACTTCTAAATGCAATTCTCCCATTCCTGAAATAATTGTTTGTCCAGTCTCTGGATCTCCTTTTATTTTAAAAGTAGGATCCTCTTCAGCTAACTTTCTTAAAGATAAAGCCATTTTTTCTTGATCAGCTTTTGTTTTTGGCTCAATTGCAATAGAAATAACAGGCTCTGGAAATTCAATGTTTTCTAAAATAATAGGTTCTTCAGGATCACATAATGTGTCACCAGTTGTTGTTCCTTTTAATCCAACAATTGCAGCAATATCACCAGCATAAACTTCTTTAACCTCTTCTCTTTTATTAGCATGCATTCTTACAATTCTACCAACTCTCTCCTTCTTATTAGTCGAAGTATTTAAAATATATGAACCACTTTCAAGAATCCCAGAATAGATTCTAAAATAACATAAATGACCTACATATGGGTCAGTCGCTATTTTAAAAGCTAAAGAAGAGAAAGGAGCGTCATCAGATGTTTCTCTTGTAATTTCTTTATCTGTTTTAGGTTCAATTCCAGTAACTGGAGGTAAATCAACAGGAGCTGGAAGATAATTAACAACAGCGTCTAATAATGTTTCCATTATTACTCCACGACCATCTCCACAAAAAACAGGAAAAATATTTCCAGCTAAAGTGCATTCTCTTATAGCTTTAACAAATTCTTGTTCAGTAATTTCTTTATTATTAAGATATTTTTCAGTTAATGCATCATCAGATTCCACTATTTTTTCAAGAAGCTCTTGCCTATATTTTTCAGCTTTTTCTTTTAAATCTTCAGGAATTTCTTCTTCTATTAATTCTTTATCATGAAAATCATTATAGACATAAGCTTTCATTTTTACTAAATCAACAACACCCTTTATATCTTTTTCAAAACCAATAGGTATTTGTAATGGATATACATCTGAAGTTAAACGATCTTTTATTGAATCTAGACTTTTATAGAAATCTCCTCCTACTTGATTAATTTTATTAATAAAACAAAGACGAGGAACGTTGAACTTATCAGATTGACGCCAGACAGTTTCAGATTGAGGTTCTACTCCCATTTTTCCATCAAAAACAACCACAGCACCATCAAGCACCCTTAAAGAACGCTGAACTTCAACTGTGAAATCAATATGACCCGGCGTATCAATTATATTAATAAGGTACTCTTTGTCAGGATCTTGAGGAGCGTAATGTTTTGGAATCCAGAAACAAGTTGTAGCCGCAGAAGTAATTGTAATACCTCTTTCTTTCTCCTGCTCCATCCAATCCATTTGAGTATCGCCTCCATGAACTATTCCGATTTTATGAGTAATTCCTGTGAGATATAGGATGCCTTCTGTGATAGTAGTTTTACCAGCATCGATATGAGCGATAATACCTATATTTCTTATATTTTTAAATTTATATTTTCTAGACATGATTGTTTACCAAGAAAAATGGGCAAAGGCCTTATTGGCTTCAGCAATCCTGTGCATATCTTGTTTTTTTCTAATAGCTATTCCTTCATTTTTATAAGCTTCAAGTAATTCCTCGGCAAGTCTCTGACTCATTGATTTTCCTTTTTTACCTCTAGAAGCATTAATAATCCATCTCATAGCCAAGGTAACTTTTCTTTCACCTTTAACTTCTCTTGGAACCTGATAATGAGCTCCACCAATTCTCCTTGACTTAACTTCAACAAAAGGAGAAGTATTTTTAATGGCTTCATCAAAAATATCCAAAGGTTCTTTATCTTTTATAGTTTTTTTAATGATATCAAAAGATTTATAGAGAATATTTTGAGCAACTGATTTCTTTCCACCCTTCATGAGGTGATTAATAAATTTAGCCACTAAAACATTATCGTATTTAGGGTCTGGATTGATTATTCTTTTGACACTTCTTTTTCTACGCATTTTTTTATAATTTAATAATTTTTATTCACTAGCTGGTTCTTCAGCTGGAGCTTCAGCTGGCCCGTCTGCCGACGAGGCAGGAGCTTCTTTAGTTTTTGCTCCACCTCCACCAGCTTTTACTCTCTTCGTTCCATAACGACTTCTTTTTTGCATACGACCTCCAACTCCTTCTGAATCTAAAACTCCTCTAACTACATGATAACGAACTCCAGGTAAATCTCTTACTCTGCCTCCTCTAATCATAACGACTGAATGCTCTTGTAAATTATGACCTTCACCTGGAATATATGCTGTTACTTCCATTCCATTTGTTAATCTTACTCTAGCTACTTTACGTAAAGCTGAGTTAGGTTTCTTAGGAGTGACTGTATAGACCTTAATACAAACCCCACGTTTAAATGGAGATGGTTTTCTGCTTGGTTTATTTTTTAATAAATTAAAACTACGCCATAAAGCAGGTGCTTTTGGTTTCTTTCTTAAAGTTCTTCTTGATTTTTTAACTAATTGTTGAATTGTCGGCATGTATGTAAAAATAGCAGATTAAATTACTAATGTCAATTCTCTAAAAAATTACTTAGTTTTATTACTAACTATTTTTATTTCTCCATTAGGAACATAGTATATAATTCCATCAGTATCGCGTAAAACAGTAACTCTTAAATTAATACTTTCAACCATACCGCAAACTTTTCCAACACAAATCATATCTCCAACTCTATATTGATTTTCTAGAATAATAAAAAGACCTGTAAAAAAATCGCGGAGAACATATTGAGATCCAAATCCAACAGCTAATCCGATTACTCCAACACCAGCTAAGAGTGGACCAATATTTATTCCAAATTCAGATACAATCATTAAAACAGCAGCTAACCAGATTATTACTCTTAGAGCTCCTTCAAAAACCTTAATTAAGGTATCCTCTCTTTTCTTTTCTGCTTCTCCGCTTAAAAAATTATTTGAAACAATTGCCTTCCTTATAATTTTATCTATAAAAACTCCTGCAAATTTACGAACTAAATAAGCTCCGATTATAATGAGGATTATTTTTATGCCATGAGAATAAAACCATGGACCTAAATTTTCTATAAAATTTCTAAAAAATTCATTCATATTTATATTTATATCCTACATAAAAAAACCAATAAGGTAAAGAGGCCGTGCCTTGAGAACAAAAAAAACTTGCCTTAGCAAGATGGACAGGCATGGCCTTACAGAGCTACATCCTTGCGAAGCAAGGTTGTGCGAATAAGGCCGTGCCTGGTTAGATTTTTTTAGATTTCTAAGGTACATAATATAAAAAGCGGCTGATCGTAAAAAACGACTAGCCGCTCAGAAAGAACAATTACCTGATTAAGTTAATTAATACTGCTGGAATAGGTGGTAATTTGTCTCGTTCAATCTCTATGGCCGATTCAGGATTCTCCAAAAGATAACGACTAACTATCTTTATC